>NZ_JAFGYW010000002.1:0-459075 GCF_017491595.1 Pseudomonas sp. 51_B
CCCCAGCCAGCGCGCCGGGTAGGCGGCATCCACTTCAGCGTCCAGTTGCATTTCGACCTTGTCGCGCAGGCTGGCGACGTGCGGGTCGGTCAGTGCCAGGTCGCGGAACTCCAGAAGCTGGGCACTGCCATGCACGGCGATCAGGCCAAGCACCGTGCCCATGGAAAACTTGGCCTGGTGCACGGTGCTCGGCACGCTGACTCGGCCCAGCACATCAAGGGCGCCCTGGTGCACGCGGGTGACCACCTTGGCGATGTGCTCGTGGCTCAGGCCTTCGCGCTGCATCAAGTGCAGCAGCGCGTCAGCGGCGGGATGGGTGTGGCGGCAGGAGGCATGGAACTTGAAGGAGGTTTCCGCCAGTGCCCAGCGTGTGCCCAGCCGGTCGCTGAGGCGAGCCGGGTCAGCGTCGCTGGACATGCCGGCAGCAAGGCCCTGGTCACCTTCGAGAATATTGCGTGCGCCGCTCAGCCCATCGGCAGTCAGGTAAGCGGCTAGCAGGCCATCGGCGGCGGCCTTGGCGGTGTGCAACTGCTTGGAGTCGGCCGCATCGCGCAGAAACTCCCAAAGCCCCGCAGCCTGGGTGCCGGCAGTGCCCAGCAGGTTGATGAACTGCTCTTTGTCAAAGCCCAACAGTTTGCCGACGCCCACCGCTGCTGCCAGCGTGCCGACGGTGGCGGTGGTGTGGAAAACCCGGTAATGCGAGCGGCCGAGGAATTCACCGATACGAATGCCCGCTTCGTAACCGGCCACGGCCGCCAGCAACAAGGCCTTGCCTGACTTGCCCAGGTCTTGGGCTGCCGCCAGAACGGCCGAGAACACCACGGTTGCTGGGTGCAGCACCGAGCTGTTATGCAGGTCGTCCTGTTCCACCAAGTGCGAGGCGGCGCCGTTGACCAGCGCGGCAAAGTAGGCTGAAGAGCTGCGCCCACTGGTCAGCACCCGAGCCCGGCCTTCGGCGGGGCCCATGCGCTGGGCATAGCGCTCGAACAGCGGGATCGGGTGCGCGCCCTGGCTGGCCAGGGCCGAGCCGAGCCAATCGAGGAACAGGTCTTCGGTACGGTCCAATACCGGGCTGGGGATCTGGGCGTAGTGCAGGTCGGCAAGGAAGCCCGCCAAAGCATGTGTATGCTGCATGAACAGGCCCTCAGAAACTACGCGGCAGCTCGAGCAGATGCTCGGCCACGTACGACAGGATCAGGTTGGTAGAGATCGGCGCCACTTGGTACAGGCGGGTTTCGCGGAACTTGCGCTCCACATCGTATTCGCAGGCAAAGCCGAAGCCGCCGTGGGTCTGCAGGCAGGCATTGGCCGCCTCCCAGGAAGCTTTGGCGGCCAGGTACTTGGCCATGTTCGCACTGGCCCCGGCGTTCTGCCCGCTGTCGTATTCGGCGCAGGCGCGCCAGCGCATCAGGTCCGCTGCCTCAAGCTCGATGTGGGCTTCGGCGATGGGGAACTGCACGCCTTGGTTCTGCCCGATCGGGCGGCCGAACACTACCCGGTCGCGGGCATAGGCGCTGGCTTTTTCGATGAACCAGCGGCCATCGCCGATGCACTCGGCAGCGATCAGTGTGCGCTCGGCGTTGAGGCCATCGAGGATGTAGCGAAAGCCTTTGCCTTCTTCGCCGATCAGGCTGCTGACAGGCAGCTCCAGATTGTCGAAGAACAGCTCGTTGGTTTCATGGTTGACCATGTTGGCGATCGGCTGCACTGTCAGGCCGTTTCCGATGGCCTGGCGCAAGTCGACCAGGAAAATCGACATGCCTTCGGATTTTTTCTTCACCTCAGGCAGGGGCGTGGTGCGCGCCAGTAGAATCATCAGATCTGAGTGTTGAATCCGCGAGATCCAGACCTTCTGGCCATTGATCAGGTACTTGTCACCTTGGCGCACGGCCGTGGTCTTGATCTTGGTGGTGTCGGTCCCGGTGGTCGGTTCCGTCACGCCCATCGACTGCAGCCGCAGCTCACCGCTGGCGAGCTTGGGCAGGTAGTGGCGCTTTTGTTCCTCGCTGCCATGGCGCAGCAGGGTGAACATGTTGTACATCTGCCCGTGCACCGTACCGGAGTTGCCGCCGCAGGCGTTGACCTCCTCAAGAATAACCGAGGCCTCTGCCAACCCCAGCCCCGAGCCGCCATACGCCTCGGGGATCATCGCCGACAGCCAGCCAGCGTCGGTCATGGCTTTGACGAACGCTTGCGGGAAGGCTTTTTGTTCATCGATCTTGCGCCAGTAGCTGGCGTCGAACTCGGCGCACAAGGCGCGCACGCCCTCGCGGATGGCGTTCAGGTCATCGCTGTCGTACGTATGCATGCGGGGATTCCCAGTCAGGTATCAGTCAAAAACCACGTCTGCGCTTTGCGCCACGCCGTCGGCATTGCCAGCCCACAGCCGGGCCTGGCCGGGTGCACTGATGCGGCCGGCCACCTCGAACGCCCCCGGCACGGTCAGCGGGCGCACGCCGCGGTAGGCGAAGTGGCGCACCTGCTTGCCTGGGTTGGCGCGCATGAACGCTTGTAGGTTCAACGTGGCAATCATCGGGCCGTGCACCACTAAGCCTGCGTAGCCTTCGGTGCCGGTGACGTAGGGGTAGTCGTAGTGGATGCGGTGGCCGTTGAAGGTGACGGCGGAATACCGGAACAACAGGGTGGGTGTGGGCGTCACCGTTTCGCTCCAATCGGCCGGGGCTTCTGCCGGGGCGCTGTGCAGCTTCGGTGGGTTGGGTTCGCGGTACACGATGTCCTGTTCTTCACGCACGCACAGCTGCCCGTTCTGCAGGTACTCATGACGCACTGTGACAAACAGCAGGGCGCCCGTGCGGCCATGCTTTTGCTCGATGTGCAGCAGGGTCGAGCGGCGCTGGGCCTGCGCGCCAACGATCAAGGGTGCGATGAAGTCGACCCGCCCGCCAGCCCACATGCGGTTACGGTTGTCGGCCGGGGGTAGGAAACCGCCGCGAGCCGGGTGGCCGTCACCGCCTAGCTGTGACTCGGCCACTGGTTCCTGGAAGAAGCACCACATCCATAAAGCTGGAAGGGGTTGCCCTGCGGCGGGTGGGGTTTGCCCAAAGGTGGCGGCAATGCGCTTGATCAGGTTCAGGCTCAATTCATCGACGGCATCCTCGGTACGCCCCTTCCAGGCGCTGTAGTCGATGGGCGAGTGGCAAGCAGTCATAACCGTGGGCCTCTGCATTTGTTGTTATGGGCCGATGATGGAAGGTGCTTGGCATTCTGTGAATTTGCATTTGTATAAGGCCGCGTTCATGTATGCTGAACGCCACGCCATCCACTGGAGCGTCTATGCACTTTGATCTGGCAGACCTGCGGCTTTTCATCCATATCGGCGAGTCACCGAGCCTCACCCAGGGCGCGCGTCGGGCGTTTCTCTCGCCAGCGGCCGCCAGTGGCCGGATCAAGGCCTTGGAAGCACAGCTCGATAGCCGCCTGCTGTACCGTGACAGCCGGGGCGTAGAATTGACCCCTGCAGGGCAGAAGTTGTTGATGCATGCCCGTTTGATCATGCGTCAGGTCGACTACCTCAAAGCTGAGTTCGCTCAGTTCGGCACCGACCAGGTGGGGCATATTCGGATCTTCGCCAACACCACCGCCGTCACCGAATTTTTGCCAGAAGTGCTTGCCGGCTTCATGGCCAAACGCCCCGGGGTCACCGTCGACCTGCAGGAGCGCCTGTCGCGGGACATCGTGCGGGGCGTACTCGATGGCAGCAGCGATATGGGCATCATCGCCGGGCCCGTGGAAGCCAGCGGCTTGCAGGTGCTGCATTTCAGTACCGACAGGCTGGTGCTGATCGTACCGACGGCCCACGAGCTGGCCGGGCGCAAGACCGTGACGTTCAAGCAGACCCTGGCTTTCCAGCACATCGGCCTGCACGACGGCAGCACCTTGCTGAGTTTTCTACGTGACCATGTGGAACGTATGGGCCTGAACCTCTCGCTACGGATTCAGCTGTCGAGCTTCGAGGCCATCTGCCGGCTGGTGGAAGCCGGGGTGGGCATCGGTATCATCCCCGAATCTGCCGCCATCCGGCATAGCCAGACCATGGAGCTGGTCACCATCGACCTGGACGAGCCGTGGGCCGTGCGCGAGCGCAGCATCCTGGTGCGTGAGCTGCAGGCTTTGCCGGGCACGGTACGGGCGTTGATCGCGACACTGATGCCAGCCAGCGCGGGCTGATGCCGGCGCTGGGGCTTGTAACTCAGAAAAAGCTGCGTTGGGCTTTGAGGGTCACCATGCTTTCGCAGGCGCTGTTGATACCGGCATAGGCATCGCAGCCGCTGCCGCTGAGGTTGGAGTTGCTGTAGATCAGGTTGAGATCGATACCAAGCCAGGGTCGCGACAGCTCAAGCGACCAGTCGGAAAAGCCGTTGATCTGGCTACCGTCACCGAGTGTGAAGGGTGTTCCCAGGCGATGGTGGGCGAGCTTGACGGTCAGGTCCACGTCGAACAAGGGCAACTGGCCGAAGTCGGCGAATAGCGTGCCGGTGCGGTTGTCCGGGTTATCACGCCAAGCACCCCCGAAGCGGCTGCCCAATATCGACAGCCCGCCGTAGAGGGCAAAGCTTTCGGCACCGGCGATGTTCGGCTGGCTGTAGTGAACCAGGCCCACCTCGTAACCCAGGGTATTGTCGAAGTGGTGCTTGTAGCCGGTGTAGCTGTCCAGGCGCAGGGTTGAGTCCGGCGCAACGCCCATGCTGGGTGCGTACTGGCCAATGTACCAGCCGCTGGAGTGGCTAAGGTCCAGCCCGCCGTGAAAAGCGCCCACCGCAGTCGGCGAGATCAACCCCTGGGCCATGCTGCGCGACGGGGTGGTACCAAGCTTGAAGTCGAAATCGCCCAATTGGCGCTGGATCAGTTGCGCGTGCAATGCCGGGCTCGTAAGGAGCGCCGCAGTCAGCAACAGAAGGGGCCTGGTCATGGTCACCGTCCTGGAAGGCTTGCTCTTGAGCGGGTAAGGATACCTTTAGGCGGTCCACCTCGGCCAGCCGCACGTGACTGGAGGCTGCCAAGCTGTGCTAGCCAACAGGCAGGGGTTCGGCGATCTCGATCAGGTTCAGGTCGGGATCGCGTACATACACCGAGCGGATCGGGCCGGTCGCACCGGTGCGCTGCACGGGGCCTTCAACGATAGGCCAAGGCGCTGCATGCAGGCGGGCAATCACCTCATCCAGAGCAATGCTGGCGATAAAGCAAAGGTCCAGCGCGCCGGGCACGGGTAGATGCGCCTTGGGCTCGAACTCATGGCCGCGCACATGCACGTTGATCTTCTGGTTGCCGAAGCGAAACGCCAACCGCCCAGCACCGAATGTTTCGCGCTGCATGCCCAGCACACGTGTGTAGAAGTCGCTGCACGCATCGACGTCGATGGTCGTCAGTACCAGGTGGTCCAGGTGGTCGATCATTGGGCATCCTCGGGTCATGTTGCGCTTGGGCCAGGCAGACGGTGTTTCATAGCCTAACCGATGTTATTACCGCAACCTGCGGGCGGCGTTCGCTGGGTCAACCTTGGGCACCACCTTGATCTTCGCTGCGCTCGGTAATCACTTGCTCGTTGGCAGATCGCTCAATCACGCGTTTGCGCAGTTCATATTCTTCCAGCGACAGGCCGTGGCGCTGGATTGCTTCCAGTTGCAGTTGCCGGGACTCTTGGGGGGTGTATGGGCGCAGTTCAGGGTGGCTGGCGCAGCCGCTGAGCACAGCGATAGCGGCGATTGCAGTGAGCAGCAGGCGGGCCGAGGTATTCATTGGGCAAGCTCCGGGATTCGGTCGGTATGAATCGATGGAGGTAGGTTATTGAATGCCGGTTTGGGATAGAAATTGGTGCTGTCGATAGTGACTATCGAGCCAGGCAGGCCGCCCGCTAGGCCTCTGGGCTACCAGGCCAGAATCGCGAACAACTCCACGGCGCACAGCACCGTCACGCAGACGGCCAACAAGAGGTTCACCGTCACCCCGGATGCGATGATTTCGGCCTGCAGGCCGATCAGGTTGCGTTGATAGCTGCGCCGTAACCGCAACCAGGCGGCGCCAGCGGCCAGCAGGCAGACTATCGCTGGGCCTACGGCCAGCCAGCCATGCTGCGGGACCCAGCGTAAAAAGAAGCAGCTGCACACCACCATGGCCAGAATGGTCCGACGCCATGCCAGCAGTGTGCGCTCCGGCTGCAAGCCGTCATCGGCCTGCAGGCGCGTCGGGTCAGGCATGGAAGAACACCGCGTAGGCAAAAAACGCCATCACCAGCGATACGCCGATCGACAGCGCTGGTGCAATCAGAGGGAAGGGCAGCGGCCGTTTATGGCGCATGGCCCGCTCTACGTTGAGCCAGCGTCCGAACGCCGGCAGGCTCAAGAGCAAGGCCAAGCTGATCAAGGCCACCGCCAGCAGGCGCCGGGTGCCGGAGCTGAAGATCTCGGCAGTGAACATGTCCACGGCTATACCGCTGGCCAGCAGCGCCAGGGAGGTTCTGATCCAGGCCAGGAAGGTGCGCTCGTTGGCCAGGGTGAAACGTGGATCAGGTTCCTGGCCATTCGCCAGGAGCTTGCTGGCCAGCCAGCCGCGGGAAGGTTCTGGGGGCTTGTTCAAAGGCAATCGTCCTCCTTGGATAAGGTCGGTATGCAGTCGGCCCGCCCAGTTTGATTGGCAAACCTAGCCCCTGTCCATGATTTGCCAACCGCTGGCGCTATTCATAGGCGGTGACGCCGCTGATATGCCTTGCCGCGACGTAGCCGAAGGTCAGCGCCGGCCCAAGGTTGATGCCGCCAGACGGGTACCAGCCGCCGAAGATGCTGGCCATGTCGGTGCCGGCCGCGTACAACCCATTGATTGGCTGGCCGGCCTCGTTCAGCACCCGCGCGTGGCCATCAGTGCGCAGCCCGGCGAACGTGCCGAAGCAGCCGGGTTGCACCTTCACAGCGTAGAACGGCCCATGCTCGATGGGCGCCACGCATGGGTTGGGCCCTGGGTGCATGGGGTCGCCCTGCTTGCGGTTGAACGGGGTCGAGCCACGGCCGAAGGCTGGGTCCTGGCCCTGGCGTGCGTGTAGGTTGAAGTCTGCCACGGTGGCGCTCAGCCCAGCAGGGTCGATACCGCATGCCTTGGCCAAGTCAGCCAGCGTCTGGCCGCGTTTGAGGTAACCACTACGCAGATGCGCGCCCAGGGGTAATGGTGCAGGGCGCACATAGCCCAGGCCGAAGCGCCGCACGAAGCGGTGGTCGCAGATCAGCCAGGAGCACACCGGCTCGCCCGCTGGCACGGCTTCGATCATCGCTGATACGTAGTCGTAGTAGCCGTGCGCTTCATTGACGAAGCGCTTGCCGTTGGCCAATACGCCGATGATTCCGGGCTTGCCCCGTTCGATGATGTGCGGAAAATGGCCTGTGCTGCCGTCGCGGTGGGGGACTTCCGAAACCGGTGCCCAGGCAACCGGTGACTTCAGGTCGGTGGCTACCACACCGCCGGCCGCTTCACCCAGGCGTAAACCGTCGCCTGAGCAGGACGGTGGCGGCAGGGCTAGGTTGTCGTAGCCGCTGTCGTCACGCGGGAACAGTTGCCGACGGCGTTCAGCGTCGTTGGGGAAGCCTCCGGCAGCCAATATCACGGCTCTGGCGCGTATTGTTCGCTCGCCCTGTGCGGTGTCCAGTACTGCGCCTTGCACCTTACCGTCCTTGAGCAGCAGGCTTTTGGCCGCGGTCGACTCGATCATTCGCACACCCAGGTCTTCGGCGGATTTGGCCAGCCGTGCCACCAGCGCAACGCCGTTGACCAAATGCATGGCGCGACCATAGCGGGCCAGATGATACAGGTGACGAGCGAAGCGTTTGCCCACATGCAACAAGGCACGCGGTGAGCGCGTCATGTTGAGGAACGCTGCCAGGTCAGCGCCGGCCATGATTGGCATGCCCATGAACGAGGTTTCCCGCAGGGTCTTGCGCAGGCGCGGGAGCAGCGCGCCAAGCTGGCGGGCATCGTAAGGGGCGGCTATCACCTGATGGCCCCCGAGTGCAGCGCCAGGGGTGTCACCGTGCATGTCGGGGATGCCGTTGCCGTCTGCAAATTGCAACGTGGTGTGCCGTTCGAAGAACGCGACCATGTGTGGGCAAGCTTCCAGAAACGCATCCACGCGCTCAGCGTCATAGCGTGTGCCCAGTTCGTTGCGCAGGTAGGTACGCGGCTGCTCGATGTCTTCGCAGATGCCTGCGCGCTGGGCCAGCGGGTTGCGGGGCACCCATGCCCAGCCCCCGGACCAGGCGGTGGCACCACCGAAGACGGGGTCTTTTTCCACCAGCACGACCTTTTGCCCATGCCAGGCAGCCGTAACGGCCGCAGCCAGGCCGGCTGCGCCAGAGCCGACCACCAGTACGTCGCAGTCGCTTGGGAAGGATTGGGCAGGCATCGAGGGTTCTCCGGGTTATTATTGGAATCGAGTTCCATAATATTCGAAGGTATAGGCGATTCGGCAACCTGGAACCACAAGTTGTGGTCGATTAGCGGACACTCTCAGGTTTCTGCCGCTGAATTCATATCTTCCAGATGGAATGATCTTCTAGAATCCGCAAAAAATTGCAGGGATACAGGTATGGCAGGTAGTCAGATCGAACGCGCTTTCAGTATTGTCGAGAGCTTGACCGGCGAGCCCCATGGCTTGGGGCTGCAAGCCTTGGCAGAACGTCTGGACATTCCAAAGAGCGCAGCCCACCGCATGCTCAGTGAACTGGTGCGCCTTGGCTACGTGCGTCAGAACCGCGACAACAGCCGCTATCAGTTATCGGCCAAACTGGTGGCGTTGGGCTTCCGTTACCTATCCAGTAGCGGCGCCGACATCATTCAGCCCATTCTTGATCGCTTGGCCCAGGAAAGTGGTGAACTGGTGCGCCTGGGGGTGGTCGAGGGCAACCGCCAGACCTGGATCGCCAAGTCGCAAGGTGCCCGTTCCGGCCTGCGTTACGACCCCGACATGGGCCGCGATGCGCCATTGTTCTATACCGCTTCCGGGCACGCTTGGCTTGCCAGCCTCAGCGACGAGCAAGCCGTGCAGATGGTGTTGCGCCAGGGCATCGCCGACCCTGCCCAGTTCGGCCCCAATGCGCCGAGGTCCATGGACGAGCTATTGGCTTACCTGCACCAAGCCCGCCAACGGGGCTATGCCTGGGTCGAGCAAACCTCTGCGATAGGCACCTCGGCGCTGGCCGCGGTGGTGCGCCGCCCACAGGGTGGTGAAGTGATTGGCGTGCTCAGTGTTGCCGGCCCCAGCGCCCGCCTGGCGCAAGCTCGGCTGGCGGACCTTGCGCCGTTGCTGTTGAGCGCGGCACAAGAGCTGTCCGCCGCCAGCCCAGCCAGTGAGATCTTCGCCTAAGGTCAATTTGTGGTCGATAACCGCACAGTCCTACGTTCTCACCGTTCTGAATAACTGAACTTGGTTCTACATTGTGCATATGCGATTCCGGAACCCAGTTTCATAATCGCATCACAACAATGACAAGAGGACAGTGCGTTGAATTCACCCTTACGAGTTGCCTTGATCGGCGCGGGAATCATGGGCCGCCAGCACTACCAGCACCTGAGCCAGTTGCCCCAGGCCCGGCTATGCGCCGTGGCAGATCCTGGCCCGCAAGCCGAGGCTTTCGCTGCCCAATGTGGGGCTGCCTATTATGCCGACCACCGGAAGATGCTCGAGCACGCCAGGCCAGACGCTGTGATCGTCGCCAACCCTAACAACCTGCATGTGGCTTGCGCCCTGGATTGTGTGGAGGCCGGCATACCGGTGCTGGTGGAAAAGCCCGTGGGCGTGCACCTGGATGAAGTGCGTAGTTTGGTAGAGGCCTCGCGTAAGCGGAACGTGCCAGTGCTGGTCGGTCATCATCGGCGGCACAACCCGCTGATCACCAAAGCCCGCGAGGTGATCGAGCAAGGCAAGCTGGGCCGATTGGTCAACGTCACTGCCCTCTGGCAGTTGCAAAAACCCGACAGCTACTTCGAAACGCCCTGGCGCCGCGAACCCGGCGCGGGCTTTCTACTGACCAACTTGATCCACGACCTGGACCTGCTGCGCTTTCTGTGTGGGGAAGTCGTCCAGGTGCAGGCGTTCACCCGTAACGACGTGCGCGGCTTCGCCAATGAAGACAGCGCCGCGGTGCTGCTGCAGTTCGCCAACGGCGCGCTGGGCAGCCTGACGGGGTCCGACGCGGTGGCCGCGCCGTGGAGCTGGGAGCTGGACTCAGGTGAAAGCCCGGTTTATCCGCGTCAGGAGGGCCAACCTTGCTACTTGCTCGCTGGCACCCAAGGGGCAATGAGCATTCCGCAGCTCAAACGCTGGCATTACGCCGAGGCAGGCTCGGGCTGGCATACGCCTTTGCTGCAAAGCCGCGAAAGCATACCTGCAGGCCAAGCCCTGACCTTGCAATTGCAGCACTTCATCCGCGTAGCCCAAGGCCGTGAGGCACCGTTGATCGATGCCGCCGATGGCGGTCGCACGCTGGCGCTGGTCGATGCCATCCGCGAGGCTGCCGAAACCGGCCGGGCCTGTGCCCCTGCGTTGATCGCCTGATTATTTTCCCAAGGTACTGACATGACCGATCGAATTTTCTCTCTCGCGGCGTTGACCGTGCTCGAGCTGTCCCCACCAGACATGGTGGAGGTAGCAGCCCGTGCCGGTTACACCCATGTGGGCTTGCGCCTGGTCCCGGCCACCGAGCAGGAGCAGCACTTCCCGCTGGTGGCAGACCCACAGCTGCGCCGCCAAACGAAGGCACGCCTTCGCGACACTGGCATCAAGGTGCTCGACCTGGAAATCCTCAGGCTCAAGCCCGATACCTGCGTAGCTGATTTCGAACCGATATTAGCGGTTGGCGCGGAGCTTGGCGGCTCAGAGCTGCTGGTGGCTGGCAACGACTCCGATAGCGCTCGCCTGACTGAGCACTTTGCGCAACTGTGCGACCTGGCTGCCGGTTATGGCATCTATCCGCATCTGGAATTCATGCCTTGGACCGACGTGCGCGACCTGCGCCAGGCCATGGAAGTGGTGGCCAACGCCGATCGGGCCAATGGCTGTGTGCTGGTCGATGCGTTTCACTTCAACCGTTCGCGGTGTTCGCTGGAGGATCTTGCACAGCTGCCGCCATCGCGCATGCGCTACGCCCAGTTGTGCGACGTGGCAGGCCCTGTGCCTGCCGAGATGGAGGAGATCCTGCGCCAGGCGCGCAATGAGCGGCGTTTCCCAGGTGATGGCGATGCTGACCTGGTGGGGCTGCTGCGCGCCTTGCCGGCGACGGTGCCCTTGAGCCTGGAAATCCCAACCCGCCAATTGATGGAGCAGGGCATCAGTGCTGAGCAGCGGGCGCGCATGGCACTGGACAAGGCCCGAGCGGTGCTCGCAAGGCGCTAGCGTTCATCGCCAGTATTCCAACGTTTCATGCTCATGCATTGGGGCCGCAACGCGGCCCCAATTGGCGTTACGGACTGATATCACTCGGACAGGCCCAGCAACTGCCAGGACTTTACGTAAGTCAGGCCTGGAGTTTGCGCGGCGCCATGAAGTACATCCATATCAGCGCCAGGAAGTACATGGCCGGAATCAAAGTGAACAGCACGGCATAGTTGTTGTGGGTGGCCATCAACACGCTGCCGACGATCTGCGTCATGAACATGCCGCCAACCGCTGCACACATGCTGGCAAAACCGAATACCGTGCTGATCAGGTGCTTGGGCGTGTAGTCCATCACCAGGCTCCAGATGTTCGCAGTCCATGCCTGATGCGCCCCCACCGCCAAGGCGATGGCCAGCACTGCCATCCACAGCCCGCTGGCATGGGCAGCGAAGGTCACGCTGACCATGGTGCAGGCGAAGATCAGCATCGACACCAGCCGCGCGGTGGTTGCGCGTACGCCTCGCCCGATCAGCCACGATGAGAGGATGCCGCCACCGATGCTGCCGAAGTCTGCGGTCAGCCAGATCAGCATCAGTGGCACCCCCATCTGGGTCACACTGATGCCCAAGTTGTACTGCTGGTTGAGGAAAGGCGGCAGCCAGTATAGGTAGAACCAGAACACCGGCGCAGTGATCGCGTAGGCTACGGCAAAGGCCCAGGTGCCGCGCATGCCGAGGATACGGCTAAAAGGCAGGCGCGCCACCTCCGGTTCTGCGTCCTGTTCGATGTAGTCCAGTTCACGTTGGCTGACCTTTGGGTGTTCTTGCGGGTTGAAGTACTTGAGGCTCCAGAACACCAGCCAGACCAGGCCCAGGCAACCCATGGCGATGAACGCAGCCTGCCAGCCCCAGACGGTGAGAATCAGCGGCAGCAGGGCCGGGGTGACCATGGCACCGACGTTGGTGCCAGCGTTGAACAGGCCAGTGGCGATGGCGCGTTCACCGGCAGGGAACCACAGGCGTACGGTCTTGACGCAGGCTGGATAGTTGGCCGCTTCGGTCAGGCCCAGGATGAAACGGCAGACCATGAAACCAGCCGCAGACGTCGCCAGGCCATGGGCGCCGGTGGCCAGGCTCCAGAGCAGCACGGCAGCGAAGAAGGCGCGTTTGACCCCAACCTTGTCGATCAGCCGGCCCTGGAGCACGAAGCCAACGGCATAGCCGACCTGGAACCAGAAGTTGATGTTGGCGTAGTCCATCGCCGTCCAGTTCATGGCCTTGGCCAGTTCCGGCTGCATGATGCCCAGGGCGGCGCGGTCGATGTAGTTCAGGGTAGTGGCGAAAAACACCAAGGCGAGCATGCCCCATCGCGTCTTGCCTACGGCAAAGGCGCCGCGGATCTTGTCGCCGATGCCAGCAGCAGGCAGCTGCAGGCTCGCGCTGGAGAGCTTGGAGTGGTTCATATTCTCGGTCGTTTCTTGAAATTGTATAGAACGGCGGTTTGCAGAACCTGACCTGGCCCCAGGCAGGGGGCTACACGCAAGGCCGGTGCATGGTGGGCAGTGCAAGGGCGAGCGTCAATTCGCAGTGGCCGGCTTTTGTTCGATAACCGAACGATTGTGCGCCTAGCTCATAGCTCGCAGAGCGCTTTGCCAGCCAGGTAGCCGAAGGTCATGCCCGGGCCCAGGGTGATACCGCCACTAGGATAATGCCCAGCCATGATGCTGTGCATGTCGTTGCCGACCGCGAACAGGCCAGGAATCGGCTGCTGCACTTCATCCAGTACGCGTGCCACGGCATCGGTTTGCAGACCGGCGAATGTGCCAAGGCTGCCTGGCAGCAGTTTCACCGCATGAAACGGCCCGCGGCCCAGTGGCCGCAAGGCAGGGTTGGGCCCATGCAACGGCTCGCCCTGGGCCCTGTTGTAAGCCGAGCTGCCGCGTTGGAAGACCGGGTCCTGGCCATGTGCGGCATGGCGGTTGAACGCGGCGACGGTGAGCTGCAGTTGCGCAGCATCAATGCCACAACGTTGCGCCAGCTCAGCCAAGGTCTCGGCGCTGAGCAGATAACCACAGCGCTGGTAAGCGCCGAGCGGGAACGGGAACGGCTTGGCCCAGCCGATGCCGTAACGCCGTTGTGCGCGATGGTCGCAGATCAGCCATGCCTCAGGGGCTTGGCCAGGGGGGGAGGCGGCGAACAGGGCGTTCATGAAATCGTGATAGCAATCGGCTTCGTTGACGAAACGCCGGCCATCCCGGCGCACGGCGATGAAGCCTGGCTTGGCTCGATCGATCAGGTGCGGAAAGTTGGCAACACTGCCGTCGCGGCGTGGGACGCGTGATATGGGCGCCCAGGCGCCGGCTTGTGGCAACTGCGGGCCAAGCTGGCCGCCAACCTGTTCACCCAGGCGCAGGCCATCCCCACAATTGTGGGGCGGGGCGGCAGAGTAATGTGCTAGGCCATCAGGTGCATGAGGCATCAGCTGGGCGATGCGCTGGCGGTCATGGGCAAAGCCGCCACAGGCCAGGACCACGCCACGACGTGCCCGGATGACCTGGCCATCGGCGAACTGTGCGCCCTCGATACGTTCAGCGCCGAGCAAGCGTGTAGCTGCTTTGTCAGTGAGTAGCGTGACCTCACGGTCCAGCGCGCTGCGCAACAACCGCGCAACCAGCGCGTTGCCGTTGACCAGATGCAGGCCCCGGCGGTGCAGCAACAGATCGCGCCCGTGACGCAGCAGGCGTTTGCCGACGTGCCAGGCGGCTTTGGGGGAGTGACGGGCATTGAAGAAGGCAGCCAGGTCAGCGCCACCTGCGATGCCCATACCCGCCAGGCTGACGATATCCAAAGGTGGGCGCAGCTTGTGTAGCCATTGGCCCAGCAAACGGCCGTCGTAGGGCTGGGCGCACAATAAGCGCCCGCCAGCCGAACTGCCATCGCCTTCACGCATATCGGGCATCGTGCTGCCGGACTGAAACTGCACCGCGGTGTGTTGCTGGAAGAACGCTACCATCTGCGGACCATGTTGCAGAAACGCACGCTGGCGAGCATCCAGTTCAGCGCTGTGGGTCTGTGCCCGCAGGTAACGCTCCGGCGCATCGTGCGCTTCGATGATGCCCTCGGCGACGGCCAGCGGATTACGCGCAATCCATAGCCAGCCCCCCGACCAGGCGCTGGTGCCGCCGAGCTGGCTGGCCTTTTCCGCAACGATCACGCTCAGCCCGTGGTGCGCGGCCGTTACGGCGGCGGCCAGGCCCGAGGCGCCGGAGCCGATGACAAGTACGTCACAGTCGAGGGGTTGCATGGGTTGATCCTTATAGGCGTGCTATTTGAGCGGCGAAAAACCAGTGGGCCGCAGCAGCCGCGATTGCAGCTGCAACACGGCGCCCAATTCCCGGTTGCGCCGGGAAAACTCCGCCCAGCGTGGGTCGGCTGCCATCGCGGCACGCCGCGCCATGCGCTCGTCCAGGCTTGCGTATGCCCAGAGATGAACCACTTGGTTGACCTCGCCGAATTCACTGGTGAAAAAGCCCACAAGGTTGCCCAAATGCTCGCTTTGCACTTCAAGGGCGTGACGCTGATACAGGGCCAGCCAGTCCGCCATTTTCAGCGGGTCGAGGGTGTAGGTTCTCAGTTCGTAGTACACGTGGGTTGCTCCCGTTCAGTGGCTGGCGCCTGCAGGCGCGAGGCGATATGGCGGGCGGCGAGCCAGCCGAAGGTAAGGGCAGGGCCCAGGGTGATACCGGGGCCAGGATAGGTACCGTTCATCATCGAGTTCATGTCGTTGCCTACGGCATAGAGCCCGGCAATCGCAGCGCCGCTGCGGTTGAGCACATTGGCGTTGGCGTCGGTGAGCAGGCCACATGCCGAACCCAGGTCGCCAGTGTGCAGGCGGATGGCATAGAACGGCGCCTTGCTCAGCGGGGCCAGGCAGGGGTTGGGCTGGTGCTGTGGGTCGCCCATGTAACGGTTGTAGCTGTTGCCGCCCTTGCCGAACTGGGGGTCGATGCCGTTGCGGGCATCGGTGTTGAAGCGGTCAAGCGTCTGCTGCAAGACGTGTGGATCGACACAGATCGCTTGCGCCAGATCGGCTACGCTGGCGGCGCGGTGCAAGTAGCCGGCATCGATCAACGCGCTGTTGTCCACCGGCTTTGGCCGTGCCAGCCCCAGGCCATAGCGGTTCATGGCCCAGGCGTCGCAGATCAACCAGCAATGGCCAATGCCGTTGCTGAGCATGGACTGCACGAAGTGATGATAAGAGTTGGACTCGTTGACGAAACGCCGCCCGCCAGGGTCGACTGCGATCACACCTGGCTTGGCGCGGTCGGTGACCAAGTGCGGGAAGCGTTCGCGCTCACCATTGGCATGGCGCAACTGCGATACCGGCGCCCAGAAAAAATTCGCCGCCAGGTCTTGGCCGTGCGCGGCGGCTACCGGCTCGCCCAGGCGCAGCGCTGCGCCATCATTGCTCGGCGGCGACATGCTCAGGTGCTCGCCGGCGGCATCGGGGCGGTAGGTGGCCGCCAACTGCCCAGCGGCAAAGCCCCCCATTGCGCAGACCACACCACCTCGGGCTTGTACTTCAAGGGTGCGGCCCTCGCGTTGGACGATAACGCCTGTGACCTCACCCTGTTCGATCACCAGTTCTTGCGCTTCACTGCGCAACCACAACTGGCAGCCGTGAGCGAAAGCGCTGCTGGCCAGCCGGGCGATCATTGCGTTGCCAGTGGTCAGGCGGGTGCCACGCGGGTGGTGCAGCCGATCCCACCCATAGCGTGCCATGAGCTTCAGGCAGTGCCACAGTGAAGCCGGCGAACGACGCAGGTTGAGAAAGTGCTGGATGTCCACACGGTTGACCATCATGCCGCCGAACAGCAGCATGCCTGGTGGTGGCATTTGGAGGTCCTTGAAGTGCGCACCCAAATGGCGGCCGTCGTATTCGACCATCTCCAGCGCGCGGCCGAACTCGGTCGCACCGGGTTGGTCGGGATAGTAGTCCGGCGAGTGCGGGCGCAAGCTGTAGCGCAGTTCGGTGTTGCGCTCAAGCCATCTCAGGGCCTGGTGACCTTGCTCGATGAACGCCTCCACCAATGGCGGGTTGTAACCGCTGCCGATGACCGCCTTCAAGTAGGTACGCATGGCCTCGGGGGAGTCCTGGGCCCCGCCCGCACGGGCCTGATCGCTGCCGTGGATCCAGACCGCACCGCCGGAAATCGCCGAGGTACCGCCAAAGCGTTCGGCCTTTTCCACCACCAGCACCTTGAGCCCAAGACGGGACGCGGTGGCCGCAGTGGCCAACCCGCCGGCTCCGCTGCCCAGGACAACCAGATCGAACTGTGTCCGTTCGCTAATGCTCATGGCCTCAGATCTCCAGCGGTGTGACGCCCATGAAGGCGCCGAGGTGGCCCAGCTGGGCGAAGGCCATTTGGGCCCCGGTCTGGATCGGGCAGCCGCGTTCACGGGCCTGTTGCAGCAGCGGGGTGATTTCCGGTGAAGTGACGACGTCAGCCACCAGGGTCGAGGCTGCCAGGGTTGCCAGCAGTGCCGAGGGCAACGGTAGCTCGCCGCTGCACCCCATACCGACCGCAGAGGCGTTGACCACCAGGTCGAACCCTTGCAGCGAGTGGTAATCAGTCGCGACAGCCAGCTGCCCGAAGGCATTGCCGAGCATTTCACTCAACGCCCCGACGCGCTCGGCGCAGGGGTCGCTGAGGGTGATGCCGTGGATCCCTGCTTCAGCCAATGCGTAGGCGATCGCACTGCCGACCCCCCCGCAGCCCAGTATCAGCGCCCGCTTGCCGCTGGCTAAGAAGCCATGCAGGCGTGCCGCCCCCAGAAAACCTGCGCCATCGACGTTGTCGCCAAGCAGCCGGCCATCGGCTTCGCGTCGGATCACGTTGACCGATCCCAGCGCCTCGGCCCGACCACTCAGCGCATCTAGCCGCGGGGCCAGCGCCTGCTTATAGGGCACAGTGACCACGCAGCCGCGCAGGTTGCGCCAGCCACGCAAGCTATCGACGAACGCGTCCAGCGCGGTTTCCTGCAGGTCGATAGGCAGCATCGCCATGTCCAGGGCTTGGTTGGCGAACCAGGTGTTGAAATTCTCCGGCGACTTAACCTGGGCGATCGGCGAACCGACGATGGCGACCAGTTCTGTAGAACCTCGGATCATGCTGTGCTCCATGATGTTGTTGTTATGGGAGCCAAGCTTGGCGAGGCGACCAGCATCGGACAATGCGCTAATCGAGGGTTTGATGCGATAATCGCACTCACGATTCGGTAATCGCATTAGTCGTCAATCAGCACGAGCTCAACCATGCCCCAGCCAGACATTCACCCTCGCGATCTCATCGCCGGCTTGCAGAAAGGCCTGGCGCTGATGCAACTGTTCACCACCGAGCAGCCACGCTTGAGCGTGCCCCAGGCGGCCAGGCAGTCAGGCTTGACCCCAAGCGCCGCCCGGCGTTTTCTGTTGACCCTGGTACATGAAGGGTTTGCCGAAACCGACAATCGGCAGTACTGGCTGACGCCCAAGGCCTTGCGTATTGGCCAGGCCTATGTCGATTCGGCGCAATTGCCGCGCATGCTGCGGCCGATCGTCGAGCAGGTGGCTCGGCAAACCCAGGAGCACGTATCGGTGGGCAGCCGTGACGGCGACGAGATCATTCATCTGGTACGCAGCCGTTATAGCCACATCGCATCGCTGTCGATCCGCCCGGGCTCGCGGGTGCCCATGTACTGCACCGCCAGTGGCAGGGTTTGGCTGGCATGGCAGCCACAGACGCAGCTGGACGACTACTTTGCGCGCAACCCGTTGCCTGCGCTGACGCCCTATACCCTGACCGACAAGGGGCAATTGCGCGCGCAGTTGCAGCAGGTGCGCGAGCAGGGCTACAGCATCGTTGACCAGGAATATGAAATCGGCATGCGCGTACTGGGCGTACCGCTACTGGACCGCAGCGGCACGCTCAAGGCTACCTTGACCATCACCACCCATGCCTCAAGGCTGAGCATCGAAGAAATGCGCATGCGCTACCTGGCGACTTTATACGAGGCGCAGGCTTTGCTCAGGCCGGTACTGGATTGAGCCAACAAGCCTATGGCGCCCGCTGTGCCAGGTCACGGGCCAGCCAGTCGGTTTCCCTTGCGGCCAGTGTCGGATGCTGTGCATGATCAAGGCCCAGTCAATGGAAAAGGAACGCCTGCATGCCTGCCTATCTTGCTGCACAGAACGAGTTATTCGTAGGTGATGGGTTGGTGCTCGAGGCGCCGGCCGGGGAAGGTACGTACGTCGTGGTGTTCGAGGACGATGAGGAAACGGGCTATTTCTACGCGCTCGATACTGCCAGCACTGGCAACCCGATCCAGACCGCACTGCACATCTATGACGTGGACAGCGTCGCAGATAAGGACAAACCCTCGCAGGTCAAGATTGCCTGGTCCGAGGACCACCGCAAGGCTCTGCTGCTGATCAATGACTATCCCCATGCGGTCTTCGACTTCGAAGCCAGGCAAGGCCAGTGCCGTACCGGCTTCCCGCTGCCCATGCACAACGGCTGGTCGCAAACTGGGCAGCAATGGGATGACAGTGCACTAAGGCATTTTGCCTGATGGGCTGCAAAGGGCGCTGCCTGAGGGGTTGGCATCAAGCCGGGGCAATGGGATCAGTTCGTCTGGCTTGGAGCATTGGCCCGCAAGTTCCGAGCGCGCAGCCTCTGCCAGCGACTTGGTCGCGTAACTCGGCGTGAGGCGTAATTTTTCCTGATTGTCGTAGATGTCGTAACCGCACGATGCGGCAGCGGCAAAAGACCGAGATCCAGGTTGAACAAGTGCTTTTTCCATGGCCACAGCCGGAACGATCACGAATCTGGATTGCATGATGTGTGCCTCCCCAGGCAGATACCTTACTATTAGACTCAAGCCTGGGAGGCATCAATATGACTCATCGGGACGAATCAATGGCGCGTCGCGACACGCGCCCCCGACGAGGTTCACCGCAAGCGTTTGCCAGGCCTCAGCTGCCTTGCACCGCCAGGCTGTTGCTGACATTACGCCCCAGTACCAGCACCGTGACGAAGCCGCAGCCCACCAGCGCGGTGGCCAGGCTCAGCAGCACCGAACTGCCCAGCTGATCGACGATACGCCCGCCAAAGAACGAACCCAGCGCGATGATCACCTGGAACATGGCCACGAACAGCGGCATGCCACGTTCGACATCCTTGGGCGCCACCACGAACATCCAGATGCTGGAGCAAGCCGGGAACGCGCCGAAGGCGAAGCCCCACAATGCGATCAGCATCGCCGCACCTGTCAGGCCTGTTGCAAAATAAGGGAACAACGCAGTGCTGACGCCGATCATGACCGCCACCAGCATCAGGGTATGGCGCACGCTCTGATTGGCGGCGTAGCCTGCGAACAGGTTACCGATCACGCCGGCCACTCCGTAAAGCAGCAGCAGCGAACCAATGGTCGAGCCATCGAAGCCCGAGCTCTGCTTGAAGAACGGGGCCACGTAGGTGTAAGCGGCAAAATGCGCCAGGCCGATCAGCAGCACGGCAATCAAGCCCACCCGTGCTTGCGGGTTGATGAACAGCGCCGGCAGGTCGCGGATGTGGATGGCTTTGTCCGGGTTCAGCCGCGGTAGCAGGAACACCTGCGCCAATACAACCGGCACGCCGAGCAGTGCGGTGACCAGGAACGTCATGCGCCAGCCCATCAAACCGCTCAACCAGGTGCCCACCGGCACGCCCAGCACCGTTGCCAAGGTCACCCCGGCCATGATGATGGACGTGGCCCGGGCCACGCTCACGCCATCAGGCGCCAAGCGACCGCTCAGGGCGATGGCCGTGGCCCAGAAGCCACCGATACTGACCCCCAGCAACACACGCCCGAACAGCAGCAGGCTGAAGTCACTGGCATAGGCCACCACCGAGTTGGCGATGATCATGATCAGTGTCAGGCCAATCAGCAGATAGCGCCGGTCCAAGGCACCGATACCCACCGACAGAAGCGGTGCCGCCAGTGCAGCCATGATGCCGGGCAGGGTCACCATCAAGCCGGCATGGCCGGCGCTGATGCCCAGGTCGCTGGCCACGTCGTTGAGTACGCCGACAGGCAGAAATTCGCTAGTGACCAGGGCGAAAGCGCCCACCGCGACCGAGAGGATCGCCAGCCATTGCTGTTTGACGCTCTGTTGATTGTGTTCGGGAAGGCCTTCAGAGGCCGGTTTGACGCTTGGCATGCTGCAAATCCCAAGGTGAGGTCGCCGGTTGCCGACGAGGGGGAGGAAAACGGATCGCGATTATAGAGGCCGGCCTAGTCAGGCAGACAGGCGCGGCGCTCGATAGTAATCATCAGCCTGATCGATGGAACAGCCGGGTTAGAGCGGCCGTTGCCGGCTTAGCTCACTCCAACACCTCGGCCATTCCCTGTTCCTCACCCAAGAACCCGCCGCTCTGGTGCTGCCAGAGCCTTGCATAGGTGCCGTTCCTGGCCAGCAGCTCGCTGTGGGTGCCTTGCTCGATGATTCGCCCCTCGTCCATGACGATCAACCGGTCCATGGCGGCGATGGTGGACAGCCGGTGGGCGATGGCGATCACCGTCTTGCCCTGCATCATCTCGTCCAGGCTCTCCTGAATGGCGACCTCCACTTCAGAGTCCAGCGCGCTGGTAGCTTCGTCCAGCAGCAGGATCGGGGCGTTCTTGAGCATCACCCTGGCGATGGCGATGCGTTGCCGCTGGCCACCGGAGAGCTTGATGCCGCGCTCGCCCACCAGCGTGTCATAACCGCTGTGGCCGTCCCGGTCGCTGAGTTGGCGAATGAAGCCATCGGCCTGGGCGTTGATGGCGGCGCGCCGGACCTGCTCCTCACTGGCATCCGGGCGGCCATAGGCGATGTTGTCGCGAATCGAGCGGTGAAGCAGCGAAGTATCCTGGGTCACCATGCCGATAGCGCTGCGCAGGCTGTCCTGGGTGACCTGGGCAATGTTCTGCCCATCGATCAGGATTTGGCCGTGGTCCACATCATAGAAGCGCAGCAGCAGGTTTATGAGCGTCGACTTGCCTGCACCGGAGCGGCCCACCAGGCCGACTTTTTCGCCAGGGGCGATGGTCAGGCTCAAGCCATCGAGTACCTGGCGCTCGCCGTTGTAGTTGAAGCTGACGTTGTCGAACGTCACCGCACCGCCGCGGGTTTGCAGCACACCAGCGTTCGGTGCGTCCTGCACCTTGGGGCCGCGGGTGAGGGTGGCCATGCCGTCCTGCACTGTGCCGATGTTTTCGAACAGTGAGGTCATTTGCCACATGATCCAATGCGACATGCCATTGATGCGCAGGGCCATGGCGGTGATCGCGGCGACCGCGCCGGTGCCTACTTGGCCCTGATGCCATAGCCAAAGCGCGTAGCCGCCGGCGCCGAAAATCAGCCCGACCACCAACGCCTGGTTGACGATTTCGAACTGGCTGACCAGGCGCATCTGGCGAAAACCGGTTTGCTTGAAGTCTTCCATTGCCGCGCGGGCAAAGTGTGCTTCGCGCTTTGAGTGGGAGAACAGCTTCACAGTGGTGATGTTGGTATAGGCGTCGGAAACCCGGCCGGTCATCGAGGAACGGGCGTGGGCCTGTTCCTGGCCGACCTTGCCAAGGCGAGGGACGAAATACAGCATCGCCAGGCCGAACAGGCCGAGCCAGGCAATGAACGGTAGCATCAGCTTGGCGGCGAAGCCGCCTGCCAGGGCGATGATTGCAATGAAGTACACGCCGATGCCCGGCAGGATTTCGATGACCGTGAACAACACCTCGCGCACGGCCAACGCGGTTTGCATCACCTTGGTGGTGACTCGACCGGAAAATTCGTCGGAGAAGAACGACAGGCTCTGGCGCAGCATCAGCCGATGGAAGTCCCAACGCAGACGCAGGGGTAAGTTGATCGCCAGCACCTGGTGCTGCATGAGCGTACGCAAGCCGACCAAGGCAATACTGGCCACCAGCAGCAGCCCCACCCCCCAAAGTACGCGGCGCTCCTCGGCGCTCACGCCGCCGCCCACCTGCCAGTTCGACAGCAGGTCGACCACTTGGCCAAGGAAGGAAAACAGCCAGGCTTCGTATATCGACACCCCTGCGCTGAACAGCGCCAGCGCCAGGATATAGCCACGGGCACCGCGGGTGCAGGCCCACAGAAAGCGCAGCAGGCCAGCCGGGGGTGGGGGCACCTCGTCCGGTGGAAATGGGTCGAGCCAGCGTTCAAAGACGCGAAACATGTTGAATCTCCAAAATGCGCAATTTCGCTTACTTGCGACAAGGGCGACGGCCGTAATGTTCACCCAGCTCGGCCCGACCGGTAACGATACAGCACCTTGGCGCAGTTGGGAGTGGGCCTACGGCAGGCCAGTGTCCTGCATTTTTTACGCGCTTTTTACGGCAGGCTCGGCGCCTTGAAACGATACTGGCGGCGCGCTGCCCAGGGATGGCATGCCTATCACAATCGCCCGTCAGAGAGTCCCGTCGTGAGCCACCCCGCCGCTTTAGCAAATCCTGCCCAACCCAATAAATCCAACTCGCTCGGCCTGCTGATCGCGGCGGTAGGGGTGGTTTACGGCGACATCGGCACCAGCCCTTTGTACACCCTCAAAGAGGTATTTGCCGGGCACTACGGGGTGCAGGCCAACAACGCAGGGGTGCTCGGTGTGCTGTCGCTGGTGCTTTGGTCGCTGGTGTGGGTGGTATCGCTCAAATACGTGTTGTTCATCCTGCGCGCTGACAACCAGGGCGAGGGTGGCATCATGGCCCTGACCGCGCTGGCGCACCGCGCCGCGGCGCCCTACAAGCGGCTGGGGCGGGGGTTGGTGCTGCTCGGCCTGTTCGGTGCAGCGCTGTTCTACGGCGATAGCATGATCACCCCGGCCATTTCGGTGTTGTCGGCAGTGGAGGGCTTGCAACTGGCGTATGACGGCATCGATCACTGGGTCGTGCCGCTAGCGGTGCTGGTGCTCGTGGCCTTGTTCCTGATTCAGAGGCATGGCACCGCACGCATCGGCATTCTGTTCGGGCCGATCATGGTGTTGTGGTTCGTGGTGCTCGCCGCGCTGGGGGTGCACGGTATCGCCCAGCATCCGCAAGTTTTGCAGGCGCTGAGCCCGGTCTGGGCCGTCAAGTTCTTCATCCTGCACCCAGGCATGGGCGTAGCCATTCTTGGCGCCGTGGTGCTGGCGCTGACCGGCGCTGAAGCGCTGTATGCCGACATGGGCCACTTCGGCCGCAAACCGATTGCTCGCGCCTGGTTTGTGCTGGTGCTACCAGGCTTGGTGCTGAATTACTTCGGCCAAGGTGCATTGATCCTTAGCGACCCGCAAGCGGTGCGTAACCCGTTCTACCTGCTGGCCCCTGACTGGGCGCTGCTGCCAATGGTCGGGTTGGCCACGATGGCCACCATTATCGCTTCCCAGGCTGTGATTTCCGGTGCGTTTTCCATGACGCGTCAGGCCATTCAGCTCGGTTATGTGCCACGTATGTTCATCCAGCACACCTCAAGCCAGGAGCAAGGGCAGATTTACATCGGCGTGGTCAACTGGGCGCTGATGGTCGGCGTGGTGCTGCTGGTGGTGGGCTTCGAGTCATCCGGGGCACTGGCCGCGGCCTATGGTGTGGCGGTGACCGGCACCATGCTGATCACCACGCTGCTGGCGTCGGCCGTGGTACTGCTGCTATGGAAGGCGCCACGCTGGCTGGCGGTGCCGCTGTTGCTGGCTTTGCTGGTGGTCGACAGCTTGTACTTTGCCGCCAACGCTCCAAAAGTGTTGCAGGGAGGCGCCTTCCCGGTGATTGCCGGCGTGGCGCTATTCGTGTTGATGACCACCTGGAAGCGCGGACGCACGATCATCGTCGAGCGGTTGGATGAACACGCGCTGCCCCTTGGGCTGTTCATCGCCAGCCTGCAGGCACAGCCACCGCACCGGGTCAGTGGCACGGCCGTGTTCCTCTGTGCGCGGCCCGAGGCAGTACCCCACGCATTGCTGCACAACCTACTGCATAACCAGGTATTGCACGAGCAAGTGGTGCTGCTCACCGTGGTGTTCGCGGACGAGCCGCGTATCCCTGCCAGCAAGCGGTTTGAGGTCGAAGCTTGCGGTGACGGGTTCTACCGGGTAAGCCTCCACTTCGGCTTCATGGAAGAGCCCAACGTACCTTTGGCATTGAGCCGTTACCCCAATGCTGACCTGGCATTCGGTGCCATGCGTACCACCTATTTTCTCAGTCGCGAAACCGTGGTCGCCGGCAACCACAATGCAATGGCACGTTGGCGCGAGCAGCTGTTCGCCTTCTTGCTGAAAAACGCCAACAGCAACCTCAGGTATTTCCAGTTGCCGTTGAACCGGGTGATCGAACTGGGTACCCAGGTCGAGATGTGACGGCTGCACTCAGAGCGCTTCACGGCGGTAGGCGTAGGTTTCGGCAAATCGTGAAAGCATGTAGGCGCTGCATGAAACCGGCGGATATTTGGCCGGGTTAGCGCTGCTCGAGCAGTTCGGCAGGCAACTGATCTCGGTGTCCGGATGCGGTTCGGCGAAGAACGGCATCGAGTAGCGGTCCACCCCCAGCGGGCTGATCACCCGATGCGGCGTCGAGGTATAGCGGTCATTGCTCCAGCGCGCCATCATGTCGCCGATGTTCACCACATAGGTCCCCTCGATGGGAGGGGCATCGATCCATTGACCATCGCGGCTGCGCACTTGCAGGCCGCCGGCGTTGTCCTGATACAGCAGGGTGATGCAGCCGTAGTCGGTATGGGCACCGGCTCCTTGCTGCTCGCTGCTGCTGGCCCTTTGGCGGGGTGGGTAGTGGATCATGCGCAGCACGCTGATGGGCTCGGCAAAGCGCTGGTCGAAAAAGTCCTGCTCGATACCCAATGCCTCGGCCATGGCCCTCAACAAAGTCAGAGAGAGGGCGTGCATGTCTTGGTAGTGTTGTTGCAGCAAGGTTTCCCAGCCGGCAATGGCCGGATGCCGATTGGGCCCGCGCAGCGGTTTACCGGCCAGCACATCAGGGTGATCGGCCGCCATGTGCAGCCCCATGTCGAAGGTTTCTTTGAGGTCGCTAGGGCGGCTCGGGTCGAGCTGTTCGGTAGCGATGGCCCCATACCCCCGGTGGTGGGCGCTGCGGGTGATGTCGATGCGCAGTTTTTCCTCGTTGGGTCGGGCGAAGAAATCCTTGGCCGCCGCTGTGAGTTCGGCGATACGCTGGGCGGTGATAGGGTGGCCTTTTATGTAATAGAAACCCCAGTGGCGGCAAGCGGCGTCGATTTGCCGAGCCACGGCCTGGCGAGCGGCGGGGTCGTGCTGATAAAGCGGGGCGATGTCGATGATCGGCAGTGTATTCATCAGGTCTCCGAAATGCTGCAATTGACAAGATCTCTTGGGCGGCCCTTCGTGTGGGTTACCCGCGAATACCGGCAAAGCCGGTGGCTAAGGTCGCGAGGCAATCTTCGCGGCTAAAGCCGCTCCCAGGGCACGGCGCGCATCTGAAACATCAGCGCAGCGTGCATGGCAGCGGCTCGAGCCAAAGCGCATTTATTTGGGCAACTGGGCAGTGATGCCTTTGACGTAGTAATTCATGCCGGCCAGTTCGGTATTGCTGGCCACCGCGCCCTCGGCAATCTTCAACTCGCCGCTCTGGTTGAAGATTGGCCCTGTGAACGGGTGGAACGAGCCGTCCTTGATGCTGGCGATGATCTGCTCGGCCCCGCTTTTCACATCCGCCGGTACCAAGTCGCTGATCGGCAACTGGACGGTGCCGTCAGCCAGGCCGCCCCAATAATCCTGGGGCTTCCAGTTCCCATCCATGACCGCCTGGGTACTCTTGATGTAATGCGGCCCCCAGTTGTTGACGATGGACGTCAACACCGCTTTGGGCCCGAAGTGCGCCATGTCCGAGGCATAGCCCACTGCGTAGATACCACGACGCTCGGCTGTCTGGATCGGCGCCGGGCTGTCGGTGTGCTGGAACAGTACGTCCACGCCTTGGTCAATCAGCGCATTGGCGGCATCGGCCTCCTTGCCGGGATCGAACCAGGAGTTCACCCAAACCACCTTGATTTCGCTGCCAGGGTTGTACTTATCCAGTGCTAGCTGGATGGCGTTGATGTCACGCAGTACTTCCGGGATGGGGAAGGACGCCACATAGCCGATCTTCTTGGTCTTGGTCATTTTCGCTGCGAGGTAACCGCCGACATAGCGCCCTTCATACGAGGTGGCCAGGTAGGTGCCCAGGTTCTTGTCCTGCTTGTAGCCTGTGGCGTGCTCGAAGGTGACCTTGGGGAACTGCTTGGCGACTTTAGCGGTAGGGTTCATGTAACCGAAAGAGGTTGCAAAGACCAGGTTGTAGCCGCTTTTGGCCATGTTGCGGATCACGCGTTCGGCATCGGCACCCTCTGGCACGTTCTCGACGAAGCTGGTGCTCACCTTGTCACCGAACTGCTTGATCAGCGCTTGGCGACCTTGTTCATGCTGGTAGGTCCAGCCATGGTCGCCGATCGGGCCGATGTAGACGAAACCTACCTTCAGTGGGTCGGCAGCAGCGGCAGACAGCGCTGTGCTCAGACCGATTGCGGCGGTCAGGGCGCGTAGCAGCGAGGTGCGTTTTTTCTGATGCATCCAGGGTTCACTCCTGTGGGTGTTATGAGTTATCGGGGCTTGGCGGGGGGTGGTCAGCGGCCTGCCTTCCAGGGCTGGCCTAACGAAACTGGAGCGTACAGCCGGGTTTTGAGCGCATCGCGCGACAGCACCACCAGCACCACGATGGTCGCCACATACGGCAGCATCGCCAGCAAGTTGGCCGGGAAGTTCACGCCAACGCCCTGGGCGACCAGGTGCAGGATGCTGGCCAGGCCGAACAGGTAAGCGCCCAGTAGCACCCGGCGCACCCGCCAACTGGCGAATACCACCAGCGCCAAGGCGATCCACCCCCGGCCGGCCGTCATGTTTTCTGCCCACATCGGTGTGTAGGCCAACGACAGATAGGCACCAGCCAGGCCGGCCATGGCGCCGCCGAACAGCACCGCCAGGGTGCGAACACGCAGCACCGGCAGGCCCATGGCACTGGCGGCATCGGGATTTTCGCCAACGGCCTGGAGAATCAGCCCGGTGCGGCTTTTGAGCAGCACCCAGGCGACCAGTAGAAACAGGGCGAAAGACAGATAGACCAGCAGGTCCTGGTTGAACAGCATATGGCCGATGATTGGCAGGTCGGCCAGTAGCGGTATGGCCTGCGCTTCGAAGCCACTGAGCGGCTTGCCGACCCAGGCACTGCCAACGAACGCCGACAGGCCGACGCCGAAGATGGTCAGGGCAAGGCCGGTAGCCACTTGGTTGGCTTGGCAGCCCAAGGCGACCAAGGCGAATAGCGAGGCCAGTAGCATGCCGGCCAGGCACGCCATGAGCACGCCAAGCCACAGGCTGCCAGTGGCGAAGGCAGTGATGAAACCCACCACTGCGCCGAACAGCATCATGCCTTCCTGGCCGAGGTTGAGCACGCCGCTCTTCTCGCACACCAGTTCGCCCAACGCCACCAGTAACAGGGGAGTACCGCAACGCACCATGGCGTAGAGGATGTTGCCAAGTAGATCGAGATCCATCGTTCAAGCCTCAGCCCGCGCACCCCAGGTGGCAGGCATACGTAAGCATCAAGGGGGAGGTCAGGCGCGGGCCGCTTCGGCCACCGGCAAGCGCCGCCGCCAACCGAGGGTGAGCCGTGGGCGGTAGAGGATCAGCACATCGCACGCCAGCAGGTAGAACAGCATCATGCCCTGGAACAGCCCGGTCACTGCCTGTGGCAGGTTCAGGCTCATCTGGGCGTTTTCGCCGCCCAGGTAGAGCAGCGCCATCAGCAGGCCGGCAACCAGAATGCCGAGCGGGTTCAGCCGGCCGAGGAAGGCCACGGTGATCGCCGCATAGCCATAGCCCGGCGACACCTGTGGCACCAGCTGGCCGATGGGTCCACTCACCTCGCTGACGCCCGCCAAGCCGGCCAGACCCCCACTGATCAGCAGTGCCAGCCAGACCAGGCGTTTTTCGCGAAAGCCGACGAAGCCCGCAGCGCGTTGGTCCAGCCCCAGCACCTTGATCTGAAACCCCAGAAAGCTTTTGTGCAGCAGCACCCACACCGCCACCAATGCCAGCAGCACGAAATACAAACCCACATGCACCCGGACATCCCCGAACAGTGCTGGCAGGCGGCTGGCATCGCCGAACATCGCCGACTGCGGAAAGCTGAAACCCTCAGGGTCCTTGAGCGGGCCGTGCACGCAGTACAGCAGCAGGTTCAGGGCAATGTAGTTGAGCATGATGGTGGTCAGAATTTCATTGGCGTTGAAGTGCGTGCGCAGCCACGCGGCGAGCGCACCCCAAAGGGCGCCGGCCAGTGTGCCGGCCAGCAGCACCCACAGCAGTGCCCAGCGGCTTTCCCAGTCAATGACATGAAGTGCCAGGGCGCTGCCGGCCAACGCGCCGATCAGCAGTTGGCCCTCGGCGCCGATGTTCCAGATCCGCGCCTGGTAGGCTACTGCCAGCCCCAGGGCACAAAGCAGAATGGGCAGGGCTTTGAGCAGCAGTTCGGAAAAGCCGTAGAAGTCGCTGATCGGTTCGATCAGCAGGGTGTGCAGCGTCAGCAGCGGGTCGTGCCCCAAGGCGCTGAACAGCACTGCTCCGCTGGCCAAGGTCAGCAGGCCGGCGAGTATCGGTGACAGCACCAGCATGGCGCGAGATTGCTGGGTCCGGGGTTCGAGCGATAGCAACATGGTAGGTTCTCGTCAGAAGGCGGCGTAGGCGGTGTCGAACTGGCCGGCCATCCAGCTGCCGACCTCTGCACTGTGGGTGTCGGCGGTATTTTTCAGCGGTGACAGGCGCCCGCTGCACAGGGCACCGATGCGGTCGCTGATCTGCAATAGCTCGTCGAGGTCTTCGGACACCACCAAAATCGCCGCACCCGCATCGCGCAGAGCGATCAATGCGCGGTGAATAGTCGCCGCAGCGCCGACATCCACCCCCCAGGTCGGGTGAGCGGCCACCAGCAGCGTTGGGTTCTGCAGCATTTCGCGGCCGAGGATGAATTTCTGCAGGTTGCCACCGGAGAGGCTGCGCGCCGTGGCTTGGGTGCCTGGCGTCTTGACCGCAAAACGCTGGATGATCTGCTCGGCCAGTGCCAGGACTTTGCTCGAGCGAACCAGGCCATGTTCAACCAGGCCCTGCTGGAAGGCAGTCAGCAAAGCGTTGTCGGCCAGGGTCATGTCCGGTACGGCTCCGTGGCCCAGGCGCTCGGCCGGCACGAAAGCCATTCCCAGTTCGCGCCGTGCATCGGGATACAGGTTGGCGATGGGCTGGTTGTCGAGGCTGATGCGCTCGCGCTCGCTGGCAGGCAGGCGCGTTTCGCCACTGAGCAGCGCCAGCAGCTCGTCCTGGCCATTGCCGGCGACCCCGGCGATACCGACGATTTCGCCGCTGCGAACTTCCAGGCGCAGGTGCTCGAACGACGTGCCGAATGGGTCCTGGTTGCGCCAGCAGAGGTCGTCCAAGCGCAGCCGTGGCAGCCCGCCGGCGCGCTTGGGGTAGCAGGCGTCCAGGCCTTCTGTATCCCCGACCATCAGCTCTGCCAGTTGCAAATCGCTGCGCTCGGCCGGGATGCAGCCCCCGGCAACCCTGCCGGCGCGCAACACAGTGGCGTGGTGGCACAGTTGGCGTACTTCCTGAAGCTTGTGGCTGATGAACAAAATGCTGCAGCCTTCACTGGCCAAGGTACGCAGGGTGACGAACAGTTGTTCGACTTCCTGTGGCGTGAGCACTGAAGTCGGCTCGTCGAGGATCAGCAGTTTGATGTCCTGCATCAGGCAGCGCACGATCTCTACCCGCTGGCGCTCACCGATCGAAAGGCTATGCACCAGGCGCTCTGGCTCAAGGGCCATGCCATAGCGCTGCGAGACTTCGCGGATGCGCGGCGCCAGTTGTTTGGGCGAGCCCGCGTCGCGGCCCAGCGCCAGGGCGATGTTCTCAGCCACCGTAAGGGTTTCGAAAAGCGAGAAGTGCTGGAACACCATGCCGATCCCCAGGTCGCGTGCAGCAGCGGGGTCTTGAACCTGCACGGGGTTGCCTTCCCACAGCATCTGGCCGGCATCGGGGCGGGTCACGCCGTAGATGATCTTCATCAGCGTGCTCTTACCAGCGCCATTCTCACCGAGCAGTGCATGAATCTCACCGGCTGCGATGCGCAGGTCGACACGGTCGTTGGCCAGCGTGCCCGGATAGCGCTTGCTGATGGCACGCAATTCGAGACGAAGAGGCGTTAGTAGTGCGGACATTGGGGCTGCTCGAAGTTTTTATTCATGAGCAGCTTGCAAAGCAAAAACATGGCCAATTGGTCAGATTTACATTCCGCCCCATGTAATGAGCGGCTCGCAGCGAATAGACCCTGTTAGTCAGAAACGCATGAAGCCGGGCTGGATGAATGGTTTTGGGGCGCAGAGGGCGCCAAATTGGGGCGAAATTCAAGCATGAGTGGGCTTGATGCTTTCGCATATTGGAACTAATACTAAATAGCTGCCGCGAGGGGGAAGGCTCATGCAGACGCGCTTTGTTGTAGTTCCCGCTTTACCGCCGGAAAAAGACTATCTGCCCAAGCGCGCGGGTTTTGCCCAAGTACTCGGCGCAGGCTACGACCTTTATGACACGCGCGACAAACTGAGGGTGACGTTGAACTGCGCCACCCGTGCAGAGGCCGATTATGCCTGTGCATGCCGCAATGGATTGATCGTGGGGAGTGATGAGACTTTAGGCGGGGGTCAGGGGGAATGGCGTAGCGCTAACACCTGACGCACCAGGGCGAGCGTTGTCGCCCCGGTGACCCTAGTCAAGCGTTAACGGTCTTGGTCTTTCTGATGGGAGGTATCTTGGGTGGTTTGCCCGCCCATGCGGCCCGTCTCTGCAGCGTCATCCTTGCCACCCATCTGGCCGCCTTGATGGCCGGTATCCCTGGATTTTTCCCAGTCCTTATCCATTTTTTCGTCAGGTTTGTGACCGGACTGCTGTCCGCCGTGCTGGGTATCCGCCATGCCGCCTTGGCCGCCTCTGCCGCCAGCGTCACCAGGATTGGCCTGGTGGCTGCCGTCTTGGGCTTTATCGTTGTCTTGATTGTTAGCCATGATCGCTTACCTCAAGTCAGACACAGGATGTTCTGTGTATACGTGTGACTCACCAGGGTTGCGGGGCTCTGCAAAAACTTTCTGCTAATCGGACGAGGTGCTTTAATCACCCTTGGCCCAACAGTTAGTGACTCAATTGCAGTGACTTAGGGTAATTCGTTGATGTTGAACAATTGCACGCGGGCGAAGCTCATAGAGACAAAGGTCATAGTCAGGAGCCTCAGCCATGAGCATCGAACGCAGCATCCCCGAGCTCGAAGCCTGGTACGCCCAATACGACGATCACAGCTATCGTGACGCATCGCCAGATGCCTACCATCAAGCGCTGATCCGCACCGCTGAGGCGCTGCGCGATGACGGTGCCATCGACTGGGACGACTGGCTGGCACTCAAGGGGCTGGCCGACCAGGCGCAGTTGCACGCGCTGCAAGATGCCGTGCAAGCCCATGTGAATGACCCAGACACATGAAAACCCTGAAAATAGCCACGTTCAACCTCAATGGCATTCGCAGCCGCCTACCCGCGTTGCTCGATTGGCTTGCACGTGAGCAGCCTGACATCGTCTGCCTGCAAGAGCTCAAAGCGCCCGACTCACAGTTCCCGCGCCAGGCGCTGGAGGCCGCAGGATACGGGTGTCTATTTCACGGGCAGCCATCATGGAACGGCGTAGCGATACTCGCTCGCGACAATGAGCCATTAGAGGTTCGTCGCGGCCTGCCTGGCATGGAAGACGACCGCCAGAGCCGCTACCTGGAAGCAGCGGTGCATGGTGTGTTAGTGGCTTGCCTTTATCTGCCCAATGGCAATCCGCAACCTGGGCCGAAGTTCGAATACAAACTGCGTTGGTTCCAGTGCCTGATCGAACATGCCAAGGGCCTGTACGCCAGTGAACACCCCACTGTACTGGCCGGGGATTTCAATGTGGTGCCCACGGACCTGGACATCTACAACCCGCGTTCGTGGCGCAAAGATGCACTGCTGCAACCCGAGTCGCGTTCAGCGTATCAACGGCTGCTTGACCAGGGCTGGATCGATGCCGTCCGCCACCTGCACCCTGACGCATGCGTGTATACCTTCTGGGATTACTTTCGCAAGCACTGGGAGCGCAATGCGGGCCTTCGGATCGATCACCTGTTGCTCAACGAAGCGCTCGCCCCCCGCCTGAAAAGCGCGGGGGTCGATGCATGGGTTCGTAATGAGCCCAAGGCCAGCGATCATGCCCCGGTATGGATCGAACTCCGCCAGGGCACGCGCTAGTTAGAGCAAGGTGTCGAGGGTGATGGGGAATTCCCTCACCCGCTTGCCCGTGGCATGGTAGATCGCGTTGGCAACTGCTGCGGCAACCCCGACCACGCCAATTTCGCCGACGCCTTTAGACCCCAGCTCGTTGACAATGTCGTCCTGTTCTTCAACGAAGATCACCTCGATGTCCTGGACATCGGCGTTGACCGGGATGTGGTACTCCGCCAGGTTGTGGTTGAGGATACGGCCCAGCGCATGGTCCGTTTGCGCGTGCTCATGCAGCGCCATGCCCAAGCCCCAGACCACGCCGCCCAGTATCTGGCTACGTGCAGTCTTCGGGTTGACCACACGCCCTGCGGCTACGGCACTGACCACTCGGCTGACGGTGATCGAGCCCAATTGCGGGTCCACCTGCACCTCGACGAATACCGCAGAATGGGTGGCGGTGGAGTAGGGTTGGCGCTTGGCACTGGGCTCGGCTTCGATCTGCACCTCAACAAAGCCGCCGTCCGATTGCGCCGCGATCTCTGCCAAGGCAATGCGCTGCTCGCCATGCTGGAGGTAGCCGTCAGCGATGGTGATCGCTTCTACGGGCAAACCAGCCAAGGCCGGATAATGCGCACGGGCACTTTCCAGGAGCTTACCGCGCAGTATCTGGCAAGCTTGCTGCACCGCAGAGCCCACAGAGGAGACGGTGAACGAGCCCCCCTGCAGCGGCGCGGTGGGCAGCGACGAGTCCCCCAGCACGAAGGTCACGTCTTCAATGCTGACACCCGCAGCGTCGGCGGCAATCTGGCTCATGACCGTATAAGTGCCGGTGCCGATGTCGGTGGTTGCGCTGCTGACCGTTAGGTGGCCTTGGCCGTCGAGCCTGGCTTTGGCGCTGGCCTTCATCTGCATGGCCTCCCAAACCCCGCTGGCCATTCCCCAGCCGATCAACTGCTCGCCTTTGCGCATGCTGCGCGGTTTGGGGTCACGCTTGGCCCAGCCGAACCGCTCAGCGCCTTGGTCATAGCAGGCCAGCAAGGCTTTGCTGGAATAGGGCTTACCTTCGTTGCCGTTATGGTCGGCAAAGTTGACGCGGCGCAGGTCCACTGGGTCCACCTCAGCCGCGCATGCCAGCTCATCCATGGCGCATTCCAGGGCTAGCACGCCTGACCCTGCACCGGGGGCGCGCATGTCGAGCGGGGTGAACACATCCAGCGGCGTCAGACGATAGTTCAGCGCCACGTTGTCACAGCGGTAGAGCATGCCGCTCCATTCCACCAAGTGCTCGGTGAAATCCTCAAAGCGTGAGGTTTGGCCGGTGGCGTCATGGGCCACCGCTAGCAACTTACCATCAGCACTGGCGCCCAGGCGCAAGCGCTGTTGAGTACGGGGGCGGTAGCCAAAGGTAAACATCTGCTGGCGGGTAAGGGTCAAGCGTACCGAGCGTTTGAGGTGCAGCGCAGCCATCACCGCCAGTGGCAGCTGGTATTGCGGGCGCAGGCCTGAACCAAAGGCTCCGCCAACGTAGGCGGCCCGCACACGCAGCTTGTCCTTGGGCAGACCGAACACGTTGTGCAGGTACGTTTGGCAGTTCTGTGTGCCTTGGGTCTTGTCGTGGATTTCCAGGGAACCGTCCGCTTGGTAGAGCACTGTCGAGGCATGGGGCTCCATAGGGTTATGGTGCTCGTTGGCCGTAAGATAAGTGGCATCTACCGTAACCGCAGCGTTGCCGTAAGCTGCGCTGAAGTCGCCCCGTGGCGAGGGTGTCTCGGCCGGCGCTTCGTGGCTTTTCTCAAGGGCTGCCAGCAGGTCCGTCTGATGCTTGGCTTGGCTGTAATGAATCTGTACCAGTGAACCGGCATAGCGTGCCGCTTCAAGGGTTTGGGCAACCACCAACGCCAGGGGTTGGCCACTGTAGAGCACTTGATCGTTGAACAACGGGCGAAACGGCGCGCCCTCGGCGGAGTCGTCGTCGCTGTAGTCGTCGTCATAGCTGGAAACCGCAGGGCGGTTGCTATGGTCCAGCACGGCGATCACGCCGGGTACCTTCAGCGCCGCGCTGCTATCGATACGCACTACCCGGCCACGGGCGATGGTGCTGGAAACCACACTGGCATGCAGCAGGTCGGCTTCAGGGTACTCGGCGGCGTAGCGCGCCTTGCCGGTCACTTTTGCCACACCATCGACGCGGTCCAGGGGCTGGCCTACAACGGTTGTCTTAGTGTTCATGCCGAAGCTCCTGTGTTGGTCTGGCCATACGCAGCCTCACTGAGGGCGCGAACCACAGCGCGGTGCGCCAGTTGCACCTTGAAGCCGTTGTGCGGCAGGGGCTTGGCATCTTTGAGGAGCAAGTCGGCAGCCTGGCCGAACACTGTTTCGCCCGGGGCCTGGCCGTGCAATACCTGCTCTGCGGCGGTCACGCGCCATGGTTTGTGTGCCACACCCCCCAGCGCCACGCGGGCTTGTTTGATGATTCCATCTTCGATCTGCAAGGCAGCGGCTACTGAAACCAGAGCGAAGGCGTACGATGCGCGGTCGCGTATTTTCAGATAGCGGCTATGTGCGGTGAACGAGGGGGCCGGCAACTCGATGGCGGTAATCAGTTCATCATCGCCAAGCTGGTTGTCGCGCTCCGGCATGTTCCCGGGTAGGCGGTGAAACTCGCCCATCGGGATCTGCCGCTCACCGCCAGGGCCCTGCACATGCACCACGGCTTCCAAGGCTGCCAGTGCGACGCACATGTCCGAGGGATGGGTAGCCACGCAGGCGTCGCTGGCACCTAGGATGGCGTGGCTGCGGTTGAGGCCCGAGCGTGCCGGGCAACCCGTGCCAGGCTCGCGTTTGTTGCATGGCGTGCCAGTGTCGTAGAAGTAGTAGCAGCGGGTGCGTTGCAGCAGGTTGCCGCCGGTGCTCGCCATATTGCGCAACTGCGGTGAGGCGCCGGCAAGGATGGCTTGGGACAACAGGGGGTAAGCTTGTTCGACCAGCGGATGCCAGGCGAGGTCGGCATTGCTCACCAGTGCCCCGATGCGCACGCCGCCGCTGGCGGTCGCTTCCACGCCCCCAAGCGGTAGCCCGGTGATGTCGATCAGCCGCTCGGGGCGCGTCACGTTCTCTTTCATCAGGTCGAGCAGGTTGGTACCGCCTGCGATGAAGCGCGACGACAAGTCGGCCAGTTGAATGGCCTCGCCTATGGAGGCGGGCTTGTGATAGCTGAACGGAGTCATTGGCGATCCTCCTGCATCAGCGGCAGGGCTTCTTCCACGGCAGCGACAATGTTGCTGTAGGCGCCGCAGCGGCACAGGTTTCCGCTCATGCGTTCGCGAATGGCATCGCGGCCATCGATGCGCCCTTCGTTGGCCAGGCCTACCGCCGAGCAGATCTGCCCAGGGGTGCAATAGCCGCACTGGAAAGCATCCTGACGGATGAACGCGCTTTGCATAGGGTGCAACTGATCGCCAGTGGCAAGCCCTTCGATGGTTACCAGCTCGGCACCTTCACACATCACCGCCAGGGTTAGGCAGGCGTTGATCCGACGGCCATCGCGCAGCACCGTACAGGCACCGCATTGGCCGTGGTCACAACCTTTCTTGGTGCCGACCAGGTCAAGCTGGTCGCGCAGCAGGTCAAGCAATGTGGTCCAGGGCGATACCTGCAGCGAAAGGGGCTCGCCGTTGAGCGTGAGCTTGATGGGGTGCTTCGTGGCACCCTCTGTCGTTATTGCAGGCATGGGAATTCCTCACGGTTGGTCATTGCTTGGTGGGTAGCACAGCGCTGAGCACTTGTTTGGCGGTCTGCACGATCATTCCGGCCTGGTTCGGGTCACCTTTGAGCAACGTGCCGGTGAGCTTCTTGGCTTGTTCCAGCGTGATGTGCGGCGGTAGCGGCGGCACGTTGGGGTCGGTCTTGAATTCGATCAGCACCGGGCGGTCAGCTGCCAGAGCCCGCTCCCAAGCCTGGGCAACATCTTCTTCACGCTCGACGTAAATCCCTTCCAGGCCGATGGAGATCGCGAAGAGGTGATAAGGCACGTCCGGGATCGATTGCGAAGCCTCGAACTTCGGATCGCCCTCCATCACGCGCTGCTCCCAAGTCACTTGGTTGAGGTCCTCGTTGTTGAAGACCGCGCAGATCCACTGGGGGTTCTCCCACTGTTGCCAGTACTTGGCGACGGTGATCAACTCGGCCAGGTTGTTCATCTGCATGGCGCCATCGCCGACCAATGCCACCACGGCGCGCTGCGGGTGGGCGAACTTGGCTGCGATGGCATAGGGTACCGCTGCACCCATGCTCGCCAGGCCACCGGACAGCGAGCATTGCATGCCCTGACGGATCTGCAGGTCGCGGGCGAACCAGTTGGCGCAAGAGCCAGAGTCACTGCTGATGATTGCGTGGTCGGGCAAGCGCGGCGAAAGCTCATACACCACCCTTTGCGGGTTGATCGGCTCAGCTTTGACCAGCGCGCGCTTGGCCAAGGTCTTGTCCCACTGCGCGCGCCAGTGTTCGACTTTGTCGCGCCAGCGTCGGTCGGTTTTGTGTTCCAGCAATGGCAACAACGCTTGCAGCGTTTGCGAAGCGTCGCCCACCAGGTTCACCTCCATGGGGTAGCGCAAGCTGAGCATGTCTGGTTGCAGGTCGATCTGCACGCCACGTGCCTGGCCTTCCTTGGGCAGAAACTCGGCGTAGGGGAAACCCGAGCCAATCATCAGCAGGGTGTCGCATTCGTTCATCAGCTTATAGCTGGCCTCGGTGCCGAGCAGGCCAATGGATCCGGTAACCCATGGCAGTTCGTCAGGCAGTACCGCCTTGCCGAGCAATGCCTTGGCAACGCCTGCCCCCAGTACTTCGGCCACCGCCGCCACCTGTTCGCTAGCGTTCAGGGCGCCTGCGCCTACCAAAATCGCCACCTTGCGCCCGGCGTTGAGTACCTCGGCTGCACGTTGCAGGTCGTGGTCGAATGGCACCACCTTCGGCCGGCTGTAGCCAACGCCCGAATGGACGGTGCCATGGGCCCTGGGAGGCTCGTGGTAGGGCAGGTCCTGAAGGTCGTTGGGCAGGATGATCGTGGTGACGCGGCGTTCGCCAACTGCGGTTCGCACGGCGCGGTCGAGCAGGTGACGCACTTGCTCAGGTGTGGATGCCTGCTGCACGTAAGCCCCGGCCACATCCTTGAACATCGAAACCAGGTCCAGCTCTTGCTGATAGTGCCCACCCAATGCAGCCCGCGCTTGCTGGCCCACGATGGCCAGCACTGGCTGGTGGTCCATACGTGCATCGTACAAGCCTGTGAGCAAATGCGAGGCGCCCGGGCCGGAGGTGGCGATGCACACGCCAAGTTCACCGGTGAACTTGGCGTGTGCGCTGGCCATGAAAGCGGCCATTTCCTCGTGCCGGGCCTGAATGAATTCGATCTTGCCATGGGCGCGGTTCAGCGCACCGAATACGCCATTGATGCCATCACCCGGGTAACCAAAGATACGCCGCACGCCCCACTCATACAGGCGGTCCACCAGAAAGTCGCCTACAGTGCCCGTCATTGTCCTCTCCTGGTCTTTGGTCAATAGGGGTCTGGACTTGGCCGGCTAGAGGAAAGTTTCACTGGGTATCGCATTGGTCGGCTAACTGGAACCGGAGTGGTTGAACGATGCTCACAGGGCAAAGCCCATGCCTACGGGTACAGTCCAATGTTCAGGTTCGACCATCACACCATCGCTGCGCAGACCTTGTTCTTTGAAGATGACGGTTCCACGCCCAACAGCCGTTATCCGGTGTTGCTTTATCGGCTGGGTGCAGTGGCTGCACCTGAGCTGGCCTGCGCATTCGAAGCACTATTCGCAGCTCACCAGTGGACGCCACTCTGGCGCGACGGGATTTTCGATTACCACCATTTCCATCCCAACGCCCATGAAGCATTGGGTGTAGTCAGCGGCCATGCACGTGTCATATTGGGTGGCCCGACAGGGCAGACGTTGAACCTTGAAGCAGGGGATGTGGTGGTGCTACCTGCGGGTACGGGGCACTGCTGCATCGCCTCATGCGATGACTTTGTGGTGGTGGGCGCGTACCCGCAGGGGCAGGAGGCTTACGACACGCAACGTCCTGACCCATCCTTGCATCATCAGGCCCTGGCGCGCATCGCTGCGGTCCCGGACCCAGCGCTGGACCCGGTGACCGGCAAAGCCATGACCCAGTGGCAGCACGGAAAATCACACGGTCACTGAATTGGCTTGAGTGTATTGCTCGTCAGCCGAACTTGCGCAGCGCCTCGACCAATTGCGCCTTGTTCATGCTGGAGCGGCCTTTGATATCTTTGCTGCGGGCCTCCTTGAGCAGGCTTTCCTTGGTCTGAGTCTGCAGCGAGGTGGTTGACGTTCGGGGGTGCCCCTCACGCGTTTTTGCCGCGCGCTTGGCCGAGTCGGAACGGGCAGACTTCTTCTCGCCAGGCGAGGTCGTGCGGCCCGAACCGCCTGCTTTCTCGCCGCCGCCAGATTGCTTGTTCACGGTGGCCCAGGCACGCGCCTGCGCCTCGTGCTCGGGTACGCCGCGTTGCTCATAGCTCTGTTCGATCTGTTCGGCTTTGCGCTTTTGCTTTTCGGTATATTTGGATTTGTCGCCACGTGGCATGACATCGACTCCTGTAAGCGGTGAGTACGCGATGTTGCGTCGGGCTAGCTGCCTGAGCCACTGCGTGAGCCCGTGCCAGCGCCGGAGCTGCCAGTGCCGCCAGCAGCAGAGCCTGCGCCGTCGTCGGTGCCGTCACCTCCGGTGTTATCGGTGCCGTTGTCATCGGTACCGCCATCACCCGTGCCCATGCTGTCAGCCGGCGTTCCTGCGCCGGTTGCGCCTTGGTGATTGCTGTGATCACTGGTGGGGGCGGTTTCCTGAGTGGGTACACGCTGGTCGCCAGCATCGGTCGCGGCAAGCGCCAGTGGCGCGTTGACAGCCATGCACAGCGTTAGCAGCAGGGAAGGCGAGTTGAAAAGATTCATGATCGGATCCTCGAAGGTTCATCTCATGTTTGGCCGGCGCCAGAGATCACCGTGCGAAGGGTCCGACGGACGGGCCTTTGAATCTTGGCCTTCAGCCGTGGCAGCGGTGTTTGAGGGTGAGTCCCTACGCAAGTGGATCAAACTTTCCGCCGCTGCTGCACTCTTCTGGAAAGACATCACAGAAATGAGGCAACTCTATGAAACACAGCGACGGCAACACGGGTGACAAAGTCCCACGGCCCATTTCTTCAGAGCAGGCCCAGCGTGGCGAAGCTGCCCCGGACCCAGTGCTGGAAACCCCTGACGCCGATACCGAGGTAGTGGACAAGGTCATCACCCCCACCTCGATCAAAGAACAGGAAGAGCTGACGCACAAGATCAAGGAACGCCTTGCGGAGGTGGAAAGCAAGACCGGCAAATGATCCTGCAGTGTTGCATCGCGATGCGCCGCGCAAGGCGGCGCATCTGTTTAGCTCACACCGACTCATCCAGCCTTTTGAGCAACGCCTCTGCCGCCGCTTGCGATGAGGCCGGATTTTGACCAGTGATCAAATGCCCGTCCTCGACCACGTGACTGGCCCAGTCCGCGCCTTTGGAGTAGTGCCCACCATTGGCTTTGAGCATGTCTTCGACTAGGAACGGGACTACATCGGTCAGCCCCACGGCAGCCTCTTCGCTGTTGGCAAAGCCGGTGACCTGCTTGTCTTTGACGACCGGTTGGCCATCGGGTGCCTTGATATGCTTGAGCACGCCCGGTGCATGGCATACAGCGGCAATGGGCTTGTTGGCCGCATAGAAGGCTTCGAGCAGCGTCTTGGAGTCGGTGTCTTGCGCCAAGTCCCAAAGCGGCCCGTGGCCGCCTGGGTAAAACACCGCATCGAAGTGGTAAGGGTCCACCTCGCTCAACGGCACCGTGTCAGCCAGCGCCATCTGCCCATCGGTGTCGGTGGCGAAGCGCCGGGTAGCGTCGGTTTGAGCGTCCGGCTCATCGCTCTTTGGATCGAGCGGAGGTTGGCCGCCTTTGGGAGAGGCCAGGGTTACGTCGGCGCCAGCGTCCACGAACACGTAGTAGGGGGCGGCGAATTCTTCCAGCCAGAAGCCGGTTTTCTTGCCGGTATCACCCAGCTGGTCATGGGATGTGAGCACCATCAGGATCTTTTTCATGCGAGGCAGTTCTCCAGATCTATGGGGTGGGCAGTGCGTCGTTGGCTCTGCATGAAGGTGGGAGGCCGCAGCGCAGCTAGGGTTCCCTGCCGGTCGTTGTAAAGCCATCCCAGGGCGTTAAAGCACGGGGTTTTTCGCCGCTGTTGAAGTACCCTAGCGCAACGAAATCTGATTCAGGAACCTTTACCCATGAGCACCACCTCATTCCGCCAACCCGTCTTGAGTGATGCCGAGCGTTGCCACGCGATCGAAATCGGTGCCTACGAGGGCGACGAGGCAGCCACACTGGAGAAGATCCGCACGCGCATCAGCCAGTACCCCCAGGGGTTCCTGCTGCTTGAAGACGAGCAGAGCATCATTGGCTTCATCAACAGCGGCTGCGCCCACCAGGTTGTGATGTCCGATGAGGCGTTCAAGGAACTGGTCGGCCACGACCCGCTGGCACCTAATGTGGTGATCATGTCAGTCGTGGTGGACCCTGCCCATCAGGGCAAAGGCTACGCCAAACAGCTGATGAGCGAATTCATCATGCGCATGCAGGCCCAGGGTAAACAGACCATTCACCTGATGTGCAAAGAGCAGCATGTGGCGCTGTACCGCAAGATGGGCTACCAGTACGTACAGCCGTCGCCTTCGGAGCACGGCGGCATGGCTTGGCATGAGATGCTTATGGTGCTTTGAGCTGGACGTAGGGGAGGGGCCAGTCATATCTAGTTACGAGCGAAGCGCTGAAAACGTACTGAGGGCTGCGATTTAGAGGGGCAGATGGGGTGGCTGCCATTCAATAGTCACAAAGCTGTAACACAGCTGCTGCAAAGTGTGTCGGCCATCACACGGAGCGCTTTTCCCATGATACGCCTGATGAAGTCTGCTGCACTCGCCGTTGCGGTTTCTCTGTCTGCCACCTCGGCCTTTGCCGCAGACAACATTCGCTTGACCGGTTCTGGTGCAAGTTTCCCTGCGCCTATCTACCTGACCTGGTTCAAGGATTTCAGCAAGAATACCGCTGGCGTTACCGTTGACTACCAGTCCAAAGGTAGCGGGGCAGGGGTTCAAGACTTTCTGAACAAGACTGTCGACTTCGCCGCCAGCGACTCGGCCATGAGCGAAGCAGACATCGCCAAAGTCGGCGAGGGTGTGCAGTTGCTGCCAATGACCGCCGGTGAAATCGTGCTGGCCTACAACCTGCCGGGCAACCCTAAGGGCCTGAAGCTGCCACGGGATGTGTACTCCAACATCTTCCTGGGCAAGATCACCCGATGGAACGATGCCAAGATCGCTGCCGCCAACCCAGACCTGAAGCTGCCTGACCTGCCTATCACCGTCGTGGTACGTGCCGATTCCAGCGGTACCAACGCCGTGTTCACCCAGCACCTGTCGGCCATCAACGCCGACTTCAAGAAGGACTTGGGTGAAGGCAACACCGTCAACTGGCCGGCCACCGACAAGTTCATCAAGTCGCCCAAGAACGACGGCGTGACCGCGACCGTTCGCCAGACGCCGGGCGCCATCGGTTACATCGAATATGGCTTTGCCAAGCTGGCCAAGGTCGACTTCGCCGAGCTGGAAAACAAGGCAGGCCAGTACGTGGTGCCGAACGCCGAAAGCGGTGCCCAGGCCCTGGCAGCGGTGAAGTTGCCGGAAAACCTGATCGCCCACCTGCCAGACCCGGATGGCGCCAAGTCCTATCCGATCACTTCCTACACCTGGATGATCTTCCGCAAGGACAACGGCAATCCGCAAAAGGCCAAGGCCATGCGTGAGATGGTCGAGTACGGCCTGACCCAGGGGCAGAAAATCGCCGATTCGATGGGCTACATCCCGCTGCCAGCTTCGGTAGTCGAACAAGTTCGCAAAGCTTCGCAAAACATCCAGTAATGCTTCAGGCGCTCCCGGTGCGGTGCTTGCGTCGTGCCGGGCGTGTTTGCCCCTAGTCCCGGAATCAGCTAAATGAACACACCTTTTGCCATACCGGACAATCCAGATTCCGCCTGTCAGCCGCCGTCCACCAAGGACTTTTTGGTCGACCGCACCTTCCGTGCCCTTGCGCGTATCGGTGTAGTGCTGATTCTCGCGCTGGTATTCGCGTTGGTATATGAAGTAGGACGCAAAGCACTTCCAGGCATGGAAAAGCACGGCTTCGACGTGCTGTTTGGTAGTGTGTGGGACGTCAATCAGGGTAAATACGGCATTCTGCCCGCCATCTGGGGCACGCTTTACAGCGCGCTGATCGCCTTGATGATCGCCGGGTTCTTCGGCGTCAGCATGGCCATTTTTCTGACTCAGGATTTCTTGCCGGCAAGGCTTGCTGCGGTGTTTCGTACCATCGTCGAGCTGCTTGCCGCCATCCCCAGCGTCGTCTACGGCCTGTGGGGTATCTACGTGGTGATCCCGGCCATCCGGCCGCTGACCACCTGGCTGAACAGTGAATTGGGCTGGATCCCTTTCTTCGGCAGCTCCCTCAGTGGCCCTGGCTTGCTGCCAGCGGCGTTGGTGCTGGCGATCATGATCCTCCCGACCATTGCCGCTGTCTCCCAGGACGCACTGACCAGCGTGCCGATGAAAACCAAGCAGGCCGCTTACGGCATGGGCACCACCCATTGGGAGGCCATCCTCAAAGTCATGGTGCCCTCGGCTGCAACGGGTATCTTCGGCTCCCTGGTGCTAGGGCTTGGCCGCGCACTGGGCGAGACCATGGCCCTGGCCATGCTGGTCGGCAACGCCAATACCATCACGCTTTCGCTGTTCGCCCCAGCCAATACCTTGGCAGCCTTGCTGGCGCTGAACTTCCCGGAGGCCGGGCCGAACGAGATCGAGGTGCTGATGTATGCCGCCTTGGTGCTGATGTTCATCACCTTGCTGGTGAACGTTTTCGGATCGCTGATCATGCTCTACGCCCAGCGGGGTAACAAACAATGACTGACCTCTCCGTCACCAGCACCGCTCTACCTAGCCTGCAGCGCCGCTTCGAAGGCCGTGCCCTGCGTAGCCTGTTACTGACCACGCTGGTGTGGTGCGTAGCACTGCTGGCCAGCGTGCCTTTGGTTTCGGTGTTGTACATGCTGATCACCCGCGGCGGTGCTCGCCTGAGCCTTGAGGTGTTCACCGAGCTACCACCCACTGGCTTCGAAATGGGCGGCGGCTTCGGCAACGCCTTGGCCGGTACCTTCGTCATGGTCGGCATCGCAGCAGCCATCGCCGTACCGGTGGGCATTCTGGCAGCGGTGTTCCTTGCCGAACTCGGCCCAGACAGCAAACTGGCCAACGCTTCACGGTTCGCCGCAAAAATGCTTACCGGCCTGCCTTCGATCCTTGCCGGCGTGTTTGCCTATGCCTTGGTGGTGATGACCACCGGCACCTATTCGGCCCCGGCTGGCGGCGTGGCGCTGGCAGTGCTGATGCTGCCGATCGTGGTGCTGACCGCCGAGGAAGCCATGAAGATGGTACCCAAGATCATGAAAGATGCCGCGTACGGCATGGGTTGCACCCGCGCGCAGGTGATCTGGAAAATCATTCTGCCGACCGGTATGCCCGCCATCCTCACCGGCGTCATGCTGGCGGTGGCCCGCGCCGCCGGTGAAACGGCGCCGCTGCTGTTCACTGCGCTGTTCAGCAATTACTGGATCTACCACGACGGCAGCCTGGCGGTCATGAACCCCACGGCTTCGCTTGCCGTACTGATTTACAACTTCTCCGGCATGCCGTTCGATAACCAGCTTGAGCTCGCCTGGGCGGCCTCGCTGGTGTTGGTGATGATCGTGCTGGTAGTCAACATTCTCAGCCGCATTTTCGGCAAGCCCAAGTATTGAAAAGGGAGCATTCGACCGTGAACGTATCTACTGCGCAAAGAGCCGCTCCCTTGGTCAGCGACGCGCCTATCGTCATGGACTGCAAGCTGGACAAGATTTTCTACGGCAACTTCATGGCGGTGCGCGACAGCCATGTGCCGATCCGCAAGAACGAAATCACCGGCTTCATCGGCCCCTCCGGCTGCGGCAAAAGTACCGTGCTGCGCAGCCTCAACCGCATGAACGACTTGGTCAAAGGTTTCCGCTTCGAAGGCCATGTGCATTTCCTTGGCCAAGATGTCTACGGTAAAGGCGTTGACCCAGTGGTTGTGCGCCGCTACATCGGCATGGTGTTCCAGCAACCCAACCCATTCTCCATGAGCATCTTCGACAACGTCGCTTTCGGCTTGCGCCTGAACCGCTACAAGGGCGACATCGGTGACCGCGTCAAACATGCGCTGCAAGGCGCGGCACTGTGGGATGAAGTCAAGGACAAGCTCAAGGTCAGCGGCCTGTCACTGTCAGGTGGCCAGCAGCAGCGCCTGTGCATTGCCCGTGCCATCGCCACCGAGCCAGAAGTACTGCTGCTCGATGAGCCATGCTCGGCACTGGACCCGATCGCCACCCGCCGGGTGGAGGAACTGATGGTCGAGCTGAAAAAGGACTACACGATTGCTTTGGTGACCCACAACATGCAACAGGCGATTCGCGTGGCAGACACCACTGCGTTCTTTTCCGTCGACATCTCCCAGGGCACCCGCACCGGCTATCTGGTTGAGATGGGGCCGACCACGCAGATCTTCCAGAACCCGCGTGAGCAGCTGACCAGTGACTACATCAGCGGCAAGTTCAGCTAAGCCTGCAACATCCGTCAGGCGACCCGCCCCGTTGCCCAGGAAGGCGCCGCGGGGTAGGTCGTTTTCATGTCTTTTCTGTTTCGAAGGATCACCCATGGATGCGATATGTCGTCTTGACCTGCCCGCGGTAGAGCGCGCCCTGCGCAAGGTGCAGGGCAGGTTTGCCGAACTCAGCCGGCAGTTCACCGAGCCGCGTGACCCGTTCACCGACGAGGTGCTGTCCAATGTGCTTGAAGGCTATGCCTTGATAGACGACTATGTTGCCCGCGGTGTGGACCTGTTCGACCTGCAGCAGCTGAACCTGATGCTTGAGATCAACGCCACGGTTTTGTGCGGTAGCGACCCGGCACGGCGCCGTGAATTCTCTGCCCACTTGCAAGCTACTGAGGCGCGTTTTTTCAACAACGTCGAAGGCGGCATCAAGGATCTGTACAACTGGTACTGCTCTTATCGCAGTGATTCGATCTTCAAGCGCGCGGCGGGTGTCTATGTGCGCATCCTCAGCAAGCCGCAACTGTTCATCGAGGGTAACCACCGCACCGGTTCGCTGATCGTCAGCTACCTGCTGATGCGCGCCGGGTTGCCGCCATTCGTGCTGACGTTGGACAACGCCGAGGGTTATTACAACCCTTCCTCGGTCATTCGCAATTCGGCCAAGCATGGCGTGAAAGCATTGTACGAACTGCCCAAGATCAAGAAAAAATACGCCGCCTTCCTGGAAGCGAAGGCACCTGAGCACGATGAGTTTTTCCTACCCGGCACCTGTGTGCCGGCCCGCCAGGGTAGCCGGTGATGAAGAGGGTTTCGATGCTAGAGCAAGGTAAGGCCAGCGGGCGACGAGCGTGGCAGGCCATTGGGCGGAAATTCGCGCGCCCGCAAATGCGCATTTCCTTCGATATCGACGATACGCTCGCCTGCTTGCCTCATCACGCCACCGAGGAGCACAGCAGGCTGCCGACGTTCATACACCGCTGGCTGGGCGAGCCCTTGCGCAGCGGCACGCGTTCGCTGATTCGCGATCTGCGCCGCCAAGGCTGCAGCATCTGGATCTATACCTCCTCGGGCCGCACACCGGCCTATATCCGGCGCTGGCTGATGCTTTATGGCATCCATGTCGACGGTGTGGTCAACAGCGATCGCCACCAGCACATCCTGTCGCTGCACGGCCTTGCCAATGCACCCTCGAAGTATCCACCGGCGTTCGATATCGACTTGCACGTCGATGACTCCGAAGGAGTAGGCATCGAAGGCTCCGACCATGGGTTTCGTGTGGTAGTGGTCGACCCCCAAGATGAAAGCTGGGCAGAGAAGGTCATGGACGCTGCGGCCCGTGTGCATGCCCAGTTGGCCTGGCAGCAACCCCAGCGTTACCGGGTACCCGTGCCTCAGGATAGCGAAGTGCTGGCCTCCTGACCCCGCAAAACGGCAAGGCGCCTTGTGCCTGACCTGGCACAAGGCGCCTTTTGTCGTTAGCGCAGCCGATCAGTGATGGGCGCTGTCCACGGCGATGTCTTCTCCCGATACGTCCAGGTACGGTGTGCCACGCCTGGCGATGGCATAGTGAATCAGCCCACCCAAGGCAGCACCGAAGAACCAGGAAAACTGCGACAGGGTGTCGAATGCCGGTACCAATGCCAGCACGATGGCGATGAGCGCGGCAGGAACGAACGCCGCTACGGCGCGCAGGTTGACCCCGCCGTGGTAGTGGTAGGCGCCGTCTGGGCTTTCGCTGTAAAGCTGCGGCAGGTTTACTCGGCTACGCCGTACCAGGTAGTAGTCAGTGACGATGATGCCGTACAGCGGGCCGAGCAGGGCACCCAGGCCGCCGAGGAAGTACACGATCACAGCCGGGCTGTTGTACAGGTGCCAGGGCAGGATCAGCACCGCGATGGCAGCACTGAGCAACCCTGCGCGGCGGAAGTTCAGGGCCTTGGGTGCCAGGTTGGTGAGCACGAAAGCCGGGGCCACGAAGTTGGCCATGATGTTCACCGCGACGGTGACGATCAGAAATGCCAGGCAAGCTAATACCAAACCGGTGGTGCTCGGGATGGCGGCGACGATTTCGCTTGGGCTCTGCACCAGCTTGCCGTCGATGCTGAACTGGGCGCCCGCGATCACCACAGCGATCAGCGCGAAACCGAGCATATTGACCGGCAACCCCCAGAAGTTGCCCACGCTGATGGTTTTGCGGTCTGGGCAGTTACGGGTGAAATCGCAGAAGTTGAGGATCATGGTGCCGTACAACGAAACCCAAAGCGCAGCGGCGCCCAGCACCTTCAACCACATCGTCGAGCCAGTGGGCGCGCTGCCGCTGGACCAAGCGATGGACAGCCCACTGCGCCAATACATCCAGGCCGCCAAGCCAGTGAAGGCCACCAGGATGATCGGCCCGGCGAGGGATTCGAAGCGGCGCACCATCTCCATGCCGTAGGCGAAGATCGCCACCTGCACGCACCAGATGCCCAGAAAGGTGAGCCAACCCAGGGTCGACAGGCCAAGGATCGAATTCTGATCGTAGGCTTTGAGCTCTGGCGCAATCGCCGTAAGCAAAACGCGCAGAACCACAGAGGCGAGGTAAGTCTGAATACCAAACCAGGCGATGGCGATTACCGCGCGAATCAGGGCGGGGATCTGTGCGCCGTGAATACCGAAGCTGATGCGGCACATGACCGGATAAGGCAAGCCTGTTTTCTGCCCCATGTACCCGGACAGGTTCATCAGGCCGTAGATCACCAGAGCCCCCAGCGCGAAAGCGGCGAGAATCTGCGCGCCGCTCATGCCCAGGGCGAACAGGCCGATGGCGAAGGAGTAGTTTGCGATGTTGTGCACATCGTTGGTCCACAGCGCGAATAAGCTGTAGCGCCCCCAGGTGCGGTGGGCTGCGCGAGTCGGTGCCAGGTCTTTGCTGTATAGGCGTGAGCTTAATTGCAGAGGGCTTGAATCAGCCTTTGCGGCGGGCTGGTCAGCAAGCTGGCCAGCATCGAAGCGGGAAATCGACGCCATCGGAACTCCTGATGGTTGTGTACTCTTGTTATTAATATTTGTATACAAACAATATTCGTACCAACCCCAGGATATCCTCGATTCTGCGGGCTTCTATTGTGTAAACCCTTTTGGCAAAAGACCTATAAAGTGTGTATTTTGTGCACAACTTACCTGCATTCTGTTACCAGCCTTCACGCATGTTCCGCCTGGAACAGCCCCCGGATGACCTCCCTTAGCCAGCGATTGCCATCGTCCTGGTGGTAACGCGCGTGCCAGTGCTGCTTCACGGTGAAGCCTTCCACTGCAATCGGGCAGTCGTGTACCTGTAACCCATGCATATCAGCGAGGGTCTGGCCAATGTGGCGAGGCAGTGTTGCCACCAAGTCGGTAGAACCGACGATCATGCCCAGCCCAAGAAACGCCGGCAGTTCGAGCATGATCCGGCGCTCGATGCCCGCCCGCGCCAAGCCTGCCTCCAACAGTTTCTGCCCGGTCCCGGCACTGATCTGAACATGGCCTTCAGCGCGATACTCTGCCACGCTCATGACGCTTTGCAGGCGCGGGTGCTGACGGTTGCTCAGGCATACCCAGTCCTGTTCGAACAGCACCTGCTGGTACATACCGCCGCCCAACCAAGGCACGAAACCGATGGCCAGGTCCGCCTCGCCCGATTCCAACGAGCTCTCGGTATTGCCGTCGATACGCGCAGCTTCAAGTCGGATGCCCGGTGCGTGCGCGCGCAAGTGGTTGAGAATGGTCGGCAACAGCGTGATATGGCTGGCGTCACTGACGCATAAGCGAAAGCGGCGCTGCGCCGTGGCAGGGATGAACTGCGGTGCCCAGGTCGTAAGCCTGCGCAACGATTCCAGCACCTCCCGGCAAGGCCCGATCAATTGATCGGCACGAGGTGTTGGGGCCATTCCACCTGGCGTGCGTACGAACAGCGGGTCGTTCAGCTGCTCGCGCAACCGCGCTAGCCAGATGCTGATGGTCGGCTGGCTCTGGCCTAACTGATCGGCAGCGCGGGTCACGCTCCGGCATTGGTACAACACCTCGAACAATTGCAGCAGTTTAGGTTCGGGCAAGGGCTCGAGCAGGCTCATTATTGCAACTCTCAATAGCGCTATTGAGGGCATTGTATAGATCAAATAACGCCGCTTGCATAAGGTTGAGGCAAACCACAGGAGGTTTGCGACGTGAAAATCTGCATTCTGGGGGCCGGCGCCTTAGGTTGTGCCATCGGCGCAGCCCTGAGCGAGGCCGGGCATGAAACCTGGCTATTGAATCGTGGCGCGGCTCACGTGGAGGCGATCAATACCCGCGGGCTGCACGTGCTGGATGAATGCGGCGAACGGCATGTCAAGGTCAATGCTGCGACCGACGCGGCACAGGTTGGGGTCGCTGATCTGGTAATCGTGTTGGTCAAATCGTTTCACACCGCTCAGGCCATTGCCGGCGCCAGCGCACTGATTGGGCCGCACACCCTGGTGCTGTCGCTGCAGAATGGCTTGGGCCACGAGGACATCCTCGCCCAAGCAGTTGGCCGCGAGCGCGTACTGGCGGGCAAGACCTACGTCGGCGGGGTGCTGCTGGCGCCAGGCTCGATTCGCGCTGGTGTGGCGAGCAAGCAGACTTACATCGGCGAACTGGACGGCCAGTTGACCCCCCGCGTGCAAGCGATCGCCGAGGCTTTCAATGGCGCAGGCCTGGCCACCACCGTCAGCGACAACATCCTTGGCACCATGTGGGACAAGTTGCTGGTCAACGTCGCCACCGGGGCGCTGAGCGGCATCACCATGCTTAGCTACGGCCAGCTCTACAGCGAGCCGCTACTGGAAAATACCGCCAAAGCCGCGGTCGCCGAGGCCATCGCCGTGGCCGAAAGGGCGGGTATCCGCCTGAGCCTGACCAGCCCCGAGGCCGCCTGGCGCCTGGCCGCCGAAGGGTTGCCGGCCAGTTTTCGCACATCGATGTTGCAGAGCCTGGAAAAAGGCTCGATCACCGAAATCGACTTCATCAACGGCTCGGTCGTGCGCTGGGGCCAGCGCCACGGCATCGCCACACCGGTCAACGCAACCCTGGTGGCCTGTATCAAAGGCATCGAGCGGGCGATGGCCGACCACCAGAAAAAGGAGAACCCATGAACCAGCCTAAAGCCTACCTGGAACACGTCGCGTTCTGGGTGCGGGATATCCAGTGGCATATCCGCTTCTTCAATGAGGTGTGCGGCATGGCCATGCGTGAGTTGCAGGGTGACCCTGAGCGGCCGGCACAGTACTGGACGCTGGGTGGTTTGCAGTTCATTCATCAGCCTGATTTCACAGGCCCCGAAGGACGTATGGCGCATTTAGGCATCATGTGCGAAGACCTCGAAGCCACCCTGGCTGCGGCGCAGCGCTTTGGCGTCAGTGCCATGCCCCAGGGCCGCAACTGGTTGCGCTTGCCCGACGGCCTGGCCGTGGAGTTCATCCAGGCCCTGCCCGCCGGTTGTGTGGCTCAGGCGCTGGCCATTGACCCACGCGCAGAGGTGCAAGCATGAGCATCGTGGAAAAATACTGGGATGATGCCCGCGAGGGCGACGAATGCATCAGCCCCACCTATACCGTTACCCGTGAACGCATCCTGGCTTACGCCGACCTCACGGGCGATCACACCCCGGTGCATGTTGATGAGGCATATGCCAACGCCAGTCATTTTGGCTGCCTGGTCGCCCATGGCCTGTTCGGGTTATCCATTGCAGATGGCCTCAAGACCCAATGCGACTACCGCTTCCTGCCAGGGATGTCGCTGGGCTGGACCTGGGACTTCGTGTTACCGATCAAGGTCGGCGATGTGCTGCATGTGCGCATGCGCGTTGGGGCGATGCGCCCGAGCAATAGCCGGCCAGGTTGGGGCATCGTGGTCCTACCCTCTGAATTGATCAACCAACATGGCCAAGTCGTGCAGCGCGGCGAGCACCGTCTGATGGTGCCAAGGAGGGTAGAAGCATGAGCCAGGCATTGCCATTGGCAGGTATCCGCGTCATCGATTACAGCCATTTTCTGGCAGGACCGTATGTTGGCCGATGCCTGGCGGCGCTGGGCGCCGAAGTGATCAAAGTCGAACGCCCTGGCACCGGGGATGCGGGTCGTCAGCACGCATTTACCCTCGATGAGCAGCAAAGCGGTTACTTCCTGCAATTGAACATGGGCAAGCAAGGCGTCAGCGTGAACATGAAGGACCCACGTGGCAAAGCCTTCATGCAGCGCCTGACCGATTCGGCCGATGTGTTCATCGAAAACTATCGCCCTGGTGCTTTGGACAAACTGGGCCTGGGTTATGCCGAACTCAGTGCGCGCAATCCGCGCTTGGTGTACTGCTCGATTTCCGCCTATGGCCACACCGGGCCGGATGCGCACCGCGCAGGCTTTGGGCTGATCGCCGAGGCCAAGAGTGGGATCATGCAGATGGTCGGCGTACCTGGCGAGGCCCCACCTCTGCTGCGTATTTCCCTTGGCGATATGTACACCGGTATTCACGCCGTAGCTGCGATCAATGCGGCGCTGCTCGGCCGAGTCAGCAGTGGCCGCGGGCAGCATATCGACATGGCCCTGTACGACACGCTGGTGTCGATGCACGAATACGCCGTGCAGTGCTACACGTTGTCCGGGGGCACCGTGCTGCCCGAGCAGACCGGCCATGACATGCCCACCTCGACCCTGTACGGCGTGTTCCGCGCTGCCGATGGCGACCTGGTGATCGCGGCCCAGGTCGACGATGCCTGGCAACGCTTCGCCGCCATGCTCGAAGCCAATGGCGGCCCACCCGGGTTCGGCAGCGACAGTCGTTACCACAACCTCAACGGACGCAATGCCCACCGCCAGACAATTCTTGCAGTGGTCCGCGACTGGGTCGGCGCTCGGCGGGTGGCCGATATTCTCGCTTTGCTGGACACCATCGACATTCCCAGCGCCAAGGTTCAACGCATCGACGAGGTGCTGGCTGATCCGCAGATCCAGGCGCGCAATATGGTCATCGAGCAACATCACCCTCGCTACGGCACCTTGCGAATGCCGAACCTGCCGTTCCGTTTCTCAGCGTGCGACACCACCATCTCCCAAGTGGCCCCTGACCTGGGCCAGCACAATGCCGAAGTGGCCGCAGCACTAGGCTTTGCCCCAGAAGAGATCGCCGCCATGCAGGCCGACGGCGTATTGTTCACCCACGGAGATGCACGATGAGCGACCGCTATGCAGTGATCGGCCGGCCGATCAACCACACCAAGTCCCCGTTGATTCATGGCCTATTCGCCGAAGCCACTGGCCAAACCTTGGAATACGGCGCCATCGAGGGCGGGCTTGAGGATTTCGAGGCGCAGGTCATGCAGTTTCGCCATCAAGGCGGGCAGGGCATGAACATCACCGCACCGTTCAAACTGCGCGCTTTCGAGCTGGCCGACCGGCGCAGCGAGCGCGCGCAGTTGGCACGGGCGGCCAATGCATTGAGGTTCGAGGGTAATCACATCTTTGCAGAAAACTTCGATGGTATCGGCCTGCTGCGGGATATCGAAGTCAACCTCGGCCAGCCGCTACGCAACCGTCGGGTATTGCTGCTCGGTGCCGGCGGGGCGGTACGTGGCGCTTTGCTGCCGTTCCTGCAGGCTGAGCCCAGTGAAGTGGTGCTCGCCAACCGGGATATGGCCAAGGCGCTAGCCTTGCGCAATGAGCTGGATCACCCTCTGCTGCGCATCAGCCGTTATGAAGAGTTGCAAGGGCAGGCGTTCGACGTGGTGGTCAATGCCACCTCTGCGAGCCTGACGGGGCAATTGCCGCCGCTGCCCGCGCAGGTGCTGAGCGGGGCCCGGCTGGCCTACGAATTGGCCTACGGCAAAGGCCTGACGCCGTTCTTGCGCCTGGCGCGGGAACAAGGGGTGGCGCACTTGGCCGATGGCGTGGGCATGCTCGTGGAGCAGGCCGCTGAAGCGTTTGCCTGGTGGCGCGGCGTGCGGCCCGACACCCGCGCTGTTATCGAGCGCCTGACCATTGCTTTGGAGTGACCATGGCCGCCAACGTTCTGATGCTGCATGGCATCAACCACAACATGTTCGGCAAGCGAGACCCGCGCCAATATGGCACGGCGACCCTGGCCGATATCGATCAGGCCCTGCAGGCATTGGCCCAGGAGCTAGGCGCCCAGGTCGAGAGCTTCCAGACCAACCATGAAGGAGCCATGTGCGAGCGCATCCATCAGGCCTATGAAGATCGAGTGGATGCAGTGTTGATCAATGCCGGAGCCTGGACTCATTACAGCTACGGTATCCGCGACGCATTGGCGATCCTCGAAGTGCCAGTGGTGGAGGTTCATATGTCGAACATCCATGCCCGGGAACCCTTCCGCCACCACTCGGTGTTTGCCGAGGTGGTGAGCGGGCAGATATGCGGGTTCGGCGTGCAGACCTACCTACTGGCCCTGCGTGCAGCGCTCAATATCCACTGAAAGCCCCTAGGGAGCGGTGCCATGAGCCACTCAGCCACGTCGAATGATTCGCGCCAAGGCATCGGTGTTGCATTGCTGGTGGCAGTCACCTTTTTCATGGAGAACCTCGATGCCACCATCATCGCCACGGCGTTGCCGCAGATGGCCCGCGACTTTGCCCAGAACCCGGTCGACCTGAACATTGGCATCAGCGCCTACCTACTGGCAGTGGCGGTGTTCATCCCGCTCAGTGGTTGGGTCGCCGAACGCTTTGGTGCGCGTCTGGTGTTTGCTGTCGCCGTTGGCCTGTTCACCCTGGCCTCCTGGCTGTGCGGTTTGGCGCCGAACCTTGAAACATTCGTCGCTGCGCGCGTGCTGCAGGGTATCGCGGGTGCGTTGATGGTGCCTGTCGGCCGTATGGTCGTGCTGCGTACCACCGAAAAACAAGACCTGGTGAAAATGCTCGCGCTGATCACCTGGCCCGGGCTAGTTGCGCCGGTACTGGGCCCTCCCATCGGCGGGCTGATCGTCACCCATTGGTCATGGCCGTGGATCTTCTACCTGAATATTCCGCTCGGCGTGCTGGCCATGGCAGCGGCATGGTGGCTGATCCCCGCTAGCCGTTGCAGTGATGTACGGCCGTTTGATCTACGTGGCTTCGTGCTGCTTGCATCGGCCTGTGCTGCATGGCTGATCGGCCTGGAAACCCTCGGTTCGATGGGGGCCGGCACCCTGCTTAGCGGTGCGGCGCTGGTCACGTTGGGCGGGCTACTAACGTGGCTGGCGTGGCGCCACTGCCTGGGGCATCCAGCGCCACTGTTACCAATGGCGGTTTTGGCGATCGGCACGTTCAGGGCCAGTATCATTGGCGGGACGCTTTTCCGCCTGTCGATCAGTGCCTTGCCGTTCCTGATACCTCTGTTGCTCCAGGTTGGCTTTAGCCTTTCCCCAGTGGATGCAGGCTTGCTGGTGCTGGCGATCTTTGCGGGCAATTTGGCCATGAAGCCGTTCACTACCGGCTTGATGCGGCGTTATGGTTTTCGTCGAGTGCTGCTTTGCAATGGGGTGATCGGCGTTGCCAGCATCCTGGCCTGCCTGAGTTTGCAGCAGGGGATGGCGTGGTATTGGATGGCACTGGTGCTGTTCGTGGGCGGGCTGTCGCGCTCGATGCAGTTCACCGCCTACAACGCCGTAGGTTTTGCCGAGGTGCCCAAGCCGCTGATGGCCGAGGCATCGACCTTGTTCAGCATGTTCTTCCAGCTGGCAATGGCCTTGGGTGTCGCCGTGGTGGCGTTGTTGTTGAGGCTATCTATGCTGCTGCGTGGCGCTGAGGGCAGCATGAGCGTCACCGATTTTCATTGGGCATTGCTGGGTGTGGCGCTGATCGCTGGTATCGCGCTGGTCGATACCGCGCGCCTGCCAGGCAATGCCGGCGCCGAGGTTCTGCGTACTTAAAGGCACGCACCCCACATGGGCCGGCTTGCTTGTGCTGCTGATCGCCCAAGGTTCGGGCCAGCTGTGGCTGGATCACTGGCTGAATATACGTTGATTGCGTGTGACCCAGCGAGCGTTCAACGGGGCATCACTTCATTCAGCGCCTGCTCCAGAATGCTGACCGTGCGCTCGATGTTGTACAGTTTTTCGAGCCCGAACAAACCGATGCGGAACGTCTGGAAGTCCGCCGGCTCGTCACATTGCAAGGGGACTCCGGCAGCAATCTGCAGGCCTTGATCGGCAAATTTCTTGCCGTTTTTGATGTCGGCATCATCGGTATAACTCACCACCACACCAGGGGCCTGGAAGCCGGGCGCTGCCACGCTCCTGATGCCTTTGCTGGCCAACATGGCGCGAACCCGGTCGCCGAGTGCCTGCTGCTGGGCGCGCAGTTTCTCGAAGCCGTAGGCTTGCATCTCCTTCATCACATCGTTGAACCGGGCAAGCGCGTCGCTGGGCATGGTGGCGTGGTAGGCATGTCCACCCTGTTCGTAGGCTTGCATGATCTGCAGCCACTTCTTCAAGTCGCAGGCAAAGCTGCTGCTTTGGGTGTGTTCGATGCGTTCGACAGCCAGCGCACTGAGCATCACCATGGCGCAGCAAGGGGAAGCGCTCCAGCCCTTTTGCGGTGCGCTGATCAGCAGGTCCACTGCGCAGGCCTGCATATCGACCCACAGTGCGCCCGAGGCGATGCAGTCCAGCACGAACAGGCCGCCAACCTTGTGCACGGCGTCGCCCACCGCCCGTAGATAGTCATCGGGCAGAATGATCCCGGCGGAGGTTTCGACGTGCGGGGCGAAAACGATCTGAGGTTTGTGCGCCTCGATGGCCGCCAGCACTTCATCCAGGGGAGCAGGGGTGTAAGCCGCTTGGCGTCCAGCATCAACTGGCCGGGCTTTGAGCACCGAAGTTGCCGCCGCGATGTTGCCCATTTCCAGAATCTGGCTCCAGCGATAACTGAACCAGCCGTTGCGTATTACCAGGCATCGGGCGCCACTGGCAAATTGCCGCGCCACCGCCTCCATGCCGAATGTACCGCTGCCTGGCACCAGAGCAACGGCCTGGGCGTTGTAGACCTGCTTCAGGGTGCTGGAAATGTTTTGCATCACCCCCTGAAAAGCCTGCGACATATGGTTGAGCGATCGGTCGGTGTAAACGACCGAGTACTCGACCAGCCCTTGCGGGTCGACGCTGGGATAAAGCTTGGACATGGAATGATTCCTTTGGCAGAGAAGATTCAGCATAGACGACTGCCGTGCGCGGCGGCAGCGGTGCCCACGCCTTCATGAGCCTGACTAAAGAGCCGGTGAAATCAATTCAGTTCAACTGGCTAAGCGCTGCAACTTAGAATGCCCAGCAATTGGAAATCATTGAACATGCAAATGAGACGGTCAGCCCATGACGCGCCCAAACTTTACCTTCTCCATAAAACGCGTCGGTTTCAACGAGCATTATCGCCCGGCTGAAACCACGCGGATCACCACCAACTTCGCCAACTTGGCCAGGGGCGAGCACCGTCAGGAAAATCTGCGCAATACGTTGACGATGATCAATAATCGATTCAATGAGCTGGCGCACTGGGATAATCCCCGTGGGGATCGCTACAGCGTTGAGCTGGATATCGTTTCAGCCGAGATCAATGTTGATGCCGAGCATTCAAGCCAAAGGCTGCCCTTGCTTGAACTGCTGCAAACCACCCTCCATGATCGGGCTACTGGCCGGCGCTTGGAGGGCATCGTCGGCAATAACTTTTCCTCGTATCTGCGTGATTACGATTTCAGTGTCGTATTGCAGGCGCACAATAAAGATCAAGCAGTCTTCACCACACCCGAGCACTTCGGGGCATTACACGGTGCCCTCTTCAAGTCATTTGTCAGTTCGTTGGCTTATCGAGAACATTTTGCCAAGCGGCCGGTGATTTGCCTGAGCGTTTCCAGCAGTAGAACTTATCATCGAACGGAAAATCAGCACCCTGTGCTGGGCGTTGAATACCGCTAGGATGAATATTCATTGACAGATGAATACTTCGGAAAAATGGGTTTGAAGGTACGTTACTTTATGCCGCCCAATAGCGTGGCGCCCTTGGCGTTCTATTTTGCCGGTGACCTGCTGAGCGACTTCAGCAACTTGGAGTTGATCGGCACCATCAGCACCATGGAGTCCTTCCAGAAGATCTACCGGCCGGAGATTTACAATGCGAATGCCGCAGCCGGTAAAACTTACCGCCCCAGCTTGCAGCACCAGGATTACTCACTGACTCGCATCGTCTACGACCGCGAGGAGCGAGCCCGGTTGGCCATCGAGCAAGGCCAGTTCGCCGAAGAGCATTTCATCAAGCCTTACCGCGTGCTGCTGGAGCAGTGGTGCGCTCAATGCATCAGCTGAGTCACCCGCCTTTAAGGAGTCCGATATGCACAGACTGTTACCCACCTCGACAGCCGGCAGTTTGCCCAAGCCTGCCTGGCTGGCGCAGCCAGAAACACTGTGGTCACCCTGGAAGCTGCACGATGAACATTTGGCCGAAGGCAAACGCGATGCGCTGTGCCTTGCCCTGCATGCGCAACAGCATGCCGGTATCGATATCGTCAGTGACGGCGAGCAGACCCGCCAACACTTTGTGACCACCTTCATCGAACACCTGAGCGGCGTGGACTTTGCCAAGCGTCAGACGGTCAGGATCCGCGATCGCTATGACGCCAGCGTGCCCACCGTGGTAGGTGCTGTCGCTCGGAAGCAGCCGGTGTTCGTCGAAGATGCCAAGTTCTTGAGGCGGTTGACCGCCCAGCCGATCAAATGGGCACTGCCGGGCCCGATGACCATGATCGATACCCTCTACGACAGCCATTACCAGAGCCGCGAGCAACTGGCCTGGGAATTCGCCGGTATCCTCAATCAGGAAGCCCGAGAGTTGGAGGCCGCAGGGGTGGACATCATTCAGTTCGACGAGCCGGCATTCAATGTGTTTTTCGATGAGGTCAACGACTGGGGTGTGGCCGCCCTTGAAAGGGCGGTTGAAGGCCTGAAATGCGAAACGGCCGTGCATATCTGCTATGGCTATGGCATCAAGGCCAACACCGACTGGAAAAAGACCTTGGGTGACCAATGGCGCCAATATGAGCAAGCCTTCCCCAAACTGCGCGAGTCCAGCCTGGACATCATTTCACTGGAGTGCCACAACTCCCATGTGCCGATGGAGCTGCTCGAACTTATCCGCGGCAAAAAGGTGATGGTCGGTGCCATCGACGTGGCCAACCACGCAATCGAAACACCAGAAGAGGTCGCCAATACCCTGCGCAAGGCGCTGCAGTTCGTAGACGCCGATAAACTTTACCCGTGTACCAACTGCGGCATGGCCCCGCTGCCGCGCCAAGTGGCCAGCGGCAAGCTGCATGCGCTGAGCGCAGGCGCTGCGATAGTGCGAAGCGAACTCACGTAAAGTCGAACAAGCGCTGCCGTCAACACGGTGCGCCACCCCGGCGTGCTGGCGGGGCATCATCCTCGATGGGTTGCTGGCAGCGCTATCGCAGTTGGCCTCAGCTGTAGGGAGGGGCAGGCAACTCTGCCAGCAACCGTTTCAGGCCATCGCTCCATTGCCGGCGAATCTGCACGTAGTAGGCGTCGTCGCTGGTGATACGCTGACGGGCGGGGGCTTCGAGGCTGTCCTTGTGGTACACCAACATGTCCAATGGCATACCCACCGACAAATTGCTGCGGATGGTCGAGTCGAACGAGATCAGCCCGCAGCGCAGCGCTTCGTCAAGCGGCGTCTGGTAGGTGAGGTTACGGTCCAGAATGGGCCGCCCGTATTTGCTTTCGCCCAGTTGCAGGAACGGGGTGTCGGTCGTTGCCTGGAAGAAATTGCCCTGGGCGTAGACGTTGTAGATCGCCATTGGGCTGCCGGCAATTTGCCCGCCGACGATGAATGAACTGGTCAGGTCGATGCCGGCCGTCAGCTTGCAGCGGTCGCGGCTGACGACCTCGCGCAGGGTGTCGGCCACCAGCACCGTGGCGTCATACAGGGTGTCGACGTTCAGCAGGTGGGGGCCAGGCCCCTGGGTTCGTTGACGCAGCAGGTTCACCACCGACTGCGAGGTCGCCAGATTGCCTGCCGTTTGCAGGACGATCAGACGCTCGCCGGGCAGGCTGAAAACGAACAATTTGGCGAAGGTCGAGATCTGGTCGATCCCCGCATTGGTGCGCGAGTCGCTGATGAAAACGAGCCCGTCCGCCAGGTGCATGGCAACGCAGTATGTCATGGGCAGTTCCTTGGAAATCGTTGTGAGCGCAGGCTGCGCCAGTTACTGGCGGTGCACATGGACGCTGGCTTGCATCGATTCGACACCGCCACCCCGGCGCACGCCCCTGACCGGGCAGGCATCGAGGTAATCCAGGCCTACCGCCAGCTTCAAGTGGCGTTCAGGCCGGGTGAGGCGGTTGGTGATGTCGAAGCTGTACCAGGCGCCGTTGACCCAGGCTTCGGCCCAGGCATGGCTGGCCAGGTGTTGTTCATCCTCGGTGCACAGGTAGCCGGAGACATAGCGCGCCGGGATGCCCAGGCTGCGTGCGCAAGCGAGGAAGGCGTGGGTGTGGTCCTGGCAAACCCCGGCAGCGCCCTTGAATGCTTCGATGGCTGTGGTCCCTACCGAGGTAGCGCCAGGGGAATACGGCATGTGCTCGGCCAGGCCCTGCATTAGCGCAGTCAGCGCGGCTCGGTCGCGGTGTTCACCGCAGTGGCGGCTGGCGAAGGCCTTGAGGGTGTCGTCGGCTTCGGTTAGATGGCTGCCGCGCAGGAACGGCAGGGGTGAATGTTCACCGGCCTCGTGCTCGCACGCCGGGTCGATTTCTACCTGGCCGCTGGCGGTCAGGGCCAGGTGGCCGTGGGGCTTGTCCAAGGTCAACACATGGAGGATGTTGCCATAAGGATCGACCTGAGCCCGCACTTTGCAGGGCAGGTCCAGTTGCCATTGATCAATACGCTGGCGGCCACTGCTGCGAGGCGTCAGGCGCAGGAACTGGATGCTGTTACACACATCGCTTGCGTAGCTGTAGGTGGTGTCATGGCGAATGGACAGTTTCATACAACCTCCAGATAGGAGCGATGGACCGCCTGGCCCAGTTGGTTGATGCGCCCGAGGAAGTCGGTCAGCCACGGGTGCAGCCCGGCCTCGAGGACTTCGTCGATAGCGGTGTAACGCAGGCGCGCGTTGAGCTCGGCAGCCATGCGTTGTGCCGCGCGCCCGGTACTGCCGGGCAGGCTGCCAAGGATCTGATCCAGCTCATCGATGCAGGCATGCAGGGAACGGGGTACGTCCACCCGCAGCAGCAGCAGCTCAGACACTGGCCGGGCGCTGGGGGCTGCGCGGTAGAGCTCGTTGAAGGCTTCATAGGAGGTCAGCGCGCGGAGCAGTGCACTCCACTGGTAGTAGCCACGGGCCGAATCATCACTGACCTCTTCGGAGGCTTCGCCGAACATTTCATAGCGAGCATCGAGCAGGCGCAGCGTGTTGTCGGCTCGCTCAAGGAAGGTGCCCAGGCGGATGAAGCTATAGGCATCGTTGCGCATGATGGTGCCCGAGGTCGCTCCACGGAACAGGTGCGAGCGTTCCTTGACCCAGTCGCAGAACTGGCTGATGCCGTAGCGGCCCAGGCCATTGCTGGCGATCTTGCGCATTTCGATCCAGGTGGCGTTGATGTTCTCCCACATGTCGGCGGTGATACGCCCGCGCACAGCGTGGGCGTTGGTTCGGGCCGCCTGCAGGCAGCAATAGATGCTGCTGGGGTTGGTCGCATCCAGGGCGAAGAAGTGCAGCATCCGTTCGGTATCGAGCTCGGCGTGCCTGCGGCGGTAGTCATCCAGCGTGCCGGAGGCCAGCAGCGACATGGCCAGCTCCGCATGGCCGTCACTGCGCCCGGCCTGGGGCATCAGCGACAGCGAATAGCTGACCTCCAGCATACGCGCGAGGTTTTCCGCGCGCTCCAGGTAGCGCGACATCCAGTAGAGGTCGGAAGCGGTTCTTGAAAGCATGGTTCAGTCCTCCACCACCCAGGTGTCCTTGGTGCCGCCGCCCTGCGACGAGTTGACCACCAGCGAGCCTTCCTGCAGGGCCACGCGGGTAAGGCCACCGGGCACCAAGCGGGTTTCGCTGCCCGACAGCACGAACGGGCGCAGGTCGATATGGCGCGGTGCGATGCCGCTGTCGACGAAGGTCGGGCAGGTGGACAGGCACAGCGTGGGCTGGGCGATGTAGGCATGCGGGCGAGCTTTGATGCGGGCACGGAAGTCCTCGATCTGCGCCTTGGTCGAAGCTGGCCCGACCAACATGCCGTAGCCGCCGGAGCCTTGGGTTTCCTTGACCACCAACTCCGGCAGGTGCGCAAGTACATGGGACAGGTCGGCAGGGCGCCGGCACTGCCAGGTCGGCACGTTGTTGAGGATCGGTTCCTCGCTCAGATAGAAGCGGATCATCTCATCGACATAGGGGTAGATCGACTTGTCATCAGCCACCCCGGTGCCCACCGCATTGGCCAGCACCACGTTGCCGGCGCGGTACACCGAGATCAGCCCTGGCACCCCGAGCATCGAGTCGGGGTTGAACGACAGTGGGTCCAGGTAACCGTCGTCCAGCCGTCGATAGATCACATCCACCTGCTGAGGGCCTGCGGTAGTGCGCATGTAGACATGCTCATCACGGATGAACAGGTCAGCACCCTCCACCAGTTCAATGCCCATTTCCCGTGCCAGGAAGGCGTGCTCGAAGTAGGCGCTGTTGAAGCGTCCTGGGGTCAGCAGCACGGCGGTTGGGTTATCCAGAGGGCTGGCGCTTTTGAGTGTATCGAGCAGCAGGTTGGGGTAGTGATCGATGGGGGCGATACGTTGAGCGGCGAATAACTCGGGGAACAAACGCATCATCATCTTGCGGTCTTCGAGCATGTAGCTGACGCCGCTGGGCGTGCGCAGGTTGTCTTCCAGCACGAAGTAGCTGCCATCGCCATCGCGCACCAGATCGACGCCGGCGATATGGGCATACAGCCCGCGGTGCAGGTCCAGGCCCTGCATAGCGATCTGATAGCCCTCATTGGCCAGCACTTGCTCAGGCGCAATGATGCCTTCCTTGAGGATGCGCTGGTCGTGGTAGATGTCTTGCAGGAACAGGTTCAGCGCCTGCACCCGCTGGATGCAGCCACGTTCGACCGTGCGCCACTCGCTGGCGCGGATGCTGCGGGGGATGATATCGAAGGGAATCAGGCGTTCGGTGTCTTCCTTGTCGCCATAGAGGGTGAAGGTGATGCCGGCGCGGTGAAACAGCAGGTCGGCTTCGCGTCGACGTTGCTCCAGTAGCTCCAGCGGGGTGTTGGCCAACCAGCGAGCGAACTCCTGATAATGCGGGCGGCAATTGCCGTTGGGTTCATACATCTCATTGAAAAAGGCCCGGGACATAGCCACTCCTTGCAACCATTGCTGGCAGTGCGTTGTGCATGCAAGGCTTCATTGCAATGAAAGTGCCCAAACCCCGGCGCAGCCCTCCAGGCGCGGATGCCGAGGATAACTTGCTGAAATTTATGCTTTTTATCCTCCGGCCGCCCCTGGGGTGCAGCCAGTGACCTGCATCAAAAGGGTGCATGGGGCAGGTGGCTCTAGGTTATGAACCAAGTTGGTGCCCGTGGCGCGCCCCACCCCTGCCACCGGAGCTGCCTTCAAGCGCGCGGGTTAGCCGGCAGGCAGCAGAATGACAAAGTTCTTTTTCATGTTTTCCACCACTGTCCATTTACCTTTGGCGCCTGGCTCGATGATGAACGTGTCGCCAGCGCTCAACCTGACTGTCGAGCAACCCTCAAGTTCGATGATGCAGCAGCCACTTAGCACATGGCAGAACTCCCAAACCTTGTAGTCAATGCGCCATGCCCCGACGCTGGCTTCCCATTCGCCGCTGATACGGCCTTGCTGCTCGTCGTGATAGTGCTTGGTAGTCAGCGTGTGCGGGTCACCTTCCACAACGGCTTCGAAGAATGGCAGGTCGCGCAGCGGTTCAACATCCAGTTCGCGGAATACAGTCAGTTGCTTGTTCATGGTCATTTCCCGAGCACATTTTCAGTGGGGCGATACATCAAGTAGGCGTCACCGGTGACTCGCAGCATCGGATGGGCCACGATCTGGCAGGTTTTCACGATTCTAAAGCCGTGGCGTTCATAGAAGCGGCGGGCGCCGTGATTGGCTTGGTAATCGATCAGGCACAGGCCATCGAGGCCCGCATTGTCAGCGCGCTGCTGGGCGTGGCGCAGAAACTCAAGCCCCAGCCCCCGGTTTCGCCACCCCTCATCCAGTGCCAGGCTGGAGATGTACAACGTGTTGGGGACCTCCATGTCGGCATAGGGGGCAAGCACAGGGTCGGTTTCGCTCGGCCTGCCAGCCGTGGCGTACAACGGGTAGCTGTGCATCATGCCGACCACGCGCTCCTCGTCGGTGGCCATCAGGCAATTTTTGAAGGAGAAGTCACCATGGTCTCTGGCATAGCGAGCGGTACCGACACTGAGCAATGATTCTCCAGGGGCTGCGAGCGTGCTCCAGATGTAATCGGCCATGCCCTCGGATGTGAGTTGGAAAAAACGCGCAATGTCTTGCGCGTCCGAGGCCTGGGCAGGCCTGAAGCCTATCGGCATTGTTCACGACTCCACGGGGTTAGAAAGTTGATGACCAGCCGCTGGGCGTTGGCTAGGGCAAGGGTAGGCGTTTGGATTGCTACAGGCGGTGCTGGAGGCGACATCCCTAGCTTGGGATGCGACCTTGGCTTGGGTCGATAACTGAAAAAAACTATACGTTATTCGAGCAAAACCTATACATGGTGCTATATTTGTACAAGATTTGAACGTGACCGAGGTCAGCATGGCCCGCCCTATTCGTTGGAACTGCCTGTTGTTGCTGCTTGCTGCATTTTCTGCGGTGGGCGACTGGCGCTCGGACTTGCCTGGCGCGCAGCGGATTGGCTCTGGGGAGTTCACCTGGTTTGGCTTGAGCCTTTATACAGCCCAACTGTGGGCTGCAGGCCCTGTCCATGACTGGAATCAGCCATTTGCGCTCGACCTGCTTTACCACCGAGCGCTCTCGAAAGACACCTTGGTCAAAGCCAGCCTCCAAGAGATGCGCCGTTTGAGCGCTGGCACCCTGACTGCCCAGCAAAGCGATGATTGGGGCAAGGCCCTAGGGCAAGCATTCGCTGACGTAGAACCTGGTATGCGCATTACCGGGGTCTATATCCCAGAGGTCGGTTGTCGGTTTTACATCAATGGCCAACTAAGCCGCGAGATTGCGGACCCGTATTTCGCCAGAGCTTTCTTTGCAATATGGCTGGCACCCGGCGCCAGGGACACACAACTGCGTCAGCGCCTACTTGGGCTGGCAGGCAACGAGCGAGGAACGTGAATATGTCTAGAGCGATGCTACTTGTCTGCTGCCTGCTGCTAGGCAGTTGCGGCAATGTGGGGGTAGAGCGTTATGCCCAGGAGCAACCAAAATTTGACTTGGCTGCGTTCTTCTCGCGGCCCGTACAGGCCTGGGGCATGTTCCAGAAGCGATCAGGCGAAGTGGTCAAGCGCTTTCACGTGCGCATCGATAGCCGTCGCGAGGGCGAGCGGCTGATCCTGGACGAACGTTTCGTGTACAGCGACGGCACCCGCCAACAGCGCGTCTGGACATTGGTGCCCGAAGGTCCAAACCGCTGGCGGGGCACGGCTGGCGATGTGATTGGCCAGGCGCAGGGCGAAGTGGCGGGTAATGCACTGCGTTGGCGATACACGCTGGACCTGCCGGTTGACGGGCGGCACTGGCAGGTTGATCTGGACGATTGGATGTATTTGATGGATGAGGACACCCTGATCAACCGGTCGAGCATGACCAAGCTCGGTGTCGAGATCGGCCAGATCACTCTCTCCTTCCGCCGCATGCCCGAGGCTACTCCATGAACTTGACCACACTGATCCAAATGGTAACCAGCGGTGAAGCGAAAGAGCTGGAACTGCTGTCGCTCGAAGGTGGGTTCTATATTCTCAGAGCTTTGACCACAGAAGGCCCAGTGACTTTGGCCGATGAGGATGACCAGCCTATTCGTTTGCGCTCCACGACCGAGTTGCGTCAGTTGCTCGCCGACGTTCCACCGGTGCCCTGCATGCTGGTACAACATGCGGTCCACGATGAAATGTGCGGGCAGCGCGACGGCCCCATTGCGCCGCTTCGCATACCTTTTTCGCTCGACAGCCAGTGGTAGCCCAAGCGGTGCGCCTGGGCCTTGTGTTGGGTGATCAGCTGTCTTTCGACCTGGCAAGTCTGCAGGCGCTCGACCCGGCCACCGACGCCATACTGATGGCGGAGGTGCAGGGGGAGGCCCGCTATGTGCCCCATCATCCCCTGAAGATTGTGCTCATATTCAGCGCCATGCGCCACTTTGCCCAGGCACTGCGCGAACGCGGGTGGCAGGTGCACTATGTCGAGCTCGATGCCGCCGACAACAGCGGCAGCATCGTTGGCGAGCTGCAGCGTTGGCGCAAAGCGCTGGGGGCGACTGATATTCATCTCACCGAGTGCGGCGAGTGGCGCTTGGAGCAGGCGCTACGAGATGCCGGTTTGCCGTTGGTGTGGCACCGCGATACGCGCTTCATGTGCTCCAGGGAAGCTTTTGCGCGCTGGGCCAGCGAGCGTCGCCAGCTGCGTATGGAGCACTTCTACCGCGGTATGCGCAAGCGTACCGGCCTGTTGATGGAATTGGACGGCAGCCCGGCAGGCGGTGCCTGGAACTTCGACAGCCAGAACCGCAAGCGCCTGCCCGGCCATTTGCATGGGCCGTTTCCTGCGCATTTCCCGCAGGATGAGATCACCGTAGCAGTCGTCAGCTTGGTGCGGTTGCATTTCAGCGACCACTACGGAGCCGTCGAAGGCTTCGACTACCCCGTTACCCACGCCCAAGCTCAGCAACTCTGGGAACACTTTCTGCAATTCGGTCTGGCGGCGTTTGGTGACTACCAGGATGCCATGGCTGAAGGTGACCCCTATCTGTTCCATGCACGCATCAGCGCAGCGCTCAACCTGGGCCTGCTCGATGTGCGCAGCCTGTGCGAGGACGTCGACCGGGCATGGCGCGAGCGGCGCGTACCGCTTAACGCAGCTGAAGGGTTCATCCGTCAGCTGATTGGTTGGCGCGAGTATGTGCATGGCGTTTACTGGCTGCGTATGCCTGAGTACGCCGAACTCAACTACCTGGGTAACGACCGCGCTTTGCCGGAGTTCTACTGGACCGGGCAGACCCGCATGCGCTGCATGGCACAAGCGATTGGGCAGACCCTGCGGTTGGCCTACGCCCACCATATTCAGCGCTTGATGGTTACCGGTAACTTCGCCTTGCTGGCCGGGATCGTGCCGAGTGCGATCTGTGAATGGTACCTGGCCGTCTACATGGACGCCTTCGACTGGGTCGAGCTACCCAACACGCTGGGCATGGTGTTGCATGCCGATGGTGGTTACCTGGGCTCAAAGCCCTACTGCGCAAGCGGGCGATATATTCAACGCATGTCTGACCATTGCCAGCAATGCAGCTACCGGGTCGATCATGTGGCCGAGGAGGATGCCTGCCCCTTCAATGCCCTGTACTGGCATTTTCTCATTCGCCATCGGCCGGTGCTGTCGGCCAACCCTAGGTTGGCGCTGGTTTATCGCAGCCTCGATGGCATGTCTACCAGCCGGCGTGATGCCGTGTGGCAGCGTGGGCAGTCACTGTTGGCCCAACTGGATGCGGGGCAGGCGATATGAAAAAGAGCTTGTTGCCGAGCAAAGTCTGTGTGGTCTGTGGCCGGCCGTTCAACTGGCGCAAGCGCTGGGCACGCTGTTGGGAGCAAGTGCGCTACTGCTCGGAGCGATGCCGCCGCTCAGCGCCACGTTGCAAGGCGCAGGAGCAGGGGTAGGGCTGCGGCCCAGATCGGCGCCAGCAAGAGCCAAGTGGTGATCTCGCCCAAGGGCAGTTCAACCCCGGCTAGCCTGGCGCCAGCCACGTATGCCGGGGGCGCACCTGCGGCGCCCAGCAGGGCTGCTATCCCCCATTTACGGCTCAGCCATGCCAGGCTATGACGCATGCCGCTGGCCAGCACCAGCCACATCAGCGCAAGCCATAGCGGTAGTGGGACAGTATCGAACGCGAATACGCCAGCCGCCCCCAGTACGCTATCGAGTAAACACCCCGCCAAGGTCACACGCAGCATGGCCTTGATTTCGCCCTGAGTGTCCGGGGTCAGGCACAGATGCAATGCCAAGCCCGGGATCAGCAGCAGCAACAGGCAGGGGCGTTGTGCGCCCAGTACGCACAGCCACCAGCCAGCCTGTAGCCACAGGGCGTTGGCAAGCACTCTGCCAGTGTGTGTCATGCGCTTGCCGGCAGGGGCGCGCGACGTGCCAGGGGCGGGGCAAAGAGCAGGTGAGCAACGCCGATGGCGCGCTCCTCGAAGCCGCCCTGGCAGTAGCACAGGTAGAACTCCCACAGGCGCTGGAAGGTGTCGTCGTAGCCAAGCTCTGCCAGCGCTGGGCGCGCCTGGCGCAAGTTGTCCCGCCAGTGCTGGAGGGTCAGCGCATAGTCTGGGCCGAAGTCCTCCATGTGCAGCAGGTTCAGCGCCGTGTGCCGGCTGGCGGTATCGAGCATCACGCTCAGCGAAGGCAAAGCGCCGCCTGGGAAGATGTAACGCTGGATGAAGTCGACCGAGCGGCGGGCTTGGGCGTAGCGTTGATCGCGAATGGTGATCGCCTGCAGCAGCATCAGGCCATCAGGCTTGAGCAGCGAGGCGCACTGGCGAAAATACACCGGCAAGTAGCGATGACCGACGGCCTCGATCATTTCGATCGAAACCAGCTTGTCGAAGCGACCTTGCAGGTCGCGGTAGTCTTCGCGCAACACACTGATGCGCTGCTCCAGGCCCAAGGCCTGAACCCGCGCCACGGTATGGCTGTACTGGGCCTCGGAAAGCGTCGTGGTGGTGACCCGGCAGCCGTAATGCGTGGCCGCATGGATGGCCAGGCTGCCCCAGCCAGTGCCGATCTCAAGCAGGTGATCATCTGGGCAGAGCTCGAGTTTCTGGCAGATCCGCTCGAGTTTATGCAACTGAGCCTGCTCCAGTTCCTGCTCCGGGTACTCGAATTGGGCTGCCGAGTACATCATGGTAGGGTCCAGCAGCCGTTCGAAAAGGGCATTGCCCAGGTCGTAGTGGGCCAGAATGTTGCGCCGCGCCCCGCGGCGGCTGTTACGGTTTAGCCTGTGCAGCATCCGCAGGGCCGGGCGCGCCAGGCGGGCCAGGCCGCCCTCGAGCGCATCCAACACCTCTAGGTTGGCGACGAACAGGCGCGTCACCCGTGCCAGGTCAGGGCTGCGCCAATAGCCGTGAATGTAGGCTTCCCCAGCACCGATCGAACCATTGCCGGCGACCAGGCTCCAGGTGGCGTCATCGAGGATCTCCACCTCTGCCTGCAACGGGCTGGCAGGATCACCGAAACTCCATTGCTGGCCATGGCTAAGCAGGCGTAGGTGGCCATGGCGCAACTTGCCCAGTTGGGCAAGTACGGCACTGCGTGCCAGCCCGCCAAGCAAGGGGCCAAGGCCTACGAACTTGCTAACACTCAGGGTGGGATTTGGCATTTTCGGGGTCCTCGAACGGTTGGCCTAGGGCCAGGTCGCCCTGGCTGAGGGTGTGGTCATGTACAGGGGTACGTTTGAGCAACAGGCGCAGCGCTTGCCAGTAGATGGCCGAAACAGTGCGCAAGCTCATCCATGGGAACGTCATCACGTAGCGGCGCAGCGAACGCCTGTTCAGGGGATGGCGATGCAGAGCAAGATCGGCTGCAAAGACTTGCAGGCCGTCTTGCCAATTTTGCATGTGGATACGAATGTGGTCCGCGCTCAGTGAGAAGCGCAGGTGATAGTCCATGTTCAAGCCCATGAACGGCGATACGTGGAATGCCTTGGCCACGCTGAACGGCCTGGTGAGGTTGCCCTGCACCGGTAGCACGTAGTGAAAGCGTTCGCGCCAGGGCGTGTTGCGTACTTCCATCAGGATGGCCGCCAGTACGCCTTCGTGGTCATGGCAGAAGTAGAAACTCACAGGGTTGAACGACAACCCCCAGCACCGCAGCTGCGTCAGCAGCCGCACCGGCCCAAGGGGTCTCTGGCCGGTGGCCTGCTCGACCAGTGAGCGAGCGGCATCGGCCAGTGATTCACCGCGCCGGGTGCTGCCCGGCAGATAGTCGGTTTCGCGCCAGCACAGCGGTGCGAAGCGCCAGTGCCCCAGCCAGCGTGAAAGGCTTTTGAGCCAGGCTTGCTCGTCCAGGTCCAGGTAGAACATGCCGATGCGATAAGCAAAAGCATGAGCCCGAGGCGTCAGGCGACGGTGGCTGACCCAGCCATGGCACAGGCTGCTGTTCACAGTCGCACGTCGAAGTGGGCGGCCACCTTCAAGGCGCTGACCACTCCGTCCTCATGAAAGCCGTTACCCCAGTAAGCGCCACAGAAGTAGCTGTGCTGCTGGCCCTGCAAAAGCTCGTGCTGCGCCTGAGCAGCCGACGCTGCGAGGCTGTATTGAGGGTGAGCGTATTGAAACCTGGCGATCACCTGCATCGGGTCGATCAGCGCGGTCTGGTTGAGGCTTACGCAAAACGTGGCGGGTGCCTCCAGGCCCTGCAGAATGTTCATGTTGTAGGTCAGCGCCGCTGGCGCCTGGGCTGGGCCGCCGAGGCGGTAGTTCCAACTGGCCCAGGCACGCCTGCGACGGGGTAACAGCCTGGTATCGGTGTGCAGCACCACATCATTGCTGGCATAGCCAATGGCTCCAAGCACGGCGCGCTCCTCTGGGCTTGGCTTGTTCAACAAGCTCAGGGCCTGATCACTGTGGCAGGCAAAAACGACATTATCGAAACGCTCGGTTCCTGCGGCGCTCACCAGAGTAACCCCCCCTTCATCGCGCTCTACGTTGTGAACCTTGCAGTTGAGCCTGAGGGTGTCGGCGAAGGGTTGGCACAGCGGCTCGATATAGCTGCTTGAGCCACCGGTGATGACGCGCCATTGGGGGCGTTGATTGACGGACAGCAAGCCATGATTGCGGCAGAAGCGCACGAAGAATGCCAAGGGAAACTGCAACATGTCGGCGCGCGACATCGACCAGATCGCCGAGCCCATTGGCACGATGTAGTGGTCGATGAAACGTTGCCCGTAGTGCTCGGCCTGCAGGTAGCTGCCCAGCGTGGTGTTGCTGTCGATGCGACCGCTGTCCAGGTCGGCCAATGCCTGGCGGTTGAAGCGCAGAATGTCCCTGATCATGCCCCAGAAACCAGGAGACACCAAGTTGCGCCGTTGCGCGAACAGCGTGTTCAGGTCGTGGCCGTTGTACTCAAGGCCCGTGGCCGGGTCGTGCACGGAAAAACTCATTTCGGTGGGCTGCGAAGCCACCCCCAGTTGGTCCAGCAAACGGATGAAATTGGGGTAGGTCCAGTCGTTGAATACGATGAACCCTGTATCTATCGCATAACGCTGGCCGTGGTAGGTCACATCCAACGTGTGTGTGTGGCCACCGACCCACTGCTCGGCCTCGAAGACGGTGACCTCATGTTTGCGCGACAGTAGGTGGGCGCAGGTCAGGCCGGAAATGCCGCTGCCGATGATTGCTATGCGCATGGATCATCATTCCTGTTCATGACGGGCCAGGCGTTGGCCCAGTGCCAGACGCAGACGTACGGGTAACGCTCCAAGTAGGCGCAATACCCAGGTGAAAACTACCGGGAAGTTGATTTCCAGCGGCTGGCCGGGCATGCGCTTGGCGATATATTGCGCGGCGCGCTGGGCCGTCCACAGTTGCGGCATGGGGAAATCGTTGCGGCGGGTCAGGGGGGTGTCGACGAAGCCTGGGCTGACCAAGGTGACCGCGATGCCCTCACGCGCCAGGTCGATCCGCTGCGACTCCACCAAGTAGCGCACCGCAGCCTTGGATGCACCGTACGCGCCTGCGCGGGGCAGGGCCAACCAGGTCACAGAGCTGCCCATCACGACCAAATGGGGCCGCTTGCCGACACGAAGCAAGGGCAGGGCTGCTGCCAGGCAATAGCTGACGCCCATCAAATTGGTTCGCATGACGCGTTCGACCAACGCTGGATCGAAATGGCCAGGCTCAAGGTATTCGCACGTGCCGGCGTTAAGAATGACGCAGTCCAGCCCGCCCCAGCTGCGCTCGATCAGCGCTGCGGCCTCGGGAGCATGTTGGGGATCGTCCACTTCGCCGATGGCTAGCAGAACTTGCCCTGGGAAGCGCTCAGCCAGCGGCGCGAGGCGTTGTGCATGGCGCCCGCCCAATGCAACCTGATGGCCTTGTTCAAGAAGAATGCGTGCCAGCTCGGCGCCTATACCGCTGCTCGCACCGGTCAACCAGCAGCGGCTCATGCCAACCTGCCTTTGAGCCAGCGGATGGCGCTGCCCATGAGCGGAATATGTTCGTATAGCAGGGCGCCCGCGTCGAAATAGTCCTGATGGGCATGCACACGGTCGCGCCACTGCAAGAAGCTGCAGCCCTGCAGGGTGATCGGCCGGCCATGGGCCAGGCGCGGATGTCTAAAATGCAGGGTCCAACGCAGATAGCCTTGTCCCGGGCCGACTTCATCGGCACCGGTGAATTCATAGCTAATATCGCTGGCATTGGCGTACAGCTGCTGAAAGTAGGCGCGTAGGGCAGGGAGCCCCTGTATGTGGTGCAGCGGGTCGCGAAAGGTGATGTCCTCGCTATACAGCTCGCTCAGCGCATCAAGGTTGTCGCCCTGAAGGCGGGCGAAGCGCTTGGCGAAGTCCTGTAGATACACTGACATGCTTGGCTCCTGGCAATCCTGTACAAAAAGGATTTGTTGTACAGGTATAGCCGAAGCAGGCGAAATAATCTATACATAGCTGCCGTCTTGTATAGATTTACTTCACCGCTGCGTCAAAGCCAGTTGCTCACGCAGCTGGGCCACTTCTGCTTCAAGTTCGCGAACCTTCTCCTCGGCGCTAACCTGTGCGGTGACATCGCGTTGAATGCCGATGTAGTAGGTTAGCTGGTCCGCTTCATTGCGCACGGGTGTCACGGAAAGTTCGTTCCAGAACAGGCTGCCGTCTTTACGGTAATTGCGCAGGACCTGGCGGCTAGGGCGGCCTTCGCGGATCGCGTCGCGGATGATCCCAACACCCGCCTGGGCGTGATACTCACCCTGCAGAAAGCGACAGTCCTGATAAAGAATATCTTCCGAGCTGTAGCCGGTCAGTCGCTCGAACGCAGGGTTCACGTAAATGAGTATGCTGTCGTTGCCCTCCTGCTCGGCGACGACGATGCCGTCGTTGGAGTGTTCGACCATCAGTTGCAGGAGTTTTGCGTTGATCATTAGGCCCACCTACAGGCAATTCGTATGTGTTCGGTGCGCTCAGGCTGGAGTGCAGCAAGCTTTGGCGCTGTTGAGTGCATGATGAAGCAAGCGGGCTCGCCGCAGAAGGTGCATATCAGTTTAGAATGCGCCATTACTCGGACAACTTTTAGTTATGACTGACTCCCCTCAACCCGATTTGCTTCCCATGCGCGATGTGGTCAGCCTGACCGGCATCAACCCGGTCACCTTGCGCGCCTGGGAGCGCCGGCACGGGTTGATAAGCCCGCAACGCACAGAAGGCGGCCACCGTTTGTACACGCCAGGCGATGTGCAGCGTATCCGCGACATCCTGCGTTGGACAGCCAACGGCTTGCCGATCAGTAAGGTCGGTGACAGGCTCGCGAACCAACCCGAAGTCCACTTTCAGCAGCACTCGCCGTTCGACCAATGGCGTTGCGCCGTGCTGCGGGCCTGTGCGGCCTTCGATGGGCAAGCGCTCGAAGCGATCCATGGGCAACTGTTTACGTTGTTACCCAAGGCCTGCGTGCTGCGCGAGGTACTGATGCCGGTCTGGTACGAACTGGCGTCGGGTGCTGCGTCAGGGCAGCGTAGCCAATGGCTGTTTCTCGATTCGTTCTTGCGTGCTCGCTTACTGATGCGCTTGCAGATGAACCAGGTGCAGGCCCCGCGCGTGCTGCTGGCAGGTACGGCAGGGCAAGCCGAATTACAGCTCTTGTGTCACGGCCTGCTGCTCAGTGGCGAGCGTCAACGCATTGAGGTGCTTGGTTGCGGGCAGCCACTGGAGGAGTTGCCATTGGTCTGTGCTTCCATGCAGCCCGCGGCTCTTGTGATCGCGCTGCAGGGGCCGATCAACACGGCCTTGGCCAAAGCGCTGCGTTGCGTGCAGATGGAGGTGGACTGCCCGCTGGCGCTGCTTGCCGAGGGGGCGTTAGGCACACAATCGGCTTTGGAAGGCGTACCGATATGCCTGCTGGACGCGGCCAGTGGCGATGTCGCAGATAAGCTCAGCGCCCTTATCGCAGGTGCACTGGATATTTGATGGGAGCCTTGGTGCAGTAATGTTGCACCCCTGGCAGTTTTGAATCGTCATCGCAGCAGAAACAGTTCTGATAGACCGCTCTTCACTCCTATAAGTCTCGAGCCTGCCTGCAGCCCCGCCAGGTTCAGCGCTCGATCAAGCTGGATGCTGGCAATGGATATGATTTGGGAAACGATTCTGGCCGAGTTCGCCGATATTGGTGATGGGCGCGAAATCTTGCGGATAGTGGTACGTCTGCTGATGGCTGCCGTATTAGGCGCTGTGTTGGGTTTTGAGCGCGAGCACAAGGGTAAATCCGCGGGGGTAAGGACACATATGCTGGTAAGCCTGGGTGCGGCACTTTTCGTGCTGGCGCCGAGCATGGCTGGAGCCGATGAGCAGGCATTGAGCCGCGTGATCCAAGGTATCGTGGCCGGTATCGGGTTTCTGGGGGCGGGTACCATTCTCAAAGGAAATGGTCAGGACACCAGCCATGTCAAGGGGCTGACCACAGCCGCCGGGTTATGGATGACAGCGGCGATCGGCACCGCAGCCGGTATGGGGCGCGAGGCCACTGCACTGGTCAGTACGGTGCTGGCCCTGTTGGTACTTGGAACCATGCCATTGCTGGTGGACAAGGCCGAGGGCCAGGCTGAAGACAAACGGGAAGAAGAGCAGACCCGAAAACCCTGAGGGGTATTACGACTCCCAGGGCTTGAGCCTTGCAAGTTATTTGGCGTGAGTAGCCTGCAGCGCTTTGGCCTGCTTCAGGTGATCTTCAAGAGTTGGCAGCGTTTCGCTGGCAAATGCCTTGAGCTCTGGTTTGTCGGAGGACGACGCCTCTTTCTTGAACAGCTCCACGGCTTTCTCGTGTGCGTCGACCTGGTTGTTGACGTACGAGCGGTCGAAGGACTCCTCGCGCCATTCCAGGATCATTTTCTTGACCTTGTCGGTCAGCGCCGCCTCGTCGGGGACGCTAATGTCGAGCTTGCGCGCAATTTCGCCCAGCTGCTGATTGGCCTTGGTGTGGTCGGTGACCATTTGCTGTGCGAACTGTTTGATGTCTGCGTTCTGGCTTTTTTCCAGTGCCAGCTTGCCAGTGACCACCTCTGCGATACCCGCTTCGGTCGCGGCGTCGACGAAGTCATTGGACGATGCCGCTTGGACCTGAAGTGAAGCGAGACCCATCAGCAGGGTGACGCCGGCGATTTTCCAGAATGGCTTGTTCATCTCTGACTCCTTTGTTTTATGGGGGCGACCTCTATGTCGCAATTGGTTGAGCCGCTGCGCGTCAGAAGGTTTAGTTTTTTTCACGCAGTGGGGCTTCTGCGCACGACCCGCTGCAGCCAAGTTGCCATTCATCCGTCAACCTGAAATTGAAACGAATTCCTGGTGGGTGGCCCACTCGTTTGTTCATGTCTTACAAAAAAAACGAGAACGCACGTGGCCACGACCCAAGCTCACTTCACACCCAGAACGTTCGAGGCCGGCGAAGGGCTGGAAAGCCGCTACAAAGCCCTGCTCCAAGGTCCCCAAGCAAACACCGAGACATGGCTGGACGAGCAATTGCGCCATGCACGCGTATTGCCCGATGACCTGCCAGACGATCCTCGGAGATTGCCGCAGTGGGCTGATGAGCACACTCGACGCGTTGCCAATGAACATGCCTTGTATCTTCAGCAGCGCCGCGAGGGTGCGCCTCGACGCTACTTCACCAACCGTGCCCACGCGCTTTGGTTTTTGCATCAGGTCGCACCGACCAAGGCAGTGGACGGCGCCTGGCTGCACGGCATGTTGTGGCATTGGCAAGACCCTCGCTTTCACGGCTTGATCCGCACGTTCCTCGAGGAACTTGGTGATGGCGACCCGCATTGCAATCACGTGTTGATCTTTCAGCGTCTGCTGAGCCGTCTTGGCTGCCGTCAGTCGCCGCCGCTCGAACCTGCACGTTACCTGCAGGGCGCCCTGCAACTGGCATTGGGGCAGCACTGTGAGCGGTTCTTGCCAGAGGTGATCGGCTACAACTTAGGCTATGAGCAACCGCCGCTGCACTTGCTGATCACCACCCATGAGCTGGCCGAGTTGGGCATCGATGCGCACTACTTCCAGCTACACGTGACCATCGACAACGCTGCCAGTGGCCATGCGAATCTGGCCCTGTCCAGCTTCGCCGACCTGGCCCAGGATGAGGGGCCGGCGTTCTACGAGCGTGTGCGCCACGGATATCGCCTGAACGACCTGGGTGACGATACGCCCTCGATGGTCGCCTCTTTCGACTTGCAGACCGAGTTGTTCGAAGCCCTGGAGCGCAAAGGGCTCTATGGGCAGTGCATGCATTCGGATCGCTGCCGGCTGAGCGGGCGCACGATTAATGAATGGCTTGCCGAGCCTGGCTCGATGCCTGCGTTCGTGCAGGCGCTTGAAGATCAGGGCTGGGTCAGGCGCAACGCCGATCCGAAAGAAAGCCGGTTCTGGTCTGTCATCGAAGGGCCTACAGCACCTATGTTCGGCGTGTTCGACGCCTACGAAAAACAGCTGTGGTATGACTGGATCGCCGGCACCTGGCAGCGCCCGGCAGTGCGCAGAGTGCCGCCAGGGCAATGGGAGCGCGCTTTGCAGCTGCAGACCCAGGCGCCAATCTTTCCACGCACTACGGATGTGGATACGTTGATACAGGCAATGGCCGGCAACCGGCACGCAAGCCAGCAGGGGCTCAATGCCACGCGCGCGTTCATACAGGCAACCGGCTTGATGCACGGGGGGCTCCTGTGATGCTCGATTCGACTCAGGCACATGCCGACGAGGCGTTGCTGCAGCTCGGAAAACGGCTCAAGGCCGATGGTTATCGATTCATCTGCGTGACGCCCGCTACGCAGGCTAGGGTCAATGCGCGTGAAGGTTCGCAACGCGCGCAGACAATGCGTGATGTATTCGGATGGAGCCGTCCGTTCGCCTCGCAGCTGATCAGCGCCGACGAGCTGGAGCAACTGCGTGTGGCAGGCGTATTGGACGCCCAGGGGGCCCTGTGGCGCAGCACGGTACGTTGGTCCAGCCTGGATGAAATGCTGTTGGTGCATTCAGCCTGGCCCACCGACAGTCACGACGCGGTCTTCTTCGGGCCAGACAGCTACCGCTTTGCCCAGTGCATACAAGATCATCTTCGCAGCCGGCCCGAGCCGGTGCAGCATGCGCTGGACATGGGTTGCGGCAGTGGGGTTGGGGCATTGCTGATCGCCCGCGCCGCGCCCCATGCGCAGGTCAGTGCGGTGGATATCAATCCCAAAGCGCTGCGGTATACGGCCGTGAATGCGGCCCTGGCGGGGGTAAGCAACATCACCGTGTCGCGCAGCGATCTTTTCGATGAAGTGACCGGGCTGTTCGACCTGATCGTCGCGAACCCACCCTATATGCTTGACGCCGAGCACCGCGCTTACCGCCATGGCGGCGCCGCGCTGGGCGCCGAGCTGTCATTGCGAATTGTCGAGCAGGCTTGTGAGCGTCTGAAAGTAGGTGGCACGTTGTTGCTGTATACCGGTGTCGCTATCGTTGATGGGCGTGATGCGTTCCAGGAAGCCATACGTCCGATTCTTGCTGGGCCTGAATTGGGTTGGACTTACCAAGAGCTGGACCCGGACGTGTTTGGCGAGCAGTTGCTCGAACCAGGCTACGAACGCGTGGAGCGCATCGCTGTAACAGCGCTGACCGTCACTCGCCTGAACTGATCGTAGTCCCGAGCGCTTGGTGCCAAGCCAATGCCGCCATTTGTCGGCAAGTTTAACGATCGAATAAAGCAACGCGTTGCTGAGCGCCCTCGAAGCCTAGGTGGCCTGCAGTTCAGGCTGACGACTTGTGGAGAAGGCCGTGATGAATGAGCAACGTTGTTCGTGCAACCATTGTTCTTGCACTGTGGACGCCAATGCCATGGTTCAGGGTGATAAAGCCTACTGCTGCGAGGCCTGCGCAACCGGCCACCATCAGGGTGAACCGTGCCGCATGGCCGGCTGTAACTGTGGCGAGCTGACTCAGCCCGACGAAAATACCGTCGACAGTGCCTTGGATGAAACCTTTCCGGCCAGTGACCCCATCTCTCCATAACGCCAGCCTCGCCTCGACCCAGCGGCCGTTATCGCAAGGGGCGAGGCAGCTTTGCCTCACCCTGCGATAGATGTACTGGGGACGGAATTATCGGCTTCACACAATGCTCATATAGCCATAGTTGATCATTGCATCCTGACGAAAATCGCATCCAGCCTACGATACAAGAATAAGGGGGCTTCCATGAGTTGCCTGATTTGTGCGGGCCAAGCTGAGACTATCGAATCCATCATCGGTTGGGAGGAGCGGCGCTGTTCGTTGTGTGGCTGCTACCGCGTCTCCCAGGCCCTCATTCTGTTGATGATGGACGAAGGCCAGATTTTCGATACCGAGCGCATGCGAGCCTGGTTGACCAGCCGACGCGAACATATGCCGGTGCCGGTAATCGACCATGGGCAGGCGATATTGGCCGTTGCTGCTCGCAGGTGATCCCATAACGCCCGCCAAGCTCTAGCGCTAGTCGACCAGATGACCCTGGCGATTCCTAGCTGTTCACATCAACGATCAACCGGCCACGAATCTGCCCTTGCATGAGCTGCGAGGCAGCTGCCAGCGACTTTTGCAAAGTGACCTCTTTGGTCATGAAGGCTAAATCGTCGAGGTTGAGTTGGGTAGACAGTCTCTGCCAGGCTTCGATACGCCGTTCATAAGGCTGCGTTACGCTGTTGATCCCGAGCAGGCTCACCCCTCTGAGGATGAAGGGTGCGACGGTAGCCGGGAAGTCCATACCTTGAGCCAAGCCGCAAGCCGCTACCAAGCCTTCGGACATCGTGCTTGCGCAGGCATTGACCAGCGTGTGGCTGCCGACCGAGTCCACGACGGCTGCCCATTTTTCTTTTGCCAGCGGCCGCCCTGGCGCTGACAGTTCCCCGCGGTCGATGATGGTCGTCGCACCCAGGCTTTTCAGGTACTCGTGCTCACTGGACTTGCCCGTGGCGGCGGTCACGGTATAGCCAGCGCGTGCCAGAAGGCTGATGGCGAAACTGCCCACGCCGCCGCTGGCACCGGTGACCAGCACCGGCCCAGCGCTGGGTTCGAGCCCATGGCGTTCAAAGGCCATCAGGCAGAGCATGGCGGTGTACCCCGCTGTGCCGATGGCCATCGATTGACGCTCGTTCAGCCCTTCGGGATGGGGAATGAGCCAGTCGGCGTTGACCCGAGCCTTCTGAGCAAGCCCTCCCCAATGCCCCTCACCAACACCCCAGCCATTGAGCAGCACACGATCGCCAGGCTGATAGCGAGGATCGTCACTGGCCTCGACAGTGCCGGCAAGATCGATGCCTGGCACCATCGGAAATTGACGCACGACTGGGCCTTTGCCAGTGATTGCGAGCGCGTCTTTGTAGTTCAAGGTGCTGTAGGCCACCTTGACGGTGACGTTACCGGTCGGCAGTTGATCCTCTGGCAGTTCGCTGACTCGCGCAGTGTGCTGATCATCCTGCTTCTCGATCAAAATGGCGTTGAACATGATTCGTCCTTATTTAGACTGGTTGTCTTTAAATAGACCGAAAGGAATCAGCGAGTGATTCCGTTCAGAAACCCTCGATAGAAAATGTCCAGCGGGCGGACAGTCTGGGTCAGCCGTGCACGCAGCACTGCGCCCTCCCAACCTACCCAGAAATAAGCGGCGAGGGCCTTGCAGTCTTGTCCGCCAGCTACCTCTCCCAGCTTGACCGCTTCCTCCAGGCATGTTGCCAGGCGCTGCTCCCAATCCTGCAGGGTCAACTCCAACTGTTCGCGGAAGCTGTCCGGGAGCACCAGGACCTCTTGGCCGAGGTTGCCGACCAGGCAGCCTCTTCGGAACTGGTAGCGTGCCATCCCCGCTTTTGCCTCCTCAACAAAGTTGCCCAGCCGTTGCAGAGGGGATGCGGTTTTATCAGCGAAGTTGCGTTCGAGCTTTCGCGCGAAGTAATCGGCATAGCGCTGCAGTACCGCCTGGCCAAAGGCTTCCTTACTTTCGAAGTAGTGGTAGAAAGAGCCTTTGGGCACCTGCACGCGCTTGAGTACGGCCTCGATACCAGTGGCGGCGAAACCTTGTTCGGTGAGGATTTCCATGCCGCAGTGCAGCAGCAACTCGTGGGTTTCGCCATGTTCCCGTGCGACTTTGGGTGGGCGGCCTCGGCGTGGGGTTGGCTTGGAGGTAGTCATGCGGTCTAATTTAGACTGATCGTCTCTAATGTCAACTGCTGATCGATTCTCGATGAGCCACGTGCTGGATGCGTCATGAAAAAGCGTCACCACCCTAGAATTGGCGCTCACTCAAGTCAGCAAAGGGCGTTGCATGTGCTGACAACTCCGTTCATCTAGCTTTTCACAGCCACGGGCGAGCTTTGAGCTGTTATCAGCCACGCTCATCGTGCAAGGATGGGGCCCTGACCGATGAAAAGGATGTTGTGATGCTTCCCACTCAGGCCGATATCGACGCCTTATTGCACTTTCTGCCGTTGCTCTACCCAGGGGGGACGGCCATAGAGGCCTACAGCTTCAAAGACGGACACCCTTGGCCGATATACGCCAGGGTAGTCGAGGAGTTCTACCAAGAGGCGAGCAAGGAATGCTGGGTCGCGCTCGACTACCGTCCTACCGCCGACAGCTTAGTCAGGGAGCCTGAGGCCATCGAACAGGCAAGTCTTGAGCAGTTGCAGAGCTTGATCACTTACTGCGTGAGGGGCGAGCGATTTTGTGATGGGCACTGGGGGGCGATGATCACCCAGGGTTTCGTACAGCGCCTGCTTGAGCGTCTCGCTCAGTTGCGTCCAACGCTGCCTGAGTGCCGCTGACAGCGCCAGTACGCACTGATTGGTGTACTCGGAAACGTCAGTTCATGGCGCAGGGTGGCTTACGAGCGACGTATCGAGGTATTTCGAGCCTCATTATCTGACATCTTCGAAAGACTGGATGCCAGTCGCCTGCAATGAGCGCTTCGCGCACCCAGAGTCGTTTGGATCAGGCCTGTAGTCAGGTCATCTACGTGACGAAGCTGTTCTGCGGCGGTAGGTGCTCGGCGTGATACCCAGATGCTGACGGAAAGCGCTGCCCATGTGGGATTGGTGAGCGAACCCGGCCTCCAGGGCAATGATCGCCAATGTAAGATCAGTCGTTTCAATCAAATGCCTGGCGGCCTGGAGCCTGATTTCGACCAGGTAGGCATGGGGTGTGGTGCCCACCGCGCGGGTGAAATCACGCAGCAAACGTAGCGCGTTGCAGCCATAGGTTTCGGCCATTTGCTCAAGTGTCAGAGGCTGCTGATATAGCTCGGTAATTTGATCCAGCACCGGTTTGAGGGCATTGGATTTGAGGCGTTGCGCACGATCTTGAGCAGGTTTGGCCAGCTCTACCAGTGACAGCACTCTCTGCTCCAGGGCCAGATGATCGACTTGCGGCGCAAGTAGCGCACGGCGTATCTGTTGCGCTACGCGAAGAGCCCCGGCATGACCTGCCGACTCAATGCGCTGGTCCAGCGCCGGCAGGTGTTGATCGGCGAAGTAACGGTCCATACGCAGGACCAGGTATTCGCCCCCGCCCATGGACTCGGAAAACACGTCGACCCCGATGGGGGTTTGCGCCAGCACGCCGGGGAGGGTGTCGAAATCGACCCGGCGATCCGAATTGATGGCATGTATGCCTTTCTGCCGCTCCAGCGAGACACCCAAGGTATGCCACTGTGCAGGGTCATGGGCGCTGTAAGCTGCACGTGGCAAGAGCTGGACGCAGACCGCACCGCCTAATATGTCCCGGCTCAGCATATGAAATTTCCTGATAGATACGTCGCTTGTTCGATGGGAAGCTTTTTCGCACTCATTCATCATTTTTGGAGCATCGCATGCGCACTATTGGCCTTATCGGTGGCATGAGCTGGGAATCCAGTATCGAATACTACCGGCTTATCAACCAGCAAGTCAGAACCCAGTTAGGCCCGCTGCGCTCCGCGCAATTGCTGATGTACAGTGTCGATTTCGGCCCCATTGAGCAAGCGCAGCATCTGGGGCGTTGGTCGGATGCCGGCGCGATTTTAGCGGATGCGGCGCGAAGGCTCGAATCTGGCGGCGCGGATTGCGTGGTTCTGTGTACCAACACGATGCACAAGGTCGCCGAGCAGATTCAACACGCCCTCAATATTCCCTTTCTGCACATCGCCGATCCCACCGCGAAGGCTGCGTTGGCGGCCGGCGTGACGACGGTAGGTTTGTTAGGTACGTCGTTCACAATGGAACAAGACTTTCTCAAAGACCGATTGAAAGCGATGGGCTTGAAGGTCCTGGTGCCAGATGCCGAGGCCCGCGCAGTCGTTCACCGCATCATCTACGACGAATTGTGCATTGGCGTTATAAACGACACGTCGCGGTTGTTGTATCAGCAGGTCATCGATTCGCTGGCAGCCCGCGGTGCGCAAGCCATTATTCTGGGATGTACCGAGATAGGGCTGTTGATCAAACCTGAGCACAGCGCACTGGCCTTGTTCGATACCACTCAATTGCATGCCCAGGCAGCAGTGGCCTTTGCTTTGGCCAGTGATTTGCAAGGCGACCAATGTTGATATCGCTGAGGTGACCATGAGTTCAAATCTGTATCTTTGCGGCGTCTGGGCGGGGTGTAAGGAACGAGCGGCGATTCAAACCTTCGAAATCATGCCCTCAGATGTGCCCCCAATGTAACAATTCACTGGAAGTGAGTGAGGTACATGGATTGTGGAAAGGCAGAAATGATCGACTAAACAGCCTGGCCGACGAAACCTAAAGACTGTCAGGGTCGCCGAAGAACATCTGTATCCGCGAGCGCAACCAGCGCTCGGCCGGGTCATTGTCCTGCGCGCCTCGCCAGGCCATGTGCAGCTCGAACGAGCGTACGTCGATCGGAAGATCCTCCGCGCGCAGCCCACCTGCCGCGGTCAGGGCATCGGCGGTGTAATCTGGCACCGTGGCGAGGATATCGGTGCCTGCTAGCAAACTGCCCAAGCCGTTGAACTGAGGCACTGCCAGGACCACATGGCGTTTGCGATCGATTTCATCCAATGCCTCGTCAATGAAGCCTGACAGGTCACCGGCAAACGACACCAATGCATGGGGGCGGGCGCAGAAATCGTCCAGCGTAATGCTGCCTGGCACGCTGTCGGCACGCAGCAGCTTGGGCTTGCTGCGGCGCAAGACCTTGCGCTTGGCATTGGCGGGCAGTTCACTGGTGTAACTCACACCCACAGAGATTTCGCCCGAGGCCAGCAAGGTCGGCATCAGCAGGTAGTTGACCCGGCGCACCACCAGCACGATACCCGGGGCCTCGGCGCGTACGCGCTTTAGTAACTGGGGCAGCAATGCGAACTCGGCGTCGTCCGATAGGCCGATGCGAAACACCGCGTTGCTGGTGGCCGGGTCGAACTCGGCGGCGCGGCTGACGGCGGTGGAGATCGAGTCCAGTGCTGGCGACAACAGGGCGAATATTTCATTGGCCCGTGCCGACGGTTCCATGCTGCGACCGGTACGCACGAACAACGGGTCATCGAACAGGTTGCGCAGACGCGACAAGGCTGCGCTGATCGCCGGTTGGCCGAGAAACAACTTTTCGGCTGCACGGGTCACGCTACGCTCGTGCATCAGGGTTTCGAACACGATCAGCAGGTTGAGGTCTACGCGACGCAGGTCGTTTCGATTCATCGGTGCGCTTCGCTTGCAGTGGGGCAGGGGTGAATATTAAGGCCAAAGGCTGTTACCCTGCACCGATTTCCGGGGGCCAATGTGTAGGAAAGTCAGGTGCCCAATCGATGACAGGCATGTCGACTATTAATAGCCGCTGATGGTCTAACGGCAAAAGCCCGGATAAAGTCCGTGGTAATACGAGATTCACACAGGCGAGGTATGCGATGTCCCGCATGGTCCGTTTCCACAAGTTCGGCGCTGCCGATGTGCTGCGCTGCGAAGAGCAGGCCGAACCGTCACCTGCTTTTGGCGAGGTGCAGATCCGTGTCGAGGCGATCGGGGTAAGCTGGTATGACGTGCTCTGGCGGCAGAACCTGGCGCCATCCCAAGCGCGCCTGCCGGCTGGCATCGGCCACGAGATGGCTGGTGTTGTCACAGCGGTGGGTGAGGGCGTCGACGATATCGCCTTGGGCGACCGGGTAGCCAGCTTCCCGGCCACTAGCGCCAACGAGCACCCGGTGTATGGGGACGTCATCGTTTTGCCCCGTACGGCCATCACTCGCTACCCGGATATCCTCACGCCGATCGAGGCCAGCGTGCATTACACGCCGCTGCTGATCGCTTATTTCGCCTACGTTGACCTGGCCCGAGCCAAGGCGGGCCAAACCGCCCTGGTCACTGACGCCAGCCACTGTGCTGGGCCGGCTTTCGTGCAACTGGGTAAGGCGCTGGGCCTGAAGGTGTTCGCCGCCACCAAGGACCCCGAGCAGCGTGAGTACTTGCTGGGTCTGGGTGCTGAGAAGGTGATCGTCACGGAAGAGCAGGACTTGTTGATGCAAATCGGCAAATATACCGATGGTCGTGGCGTGGACATGGTGCTCGATGGTATGGGCGGGCCGCAGATGTCGCTGCTCGGTGATGTGTTGGCGCCGCGTGGCAGCCTGGTACTTTACGGCCTGCAGGGCGGCAACCAGACGCCATTCCCGGCGTGCGCAGCCTTCCAGAAAAACATCCAGTTCTATGTGCACTGTATCGGTAACTTCACCGGCAAGCCGGAGTTGGGCATCAGCCAGGATCAAGTGGCGTTGCAACGGGCGCTGCGCGACATCAACCAGTTCACCGCTGACCAATTGCTGACGCCGCAGATCATCAAGGTCTATCCATTTGCCGAGGTGGTCGAGGCTCACCGCTACATGGACCAGTGCCCTTGCGGCGGAAGAGTGGTGCTTGATTTAGCGCCTCACTGAAGGCTTTTCGCTATTGATACGAACCGGGTGAATGCCCGGTTTTTTTGCATCTGGCCTAGTTAAAACTAGCTGCGCGTCAGTCTTATATTTGTAAGGCAATGTTGCCGCACATTTTAGTTTAGCTGGGCAGCCCTGGCCTATTGTGCGTAATAAGGGTTAACGGATTTCTGAATGGTTTTTTCACTAAGATCTGTATCTTTTAATCCTTAAGCAACGTTCGATAATGGCGTATTGATAGTTGGCGCAAGGAGCGTGTTGTGATCAAGGGCAGGCGCCGAAATGCGCGGTTCGAAGCGGTGATCAGCCTCAGGGTGCACTCGTTTTTTTCGATGGTGTGGCGACAGCGAATTGCAACTTCCAAGTTTCTTATTCATTTGTAGGAAGTTTCGTTAGATTAGTTCGTCGCGCCGCTGCTCGGAAGGTGCGTCGTATCGTTGATCGAAGTTGTGGGGTAACGCTGTGAGCATCGTTCACGACCAAGCTATGCATTACATCTACCAACAAGTGCTTGAGCGCTTGTTGGCTCATATGTCCCAGGGGCAGCGAGCATCGCTGCAGTTGTTGATCCAGCGCTTGCTGGTCATTGCTGGCGGCCCTGAGTACATCGGTACGTTCCGGCTATTGGTGGTGCATGGGGCAGACCGTCAGAGCGCAAGGTTGTTGGCGGTACTGCGCGCCGCGCAGTTGAGCATCGCCCTGCGCGCACCGGTGACCTTCAAGTTACGGGTACTGGTCACCTGTTTGCCTCAGAACAGCAGCGCGCTGTTGCAGCAGCATGAGCGGACCTTCAACGCGTTGTTCATGCATGATGATCCGCGGGTGCAATTGCAGATGGTCGAGGGTGCGACTGTAGGGCCATTTTGTTGCCAAACTGAGCTCACGGCGCGGCATTTGCCCTTGTCCCGTGAAGCCTTGTTGCTGTTCGGCCACCTCGTCGATGCTCGGCCCGAAGCACTGCTGGGCAGCCGCACGCATCTGGAGTTGGCCGACGCAGTGCGCTTGGCACTGACTGCGTATCCGGGCGCCGATGCGCTGGTAACGGCCATGCCCGCCAGCCAGCGCCGACGGTTTGCCGCCTGGGCTCGGCGCAGCCTGCGCCGGGCAGGGCTGGACAGCCCCAATTCACTGCACCAGTGCCTGGACAGCCTGGCCAGGTGGTTAGGTCAGCTGCATGCAGTGGCTGGAACACCGGGCGGGGTAATCGACCCCCCGGCCAGTCCCCCTGATCGAAGCCTGCCGCTGCATGTGCTCATGATTGACGATCTGCTGGCGCAGTTGCTCGGTGACGGCGACCTCGACCGAGTGCTGGGCTGGCATTTCCAGGCAGAACGCGAAGGCCAGCCGCTGGCGGCCTATGTCGACCCATTGGCAATGGCGCAGCTGTTGGAGATGCAGGGGCGCTGCAACGCGCCTGGCGCAACTGGGCACCACTTGCGCCTGGTCGAGGCAGATACGACCAGCGAGCCTCAGGTGTCCCAGCCGGTGCGCTTGGCCAGCGCCTATGGGCTTGAACAGACCCAGCTCGCCTGCATGTTGTACCGGCCGTTTACCAATCAAGGCGTGGGGCTGGAGCGGTTTCTGCAATGTTGCCATGCCGACATGCTGGTGGCCTTGCCCTACCTGCACCGAGCCTTGCAAGGTAAACCTTGCCCTGATGCCGTGAAAGACTGGATCGTCAATACCAGCGGCCTACCCTTGGCGAAGTTGCGCATGGTTTACAAAGGCAGGCTGGGGCAGGGGTTCCGCCAGTTGCTGACCAACCTCGCCCGCCGTGATGTGCAACTACGCTTTGTCGGCACCGCTCAGCGCAAGGCGCAGCCAGATGGAGCGTGAGTTCGCCTATCAGGCAGTGTATCGCTACCTGGTCGGTTTGATCGAAGAGGCCGAGCGCGGCGGGCAACAACGCTTGCCCTCGCTCAGGGCGTTGTCCCAGCGCATGCGGGTGTCGTTGGCCACCGTGCAGGCGGCCTATAGCCTGCTCGAGCATGAAGGGCGTGTGCAATCGAGGGCCAGGTCCGGCTACTTCGCCCAAGTGGGTTGGCTGAACGGCCGAGCCGATGTAAGCCAAACGCTGCCTGCGCAACCTTTGCTGGAGCGTGCGCTGTTCGCCCATGAGCGGCGTCTGGGGCGCCAGCGGGGGCGGCCGGTGCGCTTACTAGGGGCGCCACGCTTGCGTGAGGCTCTGGCCCAGCGTTACACCCAGTCCTCTCTTCAGTACTGGCGTGGCGAAGATGTGCACTTGGGCCCGGATGTACAAGGGGTCATGGAAATTCTTCTTCAGGCCTTGGCCTTGCGTGGCAGCACCGTGGTGGTGGCCTCACCGTGCTGCTGGCGCATCCTGCGCGCGTTACACAACTGCCAGGTGCGGGTGCTCGAGGTACCCCTGGACAGTAGTGGCAGTATCGATCTCCAAAGCCTGGCCAGGCTGCTCCGATGCGAGCCGGTGCGCATGGTGCTCATGCCTTCGTGCCTGAGTTTGCCGACGGGGCGCTTGATGCCCCTGCACGCTCAGCAGCAGATCGCAGATCTGCTGGCAGATCACCCCGTCTGGTTGCTGGAGAACGATGTGGACAGCGAGCTGTGCTTCAGCCAGCCACCGTGCTCACGGTTACGAGACTTGGTAGACCCCCAGTGGCTGTTGGTGCTGGGATCGCTAGAGGCCGCCGTTGGCGCTGAAGCACCTTACGCCTACCTGCTTGGGCGCCACGACGCTGTGGCAGAGGCATTCAGCCAGCGAGCGTTCCAGTTGGCTCCGATGCGCCAGCAAGCGGTGGCGCAGATGATTTACTCCGGCGAAATCGACGAACATCTGGCCAGAACGCGGGTAGCGCTGCAAGGGCAGATGGAGCAACTGTGCCAGCACCTTCGGGTGGTGATGGGCACCTCGGTGGATTTCGACATGCCCCAGGGCGGATACGCCCTCTGGGTACGTATCCCATCGGCCAAGATGTGCCCATCCAGCGCGGCGGCGAGCGCTGACTCGGCCCTGCAGGTGGTGGCTGGTGAGCAATTCAGCCTGCGGGGTGGCTATCGGCAGTTTCGAATGCTCAGGTGGCTGGGCGGCCAACCTGATGGGCTGGTGGCGGCCTTGCAGAGCCTGATCCGCGCCACGACGGACGACACCGTTCGTCGGTAGGCCGGCACAAAGCCCCCGGGTGCTTGCTTAGCGCAGTGATCTGTATGTATAAACAGTGCTCACTCTAGCTGCCCGACCCCCGTCTTGTGATTGCCCATTCTGTAGATGACCCGCTTTATTACCTGCATAACTTTCGCCAGGTGCTGCTGTGGGTCGAGTCACGCTATGCCGACCTGCTGGATGAGCAGGAGCTCGCGTTCATCCAGTCCTTTGCCACCTTGGCGCAGCCAGCCCAGGCCCTAATGGTGCGCATGGTCATGCGCAAGGGCGAGCTGTTTCGCTGCGACCGGTTGGACTATGCCGAAATCGGTGACACCGCCTGCGCCTTGCAGCCGCTTCTGGCGCTGGGCTGGGTGCGTGAGCCAGAAGCCTTGAGCCTCGAGCAGCTGTTCGCGTTGCTGCGCAAGGACGAGCTGGCCGTTGGTTTCGCCGGTCTGCTAGCTCGACCGCGGGCAGCCAAAAACGACCTGTTCGCACAGTTGCTGCCCATGGGGCTGACACCGCGACCGTTGCAGGAGTGGTTCAGCCAGGCGCCGGTTGGAATCGTGCAATGGTGCCTGCAGCCACTGTGCGACCGAATACGTTTGCTGTTTTTCGGCAATCTCTATCAAGACTGGTCGGAATTCGTGCTGGCCGACCTTGGGCTTGTGCGTTTCGAGCAAGTGGCTTTCACTCCCGATTCCCGGGCTTTGCATCGGCGCAGTGAAGTTGACCAGGCCATGGTGTTGCATCAGTGTGGCGAGCGCCTGGAACTGGGTGAGGCGCCCGCTTCGGTGCTGGCGGCCCTGGCTGATCAGGCCTTTGACAACCCGTGGCTGGCGCGGCGCTACAGCCGGCTGCTGTACGCCGTTGGCCAGCAGTGCGAGCGCCTGGGTGACTGGGATCAGGCATTGGCGGTGTATGCCCGCAGCAGCCATACGCAAGCGCGTATCCGCCAGGTTCGTGTATGCGAGCGCAGCGAACGCTGGGAGCAGGCTTACAGCCTGGCTCAGCAAATGGCCGCCGCGCCGGCCAACCCACTGGAGGTGCAGGCACTGCAGCGCATGCTGCCGCGGCTGGCTCGCAAACTTGGCGGCCCGCCGCAGCCACGCCGCCAGCGGCGCCGGCTCGAGCTGATCGAGCTTGAACTGCCTCGCGAGCAGGCAGCGCTGGGGGTGGAGGAGGCCGTGCGCCAGCACCTGGAACAAGCCGGGGGGCACGTGCACTATGTTGAAAACACCCTATTCAATAGCTTATTCGGGCTGTTGTGCTGGGAGGCTATATTCGCCCCAGTGCCTGGGGCCTTCTTCAATCCGTTTCAGGCGGCCCCCCAGGATCTACATGACAGTGATTTCCAGCAGCGGCGCGCAGCACAGTTGGCAGCCTGCCTGGGGCGCCTGGACGATAAATCCCACCGGCTTGCCATCCTCGATTGCTTTGCCTCCAAGCACGGCTTGCAGTCACCGTTCGTATTCTGGTCCATGCTCAGCAGCCAGTTGCTCGATCAGGCCTTGGCCTGTGTGCCGCCCTCGCACTTGAAACACTGTTTCCTGCGCCTGCTGCAGGATATTCGTAACAATCGCACCGGTATGCCGGACCTGATTCAGTTCTGGCCTGAGCAGCAGCGCTACCTGATGGTGGAGGTCAAGGGCCCCGGTGACCGCCTGCAGGACAACCAGCTGCGCTGGCTGGAGTTTTGCGCTGAACATGCTCTGCCGGTAGCGGTCTGCCATGTGCGCTGGAGCGAGTCCGCGTGAGTTATCGCGTGGCGGTGCGGGCGTTATGTGAGTTCAGCGCCAAGGTGGGCGATCTTGACCTGCGCTTCACCCCTTCACCCACTGCTCAAGAAGGTATGGAGGGGCATCGCCGGGTAGTGGCCACGCGAACTGCGGGGTATGAGTCTGAGATCACATTGGCGGGTGAGTATCAGGGTTTGCAGGTTCGCGGGCGTGCCGATGGCTACGACCCGGTCGCCAATCGCCTTGAGGAGATCAAGACCTACCGCGGTGATCTGGCACGCCAGCCGGCCAATCACCGCCAACTGCATTGGGCCCAGGCCAAGGTCTATGCCTGGCTGCTGTGTCAGGCGCGACAATTGGCAAGCGTCGAGGTGGCGTTGGTGTACCTGGATGTCGACAACGCCAGCCAGACGTTGATCAGCGAGCACTACCCTGCAGATGCGTTGCAGCGCTTCTTCGAAACCCAGTGCCAACGCTTTCTGGCATGGGCGCAGGCCCAGCAGCAACGCCTGGCCCAGCGCAACCTGGGCTTGCAGGCTTTGAGCTTTCCTTACCCGCAGTTTCGGCAAGGGCAGCGTCAACTGGCTGAAACGTTATACAAAGCAGTCAGCACCGGGCGTTGCCTGATGGCCCAGGCCAGTACCGGCATCGGCAAGACACTGGGCACCTTGTTTCCACTGCTCAAGGCCGTGGTTCCCCAGCAATTGGACAAAGTGTTTTTTCTAACCGCCAAGACCCCAGGCCGGGCGCTGGCGCTCGATGCACTGAGCCAGATCAGTGCGGCTAACCCGCAACCGGCTTTGCGTACCCTGGAGCTGGTAGCCCGCGACAAGGCCTGCGAACACCCGGACAAGGCCTGTCATGGCGACTCCTGTCCGCTGGCACAAGGCTTTTATGATCGTTTGCCCGCTGCGCGCCAGGCGGCGGCATCGCGGCCCATGCTTGACCGTGCCGGGCTGCGCGACGTGGCATTGGCGCATCAGGTTTGTCCATATTACCTGGGCCAGGAAATGGCCCGCTGGGTGGACGTGGTGGTCGCCGACTACAACTATTACTTCGATGCCCATGCCTTGTTGTTCGGCCTGACTCAGCTCAACCAGTGGCGTGTGGCCGTGTTGGTAGACGAAGCGCACAACCTAGTCGAGCGCGGGCGCGGCATGTACAGCGCCACCCTTGATCAAGGCCAGTTGCTTGCGTTGCGCCAAGCCAAACCTGCCGGCCTGGGGAGCGCCCTGGACCGGCTGAACCGTCAGTGGAACGCGCTGTTCAAAACCCAGCAGGCCCCCTATCAGGCCAGTGAGCAGTTGCCCGAGCAGTTTCTGCGTGCACTGCAGCAATGCATCGGGCTGATTCAGGAGCGCCTCAACGAAAAGCCCGCCGAAGTGGATGTGCAGGTGTTGCAGTTCTTTTACCAGGCGCTGCAGTTCAGCCGGGTAGCCGAGTTATTCGATGAGCATTTCCTGTTCGACGTCAGCCTGCGTGAAGGCCCACGCAGGCGTCGCTTGGCCAGTGTGTGCTTACGCAATGTAACGCCAGCGCGGCTGCTTGCCCCGCGCATGCAAGCAGCGCGCAGTGTCACGCTGTTTTCGGCGACTTTGAGCCCGCGGCGTTTCTACACCGACTTGCTCGGCATGCCGGTGGATACCGCCTGGCTGGAGGTTGCGGCACCGTTTCGCGCCGAACAACTTCAAGTGCACATTGCCAGCCACGTATCGACCCGGTACCGCGAGCGCCAGGCCTCACTGGCGCCAATCACTCAACTGATTGCCGAGCAGTATCAACGTCAGCCAGGCAATTACCTGGCGTTCTTCAGCAGTTTCGAGTACCTGCAGCAGGTGGCTAGCCTACTTGCCCAGCAACATCCCGGCATCCCTTCCTGGGCTCAGGCCCCCGGCATGGACGAAGCTGCGCGTCAGGCGTTCCTCGATCGCTTCGTGGCAGACGGGCAGGGGGTTGGCTTTGCGGTGCTGGGTGGGGCATTCGGCGAGGGCATCGACTTGCCCGGTACGCGACTGATTGGGGCATTCGTCGCGACCCTCGGCCTGCCCCAGGTGAACCCGATCAATGAGCAGTTCAAGCAGCGTCTGGGCCGGCAGTTCGGTGCTGGTTTCGACTACGCCTATTTGTATCCCGGAGTGCGCAAGGTGATCCAGGCCGCCGGGCGGGTCATTCGCGGGGATGACGACCGTGGCGTGCTGGTGTTGATCGACGAGCGCTTTGCCGAGCCTTTGGTACAACAGATGTTCCCTGGATGGTGGCAAGTGGCCGGTAACTAATGCTCAGCGCACCGTCGCATGGCAGTGCAACTCCCAGTACACTGCGTGTTCCAACACCAACATTCGTTGATCTCGAGGTTTTTGCATGACGCTCAGTCCTTTGGCAGGCAAGCCGGCTCCGGCCAGCGTGCTGGTCGATATCCCCCGCCTGCTCACCGCTTACTACACCGGGCGCCCGGACGCCAGCGTGGCGGCCCAGCGCGTGGCCTTCGGCACCTCGGGGCACCGGGGTAGCTCGTTCGACCTGAGCTTCAACGAGCACCATGTGCTGGCCATCACCCAGGCCATTTGCCTGTATCGCCAGGAAAAATCCATCGACGGGCCGCTGTTCATCGGTGCCGACACCCACGCGCTGTCGGCACCTGCCGCTGCCAGCGCGCTGGAAGTGCTGGCGGCCAATGGCGTGCAGGTAATGTTGTCCAAGGATGACGAATACACCCCGACGCCTGCGGTGTCTCACGCCATCCTGTGCTACAACCGTGGCCGCAGCCAAGGCCTGGCCGACGGTATCGTCATTACCCCGTCGCACAACCCACCGCAAAGCGGCGGCTTTAAATACAACCCGCCCAATGGTGGCCCGGCCGACAGCGATGTCACCAAGTGGATCGAGGCCAAGGCCAACGAACTGCTGGCCGCAGGGCTGGTTGGGGTCAAGCGCATGGCCCATGCCCAGGCGCTGCAAGCCGCTACCACCCAGCGCCATGACTACGTGGCCAATTATGTGGCTGATCTGGAAAATGTCATCGATTTCGACGTGATTCGTGGCGCCAACCTGCGCCTGGGCGTTGATCCGCTGGGCGGGGCAGGGGTGCGCTACTGGTCGGCGATCGCCGAGCGCTATCAGTTGAACCTTGAGGTGGTAAACACCGAGGTCGACCCAACCTTCCGCTTCATGTGTGTGGACTGGGACGGCCAAATCCGCATGGACCCATCCTCCCCGTACGCCATGCAGGGCCTGATCGGCCTGCGCGAGCGTTTCGACGTAGCCTTCTCCTGCGACCCGGACCACGATCGTCACGGTATCGTCACGGCTGATGGGCTGCTGCAGCCGAATAACTATCTGGCGGTGGCCATCGATTACCTGTACCGCCACCGTCCCCAGTGGCGCAGTGATGCTGGCGTGGGTAAAACCGTGGTTTCCAGCGGCATGATCGACCGCGTTGCTGAACGGTTGGGCCGTGAGCTTTACGAAGTACCCGTTGGCTTCAAGTTCTTTGCCCAAGGCTTGTTCGAGGGCACGTTGGGCTTCGGCGGTGAAGAGAGCGCAGGCGCATCGTTCCTGCGCAAAGACGGCACTGTCTGGGCCACTGACAAGGATGGCCTGATTCCCGCATTGCTGGCGGCCGAAATGACTGCCCGCACAGGGCGCACGCCAAGCCAGGCCTACGATGACCTGACCGCTACACTGGGTAAACCGTTCGCTACCCGCGTAGAAGCCAAGGCCGATGCACGGCAAAAGGCTGCTTTGAGCAAGTTGGCACCAGAGCAGGTGAAATCGACTGAGCTGGCGGGTGAACCTATCGTGCAGATTCTCAGCCACGCGCCAGGCAATGGCCAAGCCATCGGTGGCTTGAAGGTGATGACTGCCAATGGCTGGTTTGCCGCGCGGCCGTCTGGTACGGAAGAAATCTACAAGATCTACGCCGAAAGCTTCATCGACGAGGCCCACCTCAAGCGCCTGGTGCAAGAAGCGCAGGTGCTGGTGGACGCGGCCATCGCCTGATTGAGCGGAACGGGGCCGCAGGGCGGCCCCTATCCCTCAGGCAACATCGACCAGGACGATTTCGCTGTCCTCGATGGCCGTCACGCGCAGCACATCCTCATTTTCGATTGCCACGCCGTCGCGGCCATTGGCCCGCAGCCCATTGACATCGACCAGCCCCTTGGCCGGTACCAGGTAACCCCGGCGCCCCGCATCGAAGCGGTACTCGGCGGTTTCCCCTGCCTGCAAAGTGGCGGCCACCAGCCGTGCGTCCGTGCGGATCTGCAAGCTGTCCTCATCACCGGCACGGCCACTGGCCAGCGTCACGAAGCCTTCCCCACGTTCGCCTTTGGGGAACGGGCGGGTGCCCCAGGACGGCGCATCACCTACTTTTTCTGGCACGATCCAGATCTGGAAGATGCGCGTGTCGATGGCCTCCAGGTTGTATTCGCTGTGCACAATGCCGCTACCAGCACTCATCACCTGCACGTCACCGGCTTCGGTGCGCCCTTTATTGCCCAGGCTGTCCTGGTGGGTAATGGCACCTTCACGCACATAGGTGATGATTTCCATATCGCGGTGCGGGTGGGGCGGAAAGCCACTGCCGGCGGCGATCAGGTCGTCATTCCACACGCGCAGGTTGCCCCAGTGCATGCGTGCCGGGTCGTAGTATTCGGCGAACGAGAAATGGTGATGGGCGTCGAGCCAGCCGTGGTTGGCATGGCCAAGGCCTTCGAAGGGTCGCAGTTGCAGCATGGTCGAGCTCCTTGAATGGGTGGAATGAAGCCATGATGCGGTAAAAATAGATCGAAAATAAGCGTAATAATCGGTTAAATATGATCGTATAAATCGATATAAATATAAATGTAGTTTGTGCGATTCATCGCCTAATCCACTGATGCGCAAGCATTCGCTGGCGATTTCTAGCGGATGCGGCCAACATGGAGCGCTGATTGGATATACAACGGAGTGACCGTGGCCCACGAGCAACCCCAGCCGCTTGCCGAACTGACCCCAACCGCCCAGTTGCCCTGGTTTCGCCGCCTGGCGGCACGCGTGCTGGGCCGCGGCCTGACCCGCTTGAAGGCGCAGCATGGTGAGTCCTGGCACCTTGGCCATGCCCAAGGCTATGAAGCCGGCCGCCAGGTGCTGGTGATACGCGATTGGAGGCCTGATGATGCAGGCGTGCCGGGCCAGGACGACAAGCTGTTCGACGACTGGCGCCTGCCCCTGAGCGCAGAGCTCAAGAAACGTTTCAAAGCTGATGTGGCCCAACGCCTGCCTGCCGAGGCGCAACCTAGCCCAGCGCAGTGGAAGCTGATTTTCAGTGACACGCCCTCCACTTGCGTGGTGGCCGGCGCCGGGGCGGGCAAGTCGACCTCACTGGTGTTGCGTATCCTGCTACTGCGCCAGTATCTGGGCTACGAGTTGGATGCGATGACCGTGGTCACCTTCACCCGCGAGTCCCGCAAGGATTTCATCAAGCGCCTGGTGCAGGTTTTTGCGCTCTGGCAGCTCAACCTGCAACCGGCAGTGGCGCGCGACCTCGTGCGTACCTTTCATTCCCGAATTCTTCCGCTGGTACGCAGCCTGCCAGGCTTCAGCCAAGTATGTGCCTTCGAAGCCCTGGGCAACCAAATGCCAGCAGGGCGGGAGGCAGAGGCCGATAGCAATCCGTTCGATCTGCGCCTGAACGATGCCCAGCGGCTACAGCTCAACCAGTGCTACAGCCAACTACTGGCGCAAAGCCCGCGGTTCGCCGAGATCGTCGCCAACTTGCGTCATGAAGCTTTGCAGCTCAAACCGCTGGACCCAGACCACCCGGATGTGCAGAAGCGGGTGCAGGTCACCCAACTGGCTGCCCAGCGCGACGAAGAATTATGCGACGTCATCGAAGACCTGTGGTTCGCCGCCGGCGCATGGCCGATCAAAGGCATCGAGCCGTGCCGGGAAACGATTCAGATCCGGGGTAGTCGGTTCCATGTCCACGGTCGCCTGGAAGGTACCGACACCTGGGTGGTGCTGGGCTTCGACCCGGCAGAGAGCGCCCAGTATCAACGCCCCGGCGCCAAACTGGCGGTGCGTGCCGAATGGGCGGTCAAGCGCACCTTGTTGCAGGCATTTTGCGACAAACCGCTGATCTGGCTCGACAACTACGCCATGGCCCAACGCCTGGCCGCATCACTGGCTGGCGATGCAGTGGCAGGCCCTGGCTTTGAGTACAAAGTAAAAGGCGAGCTGGCTGCGGCGCCGTTACTCGATGCGTTCGTGGGTGCGGCCAACTTCATCGAAAACCTAGGTTTGGAAGTCAACCCGGCCGTGGCCGCCATGAGTTTCCCCACTGGCGACCCCGATGCACTGTTCTTCGAGGCATTGGCACTGTACTGGAGGGCCTTGGAAGCGCATCTGCTTGACCAGTCGCCACCGGTCATGACCTACAACCGAATGTTCGCTTTGTTCGGCGAGAACAACCCGGAAAACCTGCAACTGCTGCCCGATGCGCTGCTGCGTCCACTGGCGCACTTGATGATCGACGAGTTCCAGGACGTGTCGCCGCAGATAGTCAGTTGGCTGCGCGCAAGCCTGCGCGAAATACGCCGCCGTGGCCCAATGATGCATACCGGGCGGCAGGCTCAGCATGCTTCGTTGATGTGCGTAGGTGATGACTGGCAGTCGATCTATGGTTGGCGCGGCAGTTCACCCAAATACTTCATGGAATTCACCAAGACGTTCCCGTCGCCGGCCAATACTCGAGTGATGCTGGTGGACAATTATCGCTGCCAGCAACAGGTGATCGATGCCGCCGAACACTTGGTCAAGGGTACGCCGGCTATCGCCGGCAAAAAGGCGCGCGCCAGCGGCCCCGCGGCCGACTTGCCTGGCGCCCCTGTGCGGGTTTTCGAACGCGATGAGCCGGCACTGGCCCAAACGCTGATCGAACACTACCAGCGCGGCGAATCGGTGATGATGCTTTACCGTAAGGGCAGTGACAAACGCCTGATGGACGCACACCTGCAACCTGTGCTGCAGGCCGAAACGCAGCTCCCCGCCGAACATCGGCGCTTGCGCCAGCTGACCTACCACAGTGCCAAAGGCCTGCAGGCCGATGCGGTGTTCATGCTGGGCGATTGCCAGTACCTGACCAGCTCTCCCTTCAAAAACCAGGTCTATCGTCAGGCAGGCCTGGGCAAGGCGGGCGATACCCAGCCCTTCGACACAGCGCAGAAGGACGAAATACAGCGCCTGGCCTACGTCGCGGTGACCCGTGCCATTCGGCACTGCTACTGGTACGTGGAGCCAGCGAACGGCGAGGCCGCGCCGACGTCACGGGCCTCGTGCCAGGTCGACGGCCGGCAGCCGTTCTTTGAAGATCTGCGCGGGCATTGAGGCCTTGGGTGGCCTGCGGCTGCGTCGGTCTCGTACATGTCAGGGTCGGAGAGGGGCCAGCGTGGACGAGGTATCTGCGAGAGGGTGAAGTACGCCGTGGCAAAGGCATCCGCCAAGGAGAACTTCGATGCGCTCGCTGTGCAGTCCCAAGGATCACCTGCTTGACCTCGACGGTATTGAAATAGCGGTACGCACCTGGGGGCCGGAAGAAGGCATTCCGGTGCTGGCGTTACATGGCTGGCTCGACAACGCTGCATCGTTCGAGCGGCTTGGCCCGCTACTCGATGGCTGCTTCATCGTGGCCCCCGACCTTATCGGCCATGGCCGTTCCGACCACCGCCGCCATGACAGCGGCTATTACCTCTGGGAACATGCCCAGGACATGCTGGCAGTCACTGACAGCCTGGGCCTGTCCCAGTTTCATGTGCTTGCCCATGGTATGGGCACCGGTATCGCCTCGTTGCTGGCGGCCATGACCAGTGGCATTGCCAGCATGATCTTCCTCGATGGTATCGGTGCACCGTTTACCGTAGCCGAACATGACCGCGTGCAGCATCTGGCGCGGGCCTATCGGCTCAAACGGATGGTTCAGCGCAGCCAGTTGCAGGGCTTTGCCGAGCCTGAAGCCAGCCGCTTCGACAACCTTGAATCGGCGTTGCTGCAAAGCCGCAAGCGCCTCGATGGGGAGCTAAGCGCAGAGGCCGCCCGGGTACTGGTGTTGCGCGACTTGCTGCAACTGCCCGACGGTTACTGTTGGCGTCACGACCCGCGTTTGGTGTTGCCTGAACCCATGCCGCTGACCGAGCGTGAAGCGTGCGACCTGCTGCGGGAGATCCGCTGCCCGTTGTACTTGATGCTTGCCAGGCAAGGCGCGTTCAAAGGTACCGGCATCGAGCATCGCCAGGCGGCGCTGCCGGCACATGCCAAGGTGTCCTGGCACCCAGGCGGGCATCACTTTCATTTGGAGGCGCCAGATCGGGCATTGATCGACCAGATCCTGCGTATCCTCGCCCGCCATGAAGGGGGCCTACTGCAGCGGCTGGTCAATGAATAGCGCCACGGTGGCCAACCCAGACAGTCCTGGGCTAAGGTGGCCAACGCCCGTGGGAACGCTAAAAGGAGGCATCGCATGCGACCGTTCACCATCAAGCACATCGATCACCTGGTGCTGCGGGTTGCCGACCTGCAGCGCAGCTTAGGCTTCTATCGAGATTTGCTGGGTTGCTCGGTCAGCCGTGAGCGCCCGGACCTGGGCATGGTTCATTTGGCCACCGGCACGGCGATGATCGACCTGGTCACCCTCGATGGCCCGCTTGGCCGGCCGGGCGGCCCGGCACCGGGCGAGCAAGGGCGCAACCTGCATCACTTCTGCCTGCGTATCGAACCTTTCGACGAACCGGCGCTGACGGCTTACCTGCAAGCGGCAGGCGTAAGGGTTGAACCGGCCGAAAACCGCTATGGCGCGGAAGGGGAAGGGCCATCGATGTACTGCTTCGATCCTGACGGCAACCAGGTCGAGCTCAAGGGGCCTGTATCAAGTAGTGCGGGGTAATGCTGCTGTCGATACTGGCAAGTGGACATAGCGGCAAAGCCGATTATGCTTCAGATACCTGCTGCGATCCGAGGCGGCTGTCCTCGTCGTGCTTCGCGCAACCAATGCTAGCCCTAGGGCCTGGGTGCGACGGTGTAATGGGTGTGAGGTACTCCGGCCTTCGATAACCAAACGACGGAGGCAACCCATGGCGGTTCTCGACAGCGCATCTTCGGGCAGTAGCGCGCCCCAACGGGGTATCACCAGGGAGGAGCGCAAAGTTATCTTCGCGTCCTCGCTGGGTACTGTATTTGAATGGTACGACTTCTACCTATACGGCTCGCTGGCTGCGATCATCGCCAAGCACTTCTTCGCTGGCGTCAATGAAACCACATCGTTCATCTTCGCCTTGCTTGCATTTGCCGCAGGTTTCGCCGTGCGGCCGTTCGGCGCAATCGTGTTTGGCCGGCTGGGCGACATGATCGGGCGCAAATACACGTTTCTGATCACCATCGTCATCATGGGCCTTTCGACCGCAGTGGTGGGGCTGCTGCCCAGCTACGCGACGATTGGCGTAGCAGCGCCGGTCATTCTGATTACCCTGCGCCTCTTGCAGGGCCTGGCGTTGGGCGGCGAGTACGGCGGCGCCGCCACCTACGTGGCTGAGCACGCCCCCAAGGGCCGGCGGGGTTTCTTTACCGCGTGGATCCAGACTACCGCCACGCTGGGCTTGTTCCTGTCGCTGCTGGTGATCCTTGCTTGCCGCACCCTGATGGGTACCGAGGTGTTCGAAGCCTGGGGATGGCGTGTGCCGTTCCTGCTTTCGATCTTGCTGTTGGCAATTTCGGTGTACATCCGCATGCAGCTCAATGAGTCGCCGGTATTCATGAAAATGAAAGCCGAAGGCAAGGCGTCCAAAGCGCCGCTGACCGAGTCGTTCGCCCGTTGGGACAACCTCAAAGTGGTGATCATGTCGCTGCTCGGCGGCACGGCCGGGCAGGCTGTGGTGTGGTACACCGGGCAGTTCTATGCGCTGTTCTTCCTGTTGCAGATGCTCAAGATCGACCCACAGACCGCCAACCTGTTGATCGCTGGCTCCTTGCTGATCGGTACACCGTTTTTCATTTTCTTCGGCAGCCTGTCGGATCGCATCGGTCGCAAGAAAATCATCATGGCCGGTTGCATCATCGCAGCCCTGACCTACTTCCCGATTTTCAAGGCGCTGACCGAATACGGTAACCCTGACGTGTTCGTGGCACAGGAGCAGAACCCGGTGGTGGTGGTCGCCGACCCTGGCCAGTGCGCATTCCAATTCGACCCGGTAGGCAAGGCCAAATTCGCAAGTTCCTGCGACATCGCCAAGAGCCTGCTGGCCAAACGAGCGATTCCTTACACCAACCAGGCTGCCGAGCCTGGTAGCGTGGCGCAGGTGCGTATCGGTGAGCGGGTGATCCCAAGTTTCGATGGCAGCAGCCTGGCTGCAGCCGACTTGAAGACCCAGAGTGATGCCTTTACCGCAACAATGAGTGCTGCGCTGAAAGAGGCAGGTTACCCGGAGAAAGCCGACCCAGCGAAAATCCACTATCCGATGGTGCTGTTGTTGCTCACCCTGCTGGTGATCTACGTGACCATGGTCTATGGCCCCATCGCCGCCTGGCTGGTGGAGTTGTTCCCTGCACGCATTCGCTACACCTCGATGTCCCTGCCTTACCATATTGGCAATGGCTGGTTCGGCGGTTTTCTGCCGACAGTGGCATTCGCTATGGTGGCAGCGACGGGTGATATCTACTACGGGTTGTGGTACCCCATCGTGATTGCGGTGATGACCGCCGTGCTGGGGATCTTCTTCTTGCCAGAAACCAAGGACCGGGATATCAGCTGAGCGCGGCAGGCCTCATCGTCATTGACCGGCGATGAGGCCTGCTGGGCAAGCCTGTTCAATCGAAGTAGCCTCGCAAACCGAATGCGTATCCAGTATCCACGTCCTTGGCTTGAGCCCGCCCTGGGCGTTTGTTCATGACGAACTCGAAAGCCGGTTCGTACAAGCCGTCGCGCACGATCGCGCCCGCAAGCACCTCTATGTCATACCAGCCATTGTCCAGCTCGATGATCGGCCGCCCCGGCACCTGGTAGCGGGCCATCAGGTCACCCAGGGTCTTGGGCGTGAAGTGCTGCAGAATGCGCCACGTGTAGAGCATGACGGCGCGGTTCTGCACCTGGAGCACATAACCGTTGCGCCGGTGCTTGAGGCGGCTGCCGGGCGCGAGCAGGGCAGGTGTCGCATTATCGAGGGTGAACAGAATGTGGTAAGGCAGGTTGTCGACGCCCGCCAGCGGTATCACTACGCCCTCGGCAACTGCCTTGTCGCCGCTGTCGTTGTGGGTGAATTCGTGGGCCAGGTCATCGCGAAGCTGATGTTCGCGCTTGAAACGTTCGAGCAGTTGGATATCGCCGAGCAAGAAGTAATCCACAAGGTCGTTGAGCACTTCGCTGAATTCGTGGCGCATCTGTTTTCCTTATTGTGGCGCACGGGACACAGCTGCAATGTAGCCAATGGCAGCGTCGGCTGCCATTGGCTGGCACTCAATGTTTCTGGGCGATCTGAATCAGGTTGCCACAGGTGTCGTCGAACACTGCGACGATGACCGGGCCGAGGTCGGTGGGCGGCTGAGTGAAGGCCACGCCGGCCTTGCACAGCCGTGTGTATTCGGCCTGGATATCGCGCACGCTGAAGGAGGTGGCAGCGATGCCGTCCTGCTTCAGTGCCTGCTTGTAGGTCTTCGCAGCGGGGTGTGCATCGGGCTCCAATAGCAGCTCGACGCCGTTGGGGTCGTTGGGGGAGGTCAGCGTCAGCCAGCGATGCTGGCCCATGGGTACGTCTTGCTTGGGTTCGAAACCGAGAACGTAATGGTAGAAAGCCAGAGCTTTGGCCTGGTCGTCAACGAGAATGCTGGTGACAACGATCTTCATAGGCACATACCTAACTGCGGGTCGTTAATCGTCAGTAAAGACGGTCCTGCTCAATTCACCAGTAGGGCGTGTTGTTGCTGGTAAGCGAGTGGGCCCATGCAGCACCAAATTATGCTCAAGCCATAGGCAAATCCTTGGTGCTTCTCGGCCCACTGATTCAAACCGCAAGGTAAAGTGACAATAAATTCCTAGGCGCCTGTCGATGGCGTCAACGAGGTGCCTGTGGCTTCCTACACCCTGCGACAACTCAAATACTTCGTCACCACCGTGGAGGCCGGCAGCGTCGCCGAGGCCTCGCGCCAGCTTTACATCGCCCAGCCGTCGATCTCGACGGCAATCAAGAGCCTGGAAGAAAGCTTCGGTGTGCAGTTGTTCATTCGCCACCATGCCCAGGGCGTTTCGCTGACCCCCAGTGGCAAGCGTTTTTACGCCAAGACCAAGTCGTTGTTGCAAATGGCCCACGAGTTCGAGCAGAACGCCCTTGCCGACAACGACACCGTAGCCGGGCAGATCGACATCGGCTGCTTCGAAACCGTGGCGCCACTGTATCTGCCGCGGCTGATCGCAGGATTCCGCGAGCGCTATCCTGGCGTGGACATACGCCTGCGCGACGGTGAACAGCAAGACCTGATCCAGGGCCTGACCGCAGGGACGTTCGATCTGGCGTTTCTTTATGATCATGATCTGGACGGCACCATCGAAGCCGAACCTTTGATGCCGCCGCAAAAGCCGTACGTGTTGCTGCCTGAGAAGCACCGTTTCGCTGGCCAGACGCAAGTGTCGCTGCGCGATCTGTGCCCGGAGCCGATGATCTTGCTGGATGTGGCGCCAAGCCGGACCTACTTCGTCAGCTTGTTCAACGAGATGGGGCTGACGCCGAACATCGTTTTCAGTTCGCCGTCGATCGAAATGGTGCGCGGGATGGTGGGGCAGGGCTTTGGATTCTCGTTGCTGGTCACACGACCACACTCCGAGTGCACTTATGACGGGCAGAAACTGGCGATGATCGACATCGCCGAGCCTGTGGCCTTGTCAGGGTTGGCTGCTGCGCACTTGAAGCGGGTGCAATTGACCAAGCCGGCGCAGCTGTTCGTCGAATTCTGCCGCGAAGAACTGGCCAGGTTCTGACCAAGCTTCGCGGCTAAAGCCGCGAGTGGGGCGCTATGCGCCCCTACGGCTGGTGCCGGATCACTGTTGATCCGGGAGCACCGCGATCACATCGATTTCCATCAGCCATTCGGCCTGGGCCAGGCCGGCTACCACCAGCCCGGTGGAGATTGGGAACACGCCCTTCAGCCATTTGCCGACTTCCTTGTACACCGGCTCGCGAAAGCGCGGGTCGGTGATGTAGGTAGTGGTTTTGACGATGTGGGAAAGGTCCGAGCCAGCTTCTTCCAGCAACTGTTTGACGTTCTTCATCGCCTGTTCGGCCTGTGCCCGAGGGTCGCCCAGGCCCACCAGTTTACCTTCGAAGTCGGTCCCGACCTGGCCGCGCACATAAATGGTATTACCAGCCCGCACGGCCTGGCACAGGTCGTTGTCCAGGGTCTGGTTGGGATAGGTTTGTTTGGTGTTGAACATGCGGATGCGAGTATGGGTAGGCATCAGTGGGCTCCGATGGTGCTGACGTTGCTGATGGAGTTGTCTTGCTCATCCGCTTGGCGCTGGTCGCGGTCACGGTAAGCCAGGTAGGTGCGTTGGGTGGCGATGTGGCCGGCGACATGCTTGGCGTCGTGCCACACCCCCCAAATGAACGAAGAGCCACGCCGCGACAGCCAAGGCAGGCCCAGGAAGTACACGCCAGGCTCGCGGGCTACGCCGCGCTGGTGCTGGGGTTTGCCATTGGCGTCGAAGGTGTCGACCTGCAACCAGCTGAAGTCCACGCCATAGCCGGTCGCCCAGATGATGCTGGTGACGCCAGCCTGGGCCAGGTCCAGTTGCTGCAGCGGGTCGACCATGCATGCCGGGTCGGCGAGGCGCTTGCGTGCCTCAGGCTCCTCTGGCAGGTCCAGGCCGTTACGCTCTACATAGGCGTCGGCCGCATCCAGCAGGGCCAGGTAATTTTCATCACCGCGGTTGATGTTCTCGACAAGGTTGTCCTGAAAGCGTGCCACGCCGTTCTCGAATGACTGGGTCAGGCCAACCAAGGTCATGCCCTGGTGAGCGAGAGCGCGAAAGTCCACGGTGTGTCCGCCGCGTGCGCCGCTGACGGCGATGGTCACGTGCTCGCGGCCTGGCTTGGCGATTTCAGCGTCCCACTCGCCCAACACCCCCAGCCACCAGCAGAAATCGCGGTTGCGGTAGGCACGGGGTGGGCGGTCGTGGGCGCCTACCGACAAGTACACCTTGCGCCCTGCACGCATCAGCTCTTCTGCGATCTGCACACCGGAGGACCCGGCGCCGACGACCAGCACGCCGCCCTCGGGCAACTGCTCAGGGTTGTAATAGGCAGCCGAGTGGATCTGGTGCAGGTTGGCGTTTTTCGGCGCGATGGCCGGAATTACAGGTTTCTGGAATGGGCCGGTCGCGGCAACCACCCGGTTGGCGCGGATCACGCCTTCGCTGGTTTCGATGGTGAAACCGGGGCGGTCAGCGTTGCGAACCACCTTCTTCACTTCGATGCCGGTACGAACCGGAAGGTTGTACTTACGTACGTACTGTTCGAAGTAGTCGGCAACCTGGTCCTTGCCGGCGAAGGCGTCAGCATCAAGGTTGAATTCCAGCCCTGGGAAGCGGTCGTGCCAGACTGGGCCGTTGGCCACCAGTGAATCCCAACGGCCTGTGCGCCACGCTTGAGCGATACGGTTGCGTTCCAGCACCAAGTGCGGCACACCGAGCTTGCTCAGGTGTTCGCTCATTGCTACGCCGGCCTGGCCGGCGCCTACCACGAGCGTGTCGATTTCGATGTTGTTCAGTGTCATGTCCGAGCCCTTTGTCAGGCGGTTTTTGTCAGGTCGGTTTGGAGGACCGCCGTTGCCTGGGGCCAGACTAGGGATGCCGGAAAAATCGCGAAAATAGTATTTAGCTGGGACTTGCCGATAAAACGGCGAAGACCCTGATTTGCATGGCGTTGGCGTTGGTTTCAAGTGGTTCGCAGCCGCTTTGTGGCCCTTAGTTTTTTCCTGTTCAAGGCGCAGGAAAATGTTGGTTTCGTATGCCTTATGGTTCTGCCCAGAATGCTGGCATTGCACAGAACAACAGGAGCTTAACCATGACCTTTTCCATCATCGGTCGTTGCCAGGAGACCGGCCAGGTCGGTATCGCCATCAGCTCGTCGAGTATCGCTGTGGGTGCCCGTTGCCCGTGGGTGCGCGCAGGTGTAGGTGCGGTGTCCACCCAGAACATCACATTGCCTGCGTTGGGCCCGCAGATCCTCGACGCCATGGAGCAAGGGCAGTTGGCGCCTGCGGCCGCGCTTGACCGGGTACTAAGTGCCAATGGCTGGGGCGAGTATCGTCAGGTCACGGTCATCGACAGTCATGGGCAAGTGGCCTTGTTCACGGGTAAGCAAGCGTTGGGTGTGCACAACGCCGTTGCGGGCGAGCAATGCGCAGCGGCGGGTAATCTGCTGTCTTCGCCCGAAGTGATTGAGGCCATGGTTCAGGCCTTCGAGCAGGCCGGCGGGCACTTGGCAGACCGACTGCTGGCGGCCATGCATGCAGCGATGGCCGCCGGTGGTGAAGCGGGCCCCGTACACTCGGCGGCACTTAAGATCGCCGGTGAGTTGACCTGGCCGCTGGTAGACCTGCGTGTGGACTGGGCCGAGCAGGACCCGATAGGCGCGCTCGATGGCCTGTGGCAGGCGTATCGGCCGCAAATGCAGGATTACGTTACCCGCGCGCTGAACCCGACGACAGCCCCAAGTTACGGGGTGCCAGGCGATGAATGAGCTCAGCAGCCGTGCCTTGCTGGAGCGGTTGGTGGGCTTTGCCACTGTCAGCCGCGACTCCAACCTTGAGCTGATTGAGTTCATCCGCGACTACCTGGCTGGGTATGGAGTGGTGTGCGAGTTGTTCCATAACCCTGAGCGCACCAAGGCGAACCTCTTTGCCACCATCGGCCCTCAGGACCAGGGTGGCGTTGTGCTGTCCGGTCACACCGATGTAGTGCCGGTGGACGGGCAGGCTTGGACGCTGCCGCCATTTGCGCTGACCGAGCGCGACGGGCGCCTGTATGGCCGTGGTACGGCTGATATGAAGGGGTTCATCGCTTCGGTACTGGCTGCGGTGCCGGCTTTTGTTGCGCAACCACTGCGCATGCCTGTTCACCTGGCGTTCTCCTATGACGAAGAGGTCGGCTGCCTGGGCGTGCGTTCGATGCTCGACGCGCTGCAAAAGCGCCCGCACAAGCCACGCCTGTGCCTGATCGGTGAGCCTACCGAACTCAAGCCTGTGCTGGGCCATAAGGGCAAGCTGGCAATGCGTTGTGAGGTCCAGGGCGCAGCGTGCCACTCGGCTTACGCACCTTTAGGGGTCAATGCCATCGAGTATGCCGCCAAACTGATCGGCAAATTGGGCGAAATCGGCGATGCCTTGGCGTTGCCTGCGCACCACGACACACGTTTCGACCCGCCTTTTTCTACTGTGCAGACTGGGGTGATCAAAGGGGGCACGGCGCTGAACATCGTGCCGCAAGCCTGTGCATTCGACTTCGAGGTACGGGCCTTGCCAGGGTACGAGGCACAGGCGGTGGCCGACCAGTTGCAGACCTATGCCGAGGCCGAGCTGCTGCCGCGCATGCGCAGCATCAGCGCTGCCAGCGCCATCCGCTTGCAACCGCTAAGCGCCTACCCTGGCTTGGCCACGCCCCCTGACAGTGAAGCCGCGCGTTTGCTGGCGTTGCTCAGTGGCTCGCAGGACTTTGGCACCGTTGCCTTCGGCACTGAGGGCGGCTTGTTCGACCAGGCCGGTGTTGCGACCGTGGTATGTGGGCCGGGCAGCATGGACCAAGGGCACAAACCCGACGAATTCATCAGCGTCGAGCAGTTGCAGGGCTGTGACGCCATGCTGCTGAGACTGGCGGATTACCTGCGCCAGCGCTAAGGCGCAACGGGGCTGCCCGGCAGCCCCTGTGGTTCAGAATGACGCCTTTACCTGAAGCCCGAACACCAGCGCGTTGTCGATGTCCTTCCCGGAAAACGCGCCGGGCTCAATGATGTATTGCACATCAGGGCGCAGATTCAGCCAGGGCGTTGCCTGGTAGCCGTAGCTCAGCTCGATCAGTTGCTCGGCATTGTCGATGTTGGGGAACGGTTGCCCGGCATTGAATGCGGCGTCTTCGAGCACTTGGCGGCTGCGCGGGTTCGGCACGGCGCGGCCATAGCCCAATGCCACGGTATCGCGGGGGCGGCCTTCGAACGGCTTGTACAACACAACGCCTGCGCCATACCACTTGGTGAAGGGCGAAGCAGCTTCGCTTGCTGCTGAGTATTGACCAAAGGCGTGCAGGCTACGGCCAGGGGAGCCTGCGTCATTCCAGACCGCCTGGTCGATCAGCAGGTAATGCCCGCCACGACCCGCCACTTCCTTGTCACTGTCGATGCGTTTGACGTTGGAGCTGTCGTAGTAGTAACCGAGCTTGTACTCGCCCGGCAGTTGACCTTGCAGCTTGTACACCAGCTCCACCGGCACTACTGTGCCAGTGGTGTGCTTGGGCCCCAGGTGCCAGGCGCGGCTGGAGTTGCCGTTGCTTTGCGGGTCGACGTTGAACGCCGCCACGCGAAGTTGCCAGGACGGCGAAAAGTCGTATTTCACTCGCGCACCCAAGTGTGCGTTGGGGTAGTTGGCCCAACCGCTGCCGCCGGACATGTTCAGCGGGTGGCCGCAGAAGCCAGCGTTCATGAAATTGCACAGGATGCCGCTGTCCAGGCCGCCGAGGTCATTGCCCATGGCCATGTAGCCGAGTTTGATATTGAGGGCCGGCGTGAACAGGGTGCGTTCGTAGCTCAGCTCGGTCAGGCGGGTGTAAAGCCCACCGTAGTTTTCCTGAATGGGCAGGCGGTTACCGACCAGATCCTCGGAGGCGCTGTTGCCGCGACGGTCGTTGATGGTCAGCTGGATTTTGCCGCCGTTGTCCAGGCCGTACAGTTTCGACAGGTCGAACTGAGCACCCAGTTTGATGTTTTGCGAATACCGCGCCGAACGGTGCAGGCCACCGTGGGCGTTGTAGGCGGTTTCGCCACTGTAATCGCCAGTGATCTTGACGCCATCTTCTTCGAGCTGATGGCGCAGGCCGCCCCAGTCTCCGGTCAGGGTGCTACGCTGGAGCAGGTTGCCGTCAGCCAGGGCAGGCGTGCTGGCCAAGGCCAGCAGCAGGGCAGGAGTGGTGATACGAATTGCGGATGGCATTGCTGTGTCTCTTGCTGTTCTTGAAAGCCATTCGCAGATGAACCCGCCCCCCTCAGGACTGCCTCATCAACTTGGGGCAGTGACGTTCCTGTGGGAGCGGGCTCACCCGCGAACATTGCGACTGGGTCTTACGGCAGCGCGTAAGAAATCACATAGTCGCCACGATCAGTCGATTGGCGCGCACCGCCAGCGGTGACTACCACGTACTGCTTGCCGGTTTTCGGCGAAACGTAGGTCATCGGGCCGCCCTGGCTGCCAACAGGCAGGCGGGCTTTCCAGATTTCCTTGCCGTTGCTGCTGTCGTAGGCACGCAGGTAGAAGTCCTGAGTGCCGGCGATGAACACCAGGCCACCTTGGGTCGACAGGGTGCCGCCAAGGGTCGGCAGGCCGATCTTGATCGGCAGGTGCATGCGGATGCCCAGCGGACCTGTGTCTTCCACGGTACCGACCGGTACCTGCCAGGCGATCTGACGCGACTTCATGTCGATAGCGGTGAGGGTGCCGAATGGCGGCGCCTGGCAAGGAATGCCAGCAATCGACAGGAAGCGGTTTTTGTTGACCGCGTAAGGGGTGCCCTTGAGCGGTACGGCGCCCATGCCGGTGTTCAGCGCTTCACCACCGGATGCTGCGCCGCCCTTGTTTTGCGATGGGATCATCTGGATCCACAGGCCAAGGCGCATGTCATTGACGAAGATGAAGCCATGCACCGGGTCAGTGGAGATGCTGCCCCAGTTCATGCCACCTAGCGAACCTGGGAAGCTCAGCGACAGGTCAGTCCCCGGCGCGGTGTACAGGCCGTCGTAGCGCATCTTCTTGAAGTCGATGCGGCACAGCAGTTGGTCGTACGGCGTAGCGCCCCACATATCCGATTCGGTGAGCGTCTGCGCGCCGATTTGCGGCATGCCTACCGACTTGGGCTGGGTTGGGGAGTAGGGTTCGTTAGGAATGTTGCTTGGCTTGACCGGTACTTCGTCGACTTGGGTCAGCGGTTTGCCGGTGGCACGATCCAATACGTAGATCTGCCCAGCCTTGGTGCCGATCACCACTGCAGGCACGGACTGGCCGTCGTCCTTGGTGAAGTCGATCAGGCTCGGTTGCATCGGCAGGTCGAAGTCCCACAGGTCGTTGTGAACGGTCTGGAATACCCACTTCTGGTTGCCCGTGGTCGCGTCCAGGGCCAGTACGGATGCGCCATAGGTGTGGTCCAGCTTGCTGCGCTCAACGCCATAAATGTCGGTGGACGAGGAGCCCATGGGCAGGAACACCGTGTTCATGGCCGGGTCGTAGGACATCGGGGCCCAGCTGTTCGGCGTGCTGCGCACATAAGTGCTGTCGCCTTCTGGCGCTTTACGATCTTGTGGGTTGCCCGGGTCGAAGGCCCAACGCATTTGCCCGGTGATCACGTCGAAGCCACGAATTACGCCGCCTGGCATATCGGTCTGGACGTTATCGGCAACCCGGCCGCCAACCACCACAGTGGTGCCGGCCATCAGCGGTGCGGAAGACAGCTGGTAGTACGAGTCCGGTACATCACCCAGGCCGGCCTTGAGGTCAACCTGGCCATTGTTGCCGAAGCCCTGGCAGAACTGGCCGTTGTCGGCGTCCACGGCAATCAGGCGGCCATCGATAGTATTGGTCAGCAGGCGACGTTGGCAGTTGGCACCGGCCGGGACACTGCCCCCTTCGATCGGCGAACTATTGGGCTGCGTCGGCTGGGCGATCGCGGCGGTGGCATCGAAATAAGCCATGCCACGGCAACGCTGCCACACCTTGGACTGGGCGTTGATCGCGTTCTTCCAGAGCTCTTTGCCAGTGTCGGCGTCGAGGGCGATCAGGTTGTTGTGCGGCGTGCAGATGAACACTTTATTGCCGATCTGCAGCGGGGTCAGCTGGTCTTCGGCGCCGTTGCCGTCACTGATGGCGACATCACCGGTATGGTAGGTCCAGGCCACCTTGAGCTTATTGACGTTGTCACGGTTGATCTGGTCAAGCGCGGCGAAGCGGCTGCCGCCTTCGGTATTGCCGTAGTGAGCCCAGTCCTTCTGCTCTTTGCCGGCTTCAACTGGCGTCACGCCAGGGCCCTTACCGGTTGGAGCCACGCTTGGGTGGGCGACGAACATATTGCCCACCGCAATTGCCAGCACGACTGCCAGCACCCCAGCGATGCCATAGGCTCCACGGCCCGCGCCGACGCCGTTGGCGCGGGCCAGCATCGGGTACACCAACGCCACAACCAGGCCGATCACGGCGAACATGAACAGGCGCGAGAACAGCGGCCAGAAAACCAGGCCCGCGTCGATCAGTGCCCAGATTGCAGTACCTAGCACAAATGCCGCATACAGCCAGGCGCCGGCAACTTTGCGGCGGGCGATCAGAATACCGGCAATGGCCATGGCCAAGCCGCCAATCAGGAAGTACCAGGAGCCGCCCAAGCCTGCGAGCTTGACGCCGCCCGCAGCCAGGAGCAGGCCAAGCAGGGCGACGATCACGCCCAAGCCGGCCAGGATGATTTTCGAGGCGCCAGAGGCGCGCGATGTTTCGTTCATGCCAGGGATCTCAGCAGGTGGAATGCGCGCAGTTTAAGCCCTTAGCTTGCTAATTAACAAGTTGGTACATAATTTTATGAGGCTGATTGTCGCAGGGCCTAACGGGCTCAGATGTATCTAAAAGCCTAGATCAGTCGCGAAAATCCGCCGAATGGCGCGCTTGATCCCAATTAAAAATAACCGAGTGGCCTGAAGTACTCTCACTCGCTTGTTCAGAGGCTAGGCCATGGGCGGTCGATCCCGTGAAACACCGCAAGCCACACAGTGTGTTGCCCTGGCGCTGTCCATTCCACGCGATGCCGGCAGTGGGCTGGGATGTCCAGACAGTCGCCGGGTACCAGCAAGCGGGTATAGTCCTCATGCTCTAGACGCAATCCGGCACTGCCGGTCAGCAGTAGAATCCATTCGCCCTCGGCCTGGTCATACCAGAAGCCTGCAGGGCTGGCCTGGCCGCAGGAAACGATGCGCTCGATGCGCATGCCGGGGCGCTTGAGCAGCTCGTCGACGCGCTCGGCAGCGGTGGCATCGCAGTGGGGGAAGTTATTGAGCAGGTTGCTGAGGGTCATGTGGCGTTCTCGTGGCGGAGGAATTGCTACCACTATGGACCTGGATGCTCTGGTGCGCGCTTCTTGACCGCCCCTGTGGTTTGTAGGAGTGTTCCCAGACCTGAAAATTGGAGTGCCCATGGACAAGCTCATGGCGATGAGGATGTTCATCGCGACCGTCGACGCCCGTGGCTTTTCGGCCGCGGCGCGCAGGCTTGGCGTGGCGACTTCGTCGGTCACTCGTCTGGTCGATGCACTGGAGGCGCAGCTCGGTGCCACCTTGCTCAACCGCTCCACGCGACAGGTCAGCCTGACCGAGGCGGGCGCGCGTTACTTGGCAAGGGCCAGGGAAATCTTCGACGCCGTGCAAGAGGCGGACGCCAGTGTCGCCGACCGAGGCGACGAGCCGGTCGGCGTGCTACGCCTGTGCTTGCCCGTGGAGTTCGGCCGACGTGTGATTGCACCGCACCTGGGGCCTTTCTTGGCAAAACACCCGGCGCTCGAGCTGGACATCGATATGAGCGACCGGCTGGATGACCTGCTCGATGGCCGCTACGATCTCTCCATTCGCCTAGGCGATCCCGCCGCGAACGATGAGCTGGTGTGCCGACAGCTGGGGCGGTTTCAGCGTTGGCTGGTGGCAAGCCCCGAATACCTTGCCGCGCATGACACCCTGCTGCACCCCGAGCAACTGCTGCAGCATGCCTGCCTGCGGTTTCGCTATGGGCAAAAGGCGCGCCCCTGGCGCCTGCAACGTGCGGATCAGTTGCTGGAGCTGGATGTAAGCGGGCCGCTGCGTAGCGCCAATGCTGACCTGTTGCGCGAAGCGGCACTGGCTGGTAGCGGAATCGCCTTATTGGCCGACTGGCTCGTGCACGAGGACGTTGCAGCCGGGCGTCTGCGACGCTTGCTCGGGGATTGGCAGGCCAGCCCAGGCAGCGCAAACGACAGCATCAATGCCCTGTACTTGCCCAACCACCGAGGGTCGCGCCGGGTAAGCGCGTTCATTGGTTTCTGCCAGGGGCTGCTCAGGCCCTGATGGACACCGTTGCGCCAGCCGCAAAGCCCCGTTGCGTAGCGGCTGGATTCTCTGATCATCAGGTGCCCGGTAAGGTGCCGGTACATCGAATCTGTTACCGAGGTATCTTGCATGAATGGCTCTCTTGCCGCTGCCCGGCCAGCCCATGCCGGCCTGAGCCGTGCCCTGGTCGCGCTGCTGGCATTTTGCTGTGGCGCGATCGTCGCCAACATTTACTACGCTCAGCCCATTGTCGGGCTGATCGCGCCAGACCTTGGCTTGTCGACCGAGCGCGCCAGCCTGATCGTATCGCTCACCCAGCTGGGCTATGCGCTGGGCTTGTTGCTGCTAGTGCCGCTGGCCGACCTGGTGGAAAATCGCCGGTTGATGATCATCACCGCTGTTCTGGCGTGCGTTAGCCTGTTGCTGGCCGGCACCAGCAGCAACGGGCAGGGGCAGGTATTTCTGGCATACGCCTTGTTGATCGGGTTCAGCTCGGTGGCCGTTCAGATGCTCATCCCGTTGGCTGCACACCTTGCGCCCGAGCAACAGCGCGGGCGGGTGGTGGGTAATATCATGGGTGGCCTGTTGTTGGGCATATTGCTGGCGCGGCCTTTGTCGAGCTTGATCGCCGACCATTTTGGCTGGCGGACGGTGTTCATCGGGGCCGCTGCCCTGATGCTGGCAATCGTCGTGCTGCTGGCCCTGAGCTTGCCGCGTCGGGTGCCCGAGCACAGTGCCAGTTACGCCGGGCTGATGCTGTCGCTGATTGCCTTGCTGCGCCAGTACCCTGTGCTGCGTCAGCGCTCGTTGTACCAGGCGGTGATGTTCGCGGCATTCAGCCTCTACTGGACCGCCGCGCCACTGGCCTTGGCCAGTGAGCATGGGCTGTCGCAAAGCCAGATTGCCTTGTTTGCCCTGGTCGGTGCGGTGGGCGCCATTGCCGCCCCCATCGCCGGCCGCCTGGCCGATGCGGGCCATGCCCGTGCCGGTTCCCTGGTGGCGCTGCTGCTGGCGCCGGTGTCGTTGCTGCTAGGGTTGACCTCGCCTGGGTACACCGTCATCGGACTGGGGCTGACAGGGGTGCTGCTGGATTTTGCAGTGCAGATGAACATGGTCATTGGCCAGCGTGAAGTGTACGCACTGGACCCAGCCAGTCGTGGCCGGCTCAACGCGCTGTACATGACCAGCATCTTCCTGGGCGGGGCCGTGGGCTCGGCGTTGGCCAGTGGCCTGTATGCCCAGCACGGTTGGCAGGGGGTGGCTCTGGTGGGGGCAGCGTTGCCGGGGGCTGCGCTGGTCGTCTTCCTGCTGATTTCCAGGCGCACTTGAGTGGCCTCAGCGGCTCAGCGGCAAGGCTATACCAATCAACGCGAACAGGCTTGCACAGCAGCGATTGAAACCCTTGCCGCCCCTGGCCAGCCACGGTCGAATACGAAACGCCAGGCGCGCCAGTAGGTATTCGACGCAACATTCCACGCTAGCGAACGTCGCTGCCATGATCGCGAATTGTGCGAGCAGCCCGCGCTGCGGGTCGATGAACTGCGGCACAAACGCACCGTAGAACAACAGCACCTTGGGGTTTGCCATCGCAGACATCAGGCCCTGGCGCCACAGCGTCCAGTTGCTTCGGCCTGCATCATCCGCTGGCAGTTCCAGATGCAATGCGGGGCTGCGCCAGAGCCCTATGCCCAGCCATACCAGGTAAGCCCCGCCTACCCACTTGAGTATGGTCAGGACCGAGGCAGAGGCTTGCAGCAGTGCCGTCAGCCCGAACATCGCCAGCGCGATCAGCGCGCTGAAACCCAACACCCCGCCAGCAATGGTGAACAGCGTCCGACGTGCACCGTACAGGGCGCCATGGGTCAGCGCCAGCAGGCTGTTTGGGCCTGGAGTCAGCGACAGGCCGATGCTCGCCAACAGATAAATCAACCACGTATCCAGAGCCATCGTCGGGGGCCTTTGCCGGTTTGGGAAAAGTAAGTCTATGGAACGGCTCGCCAAGCGCAGGGTATTATCTGGACATCTAACGGTGTTCGGTGGACACACATGGCTCCAGACCTTCGCTTGGTGATCCTGCCGCTACCTGAGTTCGCGCTGTTGCCGTTCGGTGCGTTCCTCGACAAGTTACGCTTCAGCGCCGATGACGAGGACTACAGCCAGCAGCGCCACTGCAGCTGGACCCTTGCGAGCCTTACCGGTCAGCCGGTGCCATCGAGCAGTGGCGCAGTGTTGCAGGTCCAGGCAGTGGCTGAACGGCTGCCTTGGCGCGACTATGACTATCTCGTGATATTTGGCTGCCGAAATGCCCAGGCCGCTGCGGCGTGGGCGCCTGATTACCAGCATCTGCTCAAGCGTGCTGCCAGGGCTGGGGTCAAATTGGTCGCCATCGATAACGCCGCTTTTCTGTTGGCTGCCTGCGGACTGCTGGACGGGCATGACGTCGTGGTGCACTGGCGCCACGAGGCGGAGTTTCGTACAGCCTTCCCGCATCTACGGGTGCTGCGCGAGCAGTTGTACTGTATCGATGGGGCGCGTATCACCTGCGCTGGCGGCACCGCAGCGATCGATCTTGCGGTGCAGTTGCTAACGGCGAGCTGCGGGCGTACTCGGGCGCTCAAGGGCCTGGCCGACATGCTCGTCGACGAGTCCCGCGACGGCCGCCACGCCTTGCGTTCGCTGGAAACCGATGCGGCGCAGGGGCGCCACGTGCAGCGCGCGACGGCACTGATGCGTCACCATTTGGGTACAGGATGGTCGGTCGAGCACATGGCTGGGCAGTTGGGCATCAGCCGCCGGCAGTTGGACCGCCAGTTCAAGGCCAGTCACGGCATGAGCGCCAAGGCCTGGTGGTTGGAGACGCGCCTGCAGCAGGCACGTTGGCGACTGCTCAACACCCATCACAGCCTGGCGCAGATCGCTGATGAAGTCGGTTTGGGCGATGCCAGTTACTTGGGCAAATGTATCCGTCGGCGCTTTGGCTGCACCGCGCTGGCACTGCGCAACAGTGCGTCTCACATTCACTGCGGCGTGCCGAACAGGCCTGTCCAGTAGATACCCGCATCGCTTTTGGGGTCTACGGCATAGGCCCCGCCCATTTCCTGGAAGTCCGGGTTCATCAAGGTGGCGCAGTGGCCAGGGCTGTCGAGCCAGCCATCTACCACTTTCTGGGCGGTGTCGCGGCCAGCCGCGATATTTTCGCCAATCAACCGATACAGATAACCGGCAAGCTCAGCCCGGTCGCCCGGTGTGCGCCCGTCCTTGTCGATGTGGTCGAAAAAGTTCTGATTGGCCATCGCCCGCGTGTGGTTGGCGGCCACGTCTGCCAGTACAGGGCTCCAGCTCAACGCCGATGCCGCAGGAAAAGGTTGCCCACCACACTGGCGCGGCGCCTTGCGGGCGTTGTTGATTGCCTGCAAGAGCTTTTGCCCTTCGGCCTGCCAGTCGCCCAGCCGCCCGCTGAGCAAGGGGCGGGCGAGCACGATGCGCCAATCACGGCCCTCCTGACTGACGCCGATATCGACGAATTGGGGGTCAAGCACCACCTGGCAAAAGCTTTCCTTAATGGCATTCATGGCTGCGGTCGCATCGCGCGGGCCCGACAGGCTGATGGCCTGCACATTGACCATCGGATAGGCCGCGCGGCTCATGGCCTGTTGCAGATCGCGCGTGCCCTCCGGCGACAGGGCAAGGCGGGTATCGCTATTGAGCGCAGGCAGTTCCACCGACACGTCTTCACCACAGCGTTGAGCCTGGCTGCGGTAGGTGTTGATCGAATCGATCAGTTGCGCCTCTTCGCCGGTAACGGCCAGGGCGCTGGTCGACATGACCAGGCCCAGGGACAAGGCGGCAACGGATGACAGGACGCGCATGTGGATCTCCCTGTGGCTGGCAGCGTCTGGGTATGCGCTGCTCATCCTACACAAGCGCAGGGCTTTTGGCCCAGCCTCATGCGAAGCGAAAAAAACGCCAGCACTGACTTGCTGGCGGCGAAAGAGGGGGTAGACCGACGAACGCCGGAAAAGTGCCTTAGCGCGTCAACGCGCTAAGGCTTGGTTGGGTTTGTAGAACAGAAAGTGCCGGGTTTCGGCAGTTTTGCGATAGGCCTTCGCCCAGGCGGGGTGGACCTTGCGGTCATGGAAGTACAGTGCGCCGCCGGTGGGGTCTTTCAGCTGCTGATTCAACGCCTTGCGCGCGATTTCCTTGGCAACCTCGTAGCGCGAAGCTTCCTCGACCTGATCGGAGCGCCCATCGCACCACCAGGAAAACTGGCAGGCCTTGGTTTCAACGCCCTGCTTGACCACGCCGCAGATGGTGTCTGGGAAGCCGTCGTGGCCTAACCGGTTGATCACCACGCTGGCCACAGCGCTCATGTCTCGCGCGTCGGCGCCTTTGGCTTCCCAGTAGATGCTGCGGGCAAGGCAGGTAATGCTGTCGTCCAGCGGTGCCTGGCCGGCCGGGTCGACTGCCTGCACCTCTGCTGGGGTGATGGTTTCCGGTTTCTTGGGTGGCGCGGCGTCCTCCACGACTTTTTTCTCAAGTTGCTCTGCTTTGTCTTCTGCAACCGCGGCTTTTGGGTTGTCCGCGGCATGCGAGACGCATGTGAGCGCGGCTGCCGTCAAACCGATCACCATCCACGTCAGGCGCATGGTCATTATTCCAGAGATTGGCTGTTTGACAGTTTAGCCAAGCGGCGTCATTTAAGCGTTAGCATTAATACCAACGGTAGAGTCACGGCAGCCAGCATGGTTTGCACCGCAATAATCGTTGCCATCAACGGGGCGTTGCCGCCCATTTGGCGCGCCATCACATAGGATGATGAAGCGGTAGGCAAGGCCTGGAATAGCACAGCCACTACCGCTGCCTGACCGTGGAGCCCAAGCAGCCGACACAGGCCCCAAGTGGCCAAAGGCATGATCAAGAATTTGAATGCCGAGGCTGCCACCAGTGGCCGCACCTGCTGACCCAGGCTGGCGCCGCCCAAGGCCGCTCCCACGCACAATAGCCCTAAGGGCAAGGCCGCCTGGCCCAGTGCTTTGATAGTTGGCTCAATGCCGGCGGGCAGCCCTAAGCCGGTTACCCGCAGCAGCAGACCTGCGGCGCAGCCAACGATCAAAGGGTTGGCGAAGATGGCGCGCAACACGGTTGTCAGTGAGCTGTGACGTGCGCTGAAACGCGCGAACACCAGCACGCAAAGCAGATTCACCAACGGCACGATGGAAGCGTTGGCCACTGCTGCCAGCGCGATACCGGCGCTGCCGTAAAGCCCGGCGGCGAGGGTGGCGCCGATGTAGTTGTTAAAGCGTACCCCTCCCTGAAATACCGACGTGAAGTCGGCGCCCTCGTGGTTCACTGCACCTTGGTAAAGCACCAACAGCACTGCCCCGAGCAATGTCGAAAGCATCAATACCCCGACCATGCCCAGCACCGGTACGCCATTGAGGTCCGCGGTGGCCAGGCCATGCAGAAACAGTGACGGTAGCAGCACGTAATAGCTCAGGCGTTCGGCACCCGGCCAGAACGACTCGGCGAGCAAGCCGCGCGTGCGCAGCACCGTGCCCAGCCCGATCAGCAGAATGATTGGCACCAACGTAGTCAACAGCAGGTGAGGCATCTGTGCAGTTCCATGCAGGGAAGTGTTTCAGTCTGTGGCTGGATGGAATGCCTGGCAAGCTGCGCAGTCCCATTCGTTACGTGGGTATGAAGCCCGCCCAACCCAAGCCATGGAGAAATGACATGAAAGCATTCGTCGCCACCGCGTTGCTGGCCTGCGCCGGCCTCGCTCAAGCCGCTCAGACGGTCGAGCTGAAGCTGGCCGGGGAGGATGGCCCAGGCAAGTCGATCGGTACCATCAGCATCGAACAGAATAAATATGGCACCCTGCTCACGCCCGATCTCAAGGACCTGCCGCCAGGTGTGCATGGCTTCCACCTGCACCAGAAAGGCTCTTGCGCAGCAGCTGCCGAAAACGGCAAAGCAGTGCCGGCGGGCGCGGCAGGCGGCCACTGGGACCCAGACGCGACCAACGCGCACAAAGGCCCATACGATGACAGTGGCCACCGGGGCGACCTGCCAGCGTTGTATGTGGGTGCCGATGGCAAGGCTACTTACCCGGTACTAGCACCACGGCTCAAGGCAGAGGACTTCAAAGGCCATGCGCTGATGGTGCACGCCGGCGGGGACAACCATAGCGACCACCCGGAGAAACTAGGCGGTGGTGGGGCGCGCGTGGCCTGTGGTGTGGTGCAGTGATGCTAGTGAACCGAAGCCGACTTTACTGAATGCGCACTTGGCCGCCTAAGCCCTGACCTAGTGGGCTTTGAGCGCAACTGCAATCGGTAAGCGGCTAGCCAAGACGGTCGCTCCCACACCTTTCGCACAAGCCTGTACGATCCGATTGGGAGCGCCTTTGCATCGCCAAGGGCCGCAAAAACGCCCCGGCGCTCTCAAGAAAACAGCGTTGAGTCTGCTGGTGAGCTTTAGTCAGCAGGCTTGACTCAGCGCTGCGGGTTGAGGGTCAGGTGCACGTGGCGGTTGACGTCTTTGTACAGCAGGTAGCTGAACTTGCCTGGGCCACCGGCATAGCAGGCCTGCGGGCAGAAGGCACGCAGCCACATGAAGTCGCCGGCTTCCACTTCGACCCAGTCCTGGTTCAAGCGGTACACTGCCTTGCCTTCCAGCACGTAGAGGCCGTGTTCCATGACGTGGGTTTCAGCAAATGGAATAACACCGCCAGGCTGGAAGGTGACGATGTTGACGTGCATGTCGTGACGCATGTCGGCCATGTCGACGAAGCGGGTGGTTACCCAGCGGCCTTCGGTACCTGGCATTTCGATGACGGTTGCGTTGTCACGGTGGGTGACGAACGACTCAGGCACGGCCAGGCCTTCGACTTTCTGGTAGTGCTTGCGCAGCCAGTGGAAAGTGACGTTGGCCTGGCTGTTGTTGCGCAGGCTCCACTCGGCACCTGGCGCCAGGAAGGCATAGCCACCCGGTGTGAGGGTGTGGTGCTTGCCTTCGACGGTAATGTCCAGTTGGCCTTCTACGATGAACACCACAGCTTCGGCGTTAGGGTCCAACTCGGGACGCTCACTGCCACCTTCCGGGGCTACTTCGACGATGTATTGCGAGAACGTTTCGGCGAAACCCGTCAGTGGTCGGGCGATGACCCACATGCGCATCTTGTCCCAGAACGGCAGGTGGCTGGTGACGATGTCACGCATCACGCCTTTGGGGATGACGGCGTAGGCTTCGGTGAACATGGCACGGTCAGTCAACAGCTCGGTTTGAGCTGGGTGCCCACCGTGGGGGGCGAAGTAAGAATGGTTCGACATGTGCGGTCTCGACTTGTTGTTCTCTCCCCGTGCCTTGAACCACACCGTCCGGTGCGTGCAGGGGATGTGCGGACAGCATAGAGGGCAGCCCGCATCATCCACAAATTAAATGTTGAAATACACGACATTCGATTACTGAATGCAGACGTTGCGTCCAGCATGGCCCTCCGGTAGCCGGTCGCCGTGACCAAAAAGCTTGTGCCGCAAGGTGCCGTGAGCATAGCTCAGCGGGTAACGGCCACGGCGCTGCAGCTCTGGCACCAAAAGTTCGACGACGTTGGCCAAGTCATCCGGCTGAACGGCGTAGGTCAGGTTGAACCCGTCAATGCCCGTCTGATCGAGCCAGTCCTCGAGTTGGTCGGCCACCTCGCTGGGATCGCCGACCAGCACGGGCCCGCGGCCGCCCAAACCGATGAATTCGGCCGCTTCACGCACCGTCCAACGGCGTTTGGGGTCGGCGGCCGTGAAAGCCGCCAAGGCGGCGCGCCCGGCGTCGTTTTCCACGTATTCGATGGGCGCTTGCGGGTCCAGGCCGGCCAAGTCGATGCCAGTCCAACCCGACAGCAGGGCCAGAGCTGCGTCCAAGTCGACGTAGCGGCGGTACTCGGCAAAGCGCGCTTGGGCTTGCGCAGTGGTTGGCGCGACGATCAGCAACGCCTGGGCGTAGATCAGAACCTGCGCTTGAGCACGCCCAGCCACTGCGCTTGCCTTGCGGATGCCGTCGGCGTAGCGACGCAGCACGGTCTGTGTCGGGCCGCTGATGAATACACACTCTGCATGCCGGGCGGCGAACTGCTGACCGCGTGCTGAGGCACCGGCCTGGAACAGCACCGGCGTGCGTTGGGGCGAAGGCTGGCACAGATGCATGCCAGGCACCTGGAAGTGCTCGCCCACATGACTGATCGGATGGACTTTCGACGGATCGATGTAACGGCCGCTTTCCCGATCCAGTTGTACTGCATCGTCTTCCCAGCTTTTCTCCCACAGTTTGTACAGCACATCGAGGTATTCCTCGGCCAGGTCGTAGCGCTGGTCGTGACCCAGTTGACGCGCCGAGCCCAGGTTACGCGCGGCGCTGTCGAGGTAGCCGGTGACGATGTTCCAGCCAACTCTGCCATTGCTCAGGTGATCGAGCGTCGACATGCGTCGGGCGAATGGGTAAGGGTGCTCATAAGTGAGCGAGAAAGTCACTCCGAACCCCAGGTGCTCAGTGACTCCCGCCATTGCCGGCACCAGCAGTAACGGATCGTTGACTGGTACTTGCACGCCCCCACGCAGGGCCGCGTGCGGGCCACCTTGGTAAACGTCGTATATTCCCAGCACATCGGCGATGAACAGCGCGTCGAACAGCCCGCGCTCTAGCAACTGCGCGAGGTCAGTCCAGTAGCCCAAGCGGTTGAACGCCACGCTGGTGTTGCGTGGGTGTCGCCAAAGCCCTGGGGACTGATGGCTGGCGGCGTTCATGCTGAAGGCATTAAAGCGAATAGGGCGGGCCATTGCCTTCACTCCCTGGTCATGGCAATAGAGAAACTGGGTAGACCGCATCGGCCACCTGCAGCTTGTGCGCGATCAGGCCAAGCCCTTCAAAGGTGTCGGCCAGTCTTTGTTGCTCAGCGATGATCTGCGGGGTGATGGCAACCGCATTGTAGTTGCGCCGTTCGCTGGCCACCTGCAATACATCGGCGTTGATACCCAACTGAGGTGCCAGTAGCGCTGCGACCTCATCAGGCTTGGCATTGGCCCACTGGCTGACCTTGCTCAATTCACTGAAGAAGGTCTTGAGCAGGTCGCGGTGCTTGTCCGCGAAGGACGTAGTGGAAAGGTAGAATGTACGGTTGTTGGAAAGGCCGCTGCCATCGCGCAGGTTTGTCAAGCCCGGCTGGCTTTGGGCGGCAGCGAGGAACGGGTCCCATAAGGTAGCCGCCTGCACGCTACCTGATTGCAGGGCGGCGACTGCGTCGGCGGCGTTGTTGACATAGGCCGGGGTGATGTCTTTGTAGCTCAGGCCGGCCTGTTGCAGCGCCACCGCTAGCAGGTACTGGGCGTTCCAGCCTCGGCCCGTCGCCACGCGTTTGCCTTTAAGGTCCTGCACCGACGTTAGGTGGTCTTGCTCGCGCACCACCAGCCCGATACCGCGCGGATAGGGCTGTTCGGCGGCCAGATAGATTACCGGCTTGTTCGCCGCCTGGGCGAATACCGAGGGCGCATCTGCCGCATGTCCCAGATCGATGGCACCCGTGCTGAGTGCTTCGAGCAGTTGCGGGCCTGCGGCGAATTCATGCCAGCTAACCTTCACACCCAGCGGCGCTAGCGCTTTCTCCAGTGCTCCGGTGCCCTTGAGGATGTTGATGCTGTTGAATTTCTGATAACCGATGCGCAGTGTCTTGGCGTCTTCGGCCAGGGCATTGGACCAAGGCAGCAAACTACTGACTAACGTAGCCATGATACCGCCGACCAAAAGGCGACGTAGAGCAGAGAAGGGCATAAAGATAGCTCCTGATAGGTGGGTCACGATGTCCTCAGCCTAAGGAGCTGGCATGCGGCCTTCAATTTTTTTATTCCATTTTGTTAGACCGTTTAGCTATTTTTATATCGTTTTATGTTTTTGGCGGTTCGTGACGAAATTTTCACATCCTCTTGATAGGATTCGGGCCCAAAACAAGGGAGCCCTTCAATGCCCATCCTGCGTCGGCGCAGCGTTCGTATCGCGCTCACTGCTACCACCTGCCTAACTGTCGCCACCTTGGGCTTTTTCGCCTGGCAGTCTTTCTACCCCGTGCAGGCCGCCGATGGCTGGCAGGTCCAGGTGCTGCACCGTGATGTGGCTAAGGCCGCCTCATTACTGCCTCAGGCCGATGGCAGCCTGCTGGTGAGCCGCGAACTGGATGACAGCAAAGGCAGCATTCTGAAAATCACTGCCAGCGGTGACCGCGTCGTACTGATCGATAACCTTTCCAAGCCGGACGGCATGGCCGCGGTGAAAGGTGGCTGGGTGTTCAGCCAGGAGGGCGGGCGCGCGCCGGTGAGCCTGTCGCGCGATGGGCAGCTCACCGAGCTGTTCGATGGTGAAAGTGTGCAGGGCTTGTGGAACGATGGTGACCATCTTTACGCAGTCGAAGATCGCAAGGGCAATGGCCGGCTGATGCGCTACGACTGGGCAAGCGGCAAGCTTGACGTGTTACGAGCGGGGTTGACCGAAGCCGAAGGGCTGACTCGCTGTGCCGATGGCCGCTTGTTGTATACAGAAAAAGGCAGTGGCAACGTGCGCGCCTTGGCCGACGACGGTAGGGACCCAGTAGTGGTGCAGGGGCTGAGTCACCCTACGTTTCTGATGTGTGACGAGCGGGGCTTGTGGATCAGTGAAGACAACACTCACCGCGCACGCCTCTTACGTGTGGATGCGAAGGGTATTCAGCACGTGGTATTGACCTTCCTCAAGGCGCCGCAGTCGATCGTCGCAGATGGCAAAGGGGGTTACCTGCTGGCCGAAGGCGGCCGCGACCGCGTGTTGCAACTGACGCCACCCGCGGCCCAGAGCACCGCCCAACGTTGATGGGTTGCTGCACCTGCGGCTTTCGCGGGCGCCGGGCGCCCAACCCAGTTGCTCCGAGCCATGCAGGGCTGTTAGTCCGCTATCATCAGCAATGACTGTGGCACTGCGCTTTGCGGGTGCTGTGGCTCCTGTAGGCTCAACAGCCTGAAGCCCGCCATGTGCAACGCATTGAGCCAGCTGGCCAACGTCCGGTAATACCACGGCATGGGCTGCCAGTTGCCAGCAAAGCCTGCAAAAGTTTCCACGCGCCAGCCGTCCTGATAGTTATCGCTCGCCACGCACCAGGGGTGCGTAGTCTGGATGACCAAGGCCCCACCAGGCACCAGCAGTTCCTTGGTCGCCGCCAACAGCGGGATGACGTCTTGTTGCAGCAGCGCGAAGTTGGCACAAATCAGATCGTATTCGGCTCCGATATCCACCTCTGCGGCAGCTATCTGCCCATAGCTGGCGTGGTACACCTGCGCAGACCCAGCGGCCCGCGAAGCTTCCACCAGCCCTGCATCACCCTCTACCCCGACCGCCTCGATACCGCGGTCAGCCAATGCCCTGAGTAACCAGCCTTCACCGCAGCCAAGGTCCAGTACTCGCTCAGGCTGGCGCCCAAGAATCGCCAGCAGCACTGCCTGGTCGGTGACTTGCAGCCGGCTCTGGATGACGCCGCCGCGCACTGCGTCTATCCAGGCACTGGCGTTCAGTTGCCAGCTGCTCAACACGTCATCGTCGGATGTCGTCATGCCGCTGCTCCTGGGAAAGGTGAGTGCTCAAGCATAGGCATCCAGCGTCGCCTTGTCTGCGCGGGGCTTGCAGCGCCTCACGCCCATAGAAAGCCAGGGCAGTGGCCCAGGTGGTCAACCATACGAATATCCCGGCCCAGAACGTGTGCGACATATAGTGCCAGCCCTGTAGCACGCGGGTGGTGCCGTAGACGAAGCCGATCAGCAAAATGCCCACCAGCAGCTTGCGTGCGTGTTGCCACCGGTGGCGCAGGGCCACGAAGTACAGTGCCAGCAAAGTGAAACCGCTGGACGCGTGGCCGCCAGGCCAACAGCGACCTTCGCCAGCCTTACTGAACCAGCGCAAGTTCTCGTACCATTCAACGCGCGCTTCGGCGCCGCCGTAGAGCGTAGTTTCCACCGGGCAGTACACGCCGGTATGGCTCTTGAGGTAATGAATCACGGTTGTGCTCAAAGCGAACGCCGCCACCACGAACAGAAAATCACGACGGTGCGCGCTGGTGAAGCGCAGAGCCGGGGTGACTCTGCTGGCATCCAGGCCGCGGGTGAGCAATGCATCGGGATGCTTTGCCAGGCATGGCCAGATGAACGACAGCAGTGATCCGACGATTGCCGCTTCGCCAGTCCAGTTCGGCAGGATGCGTGGCCATTTATGCGTCAGTTTCTCGAACGCCGGGTCATGCAGCAGTGAAAACTGGCCGGTGGCGGGGTCGAGGAGCAGATTGCTGATCCAGCGATCCAGTTCGGTAAGATCGAACATCAAGAACACAACCGCTGCCAGCAGAAGTGGTACGACCAGGTTGTGGAAGTAAAACTTGGTTATCGATGATGCAGGCATGCCTAGCTCCCTGCGTGGCTGGTGAATGCTGGCCACTGATTGGCATTGAGCTGCCCGAGCAAGTGAGCTGTGCCATGGGTTGAACTGCTGACGAATAGGGTACTGGCATAGCCAGCAGAGCGTTCGCCACCGGCTACGCCAAACCTACGCTCCAGGTGGTCGATACAGCCGCTGTGGGTGACCAGCACCAGATTATGCCCCTCTCTTTTATGAGCCAACACGGCATCGGCAAAGCGGCTGTCGCAGCGCGCCAGCCACTGTTGGGTTTCGACAGCTTTGCCGAAGGCGAACGAGGCGGTCTGCTGGGTGCGCGCTTCGGGGCTGGTGAAGATGTCGGCACCGACCAGGCCCAAATGGCGTATACCGTCACCGACCGTAGCAGAGGCCCGGCTGCCGTCCACGGTAATGCCGGCAGAGTCGCTCAGGCAGGCATGATTGGAGCGGTCGCAGCGTTCGGCATGGCGAACCAGAAGGATCATATCGCCGCTGTTCCAAGCGCTACGGATACCCTCGGGCAGGGCTTGCGAGCTACCCAGGTTGGTGACGCGGGAGGGCAAGCCATGCATGAGGCCCAGTGCGGACGCTGCCACCAGCATGGCAAGCAGCCGGATGATCGGCAGCTTGCGACTTTTAAGGTGCAGCCTGCGTAGGGGTAACGCGATTACATGTTCCAGCATGCTGTCACTCCAAGGATAAGGCTGGCAGCACCTTATCTTCGGTGTTGTGGCCCCTCAGTGAAGTGGGTGTGAAAATTATCTTGCCGGCAGGGGGCCCACTGACGGTGCATATCGAGCAATGCGCACCGAGTTGGTGCTCGAGCGTGGGGTCCAAGGACCGTTAATGCCAGATCGTTAGCTTGCATACGAGTTGGCGTACAAATTGCTATCACTTGGCCATATGATGTCGCATGTGGTGAATAAAATGTCGCTTTCAAGCCGTTCCATGCAGTTGTCTTCTAAAGAAAAACGTTGGTTGCCGTGGTTCGGTAGTGCGGGCAAGCTCAAGATGGCCTGGGCTTGCCGGCTCAACCGCACGCATTACCCAGTAATCGAACAGACCTTCGAGGCAATTGCACAGACCCGCGTAAAGTTGCTGCACAACTGGGCCAGTGAGCAGTGGGAGCACCTGGCAGAGCTGGCGCAGCAATTAGCGCAGAGCTCCACGCAGGCCGACCGCGCGCTACTAGTGGACAAGCTGGCCCAGGCTGAAGATTTTTCCGAGCTGTGTGTGGTGGACCTGACGGGTGATGTGATGGTGTCTACCTGGGATGGGCGCGGCAACTCGAAAAGCGCACAGCTTGATGCCTTGGCCGAAGGCTTGAAGGCGCCTTTCCTGCACGGGCCGTACAGCGACCCGTTGACGTTGCAAATCGGGCCGTCTTCCTCACGCTTTCACGATGAAGTCACGTTAATGTTCTATCAACCGATCCAACGCGGTGGTACCACCGTAGGCTGCCTTTGCGGCCGTGTGCCCAACGATGTGCTCGGCGATCTCATCCAGCGTGAAGCCGGGCATATATACGCCGAATCTGGCGACAACTATTTGTTCATGGCCCAAGCACGTTTTGACCCAACCATCGAGCCAGGCACTGCGTTGTCGCGCTCGCGTTTCGAGGATGGCACCTTCACCCATGGCGAGAACCTCAAGGGCGGCGTGCGTACTCCATGGAGTACGGTGCAGGTCCGCCGTCATACCGAGCTTGAGCTGCGCTTTACCGACCCATCGACTGGCCAATTGCACCCCGGCGTGCGGGAAACCATTCGCCATGGCGCCAACCTGTTCGTGACTTACCCAGGCTACTCGGACTATCGGCATGTGCCGGTGGTAGGCAAAGGCGTTACCTTCCAGCTGCCTGGCTCACCCGACCGCTGGGGCATGATGTGTGAAGCCGACCTTGAGGAGGTGTACCGCAGACGCTCGCTCAGTTACGGGCTGATGAAGCCCTATGTGGCGATTATGGCTGGCCTATTTGGCTGCAACTTTCTGGTTCAGCATTACGCCGGGCTGCCCCAGGGGTGGAACGATGCCATTGCGGCCCTGGGCATGCTCATCGCCACGCTGACATTCAGTGCTCTGGGGCCCAAACGCTTGGCTGCGCGGCTCAATGGCATGAGCGGTGTACTACGTACCATTGCCGAAGGTGAAGGTAATCTACGCCAGCGTCTGGATCCACAAGCCCTGGCCAATGATGAAACCGGCGATATGGCGCGTTGGATCAACAGTTTCATCGACCGCCTGGATGCGGTGGTCGGGCAAGTGGTGAAGGCTAGCCGCACAGTGGGGTCCACTAACCGGATGATGCTGGGCCGCAGCCATGAGGCGAGCATGACCTGCGCTGATGTCTGCGAGTCGCTGCACCAGATGATGATCATCATGGAAGAACAACTGGGCGAGTTACAGCAGGCTTCGGTCAGCGCCGAACAGATGAAACAAGCCATGGATGAGGTGGTCACCCGGGCCCGTGAGGACTTCCAGGCGGTGCAGGCCGGTACGCAGTCGATTCGCGATGTGGTCGCACAATCCTCAGCGAGCGTGCAGTCGCTGGACAACCGTATGGGCCAAATTGGGACTATCACCGGGTTGATCAGTGATATCACCCATCAGACCAACCTGCTGGCGCTCAACGCGGCCATAGAGGCCGCACGCGCTGGCGAGCACGGCCGGGGCTTCGCGGTGGTGGCCGACGAGGTGCGCAGCCTGGCGGCGCGGACATCGCGTGCGGCCGACGACATAAGGCACATGGTCGGTGGGCTGCAGGAAGAAACGCAGCAGGCTGTGAGCTACATGGAGCACGGGGTAAGCGATGTCGATCACAGCCTGCGCCTGGCTGAAGATGCGTCATCGGAGAACGTGCAATTGCACCAGGCGGTCGAGGCGATGTTCGCAATCATTCAGCAGTTGAATCGGCGCAGTGTGCAATACGGCAAGACCATCGAGCAGGTGAACCAGTCCTCCGACCAGATGCGCCAGACAACCGTGGTACTACAGAGCAGTGCAGAGACGGTGAGGGTCAATGCCGGTAAGTTGCAGAAGCTAGTGGGGCAGTTCGAGGTCAGCAGCGACAGTAGGCGCGCTGCTCTAGCATGAATGGCAAAGGGTATGGGTGCGGTCTCATTCAAGGTATGATCCGCGCCCGCAATCGGAGCCTGCCATGGCTAAAGACATCGAAAACCCCTGCGTTTCGCTTTGCCAGCTCAACAGCGAGCTGTGTGTGAGCTGTGGTCGCACCCGCGAAGAAATCCGTAAGTGGCGCGGCATGAAACGCCCGGAGAAAATGGCTACCGTGCAGCGAGCTGCCGCGCGAATGAAGGCCATTGCCAAAAAGACCGCCAAGCGTCAGGGCAGCGAGTGAATCTGCCGCGTTCGCTCAGGCCGTAAGCAATCGCTACAGGCGCAGGTTCACCTAGCAAGGGCAATCCAGGCATCCTTAGTAGCTAGCCTTGCTCGGCCAGGCTATCGGTGCCAGCCCCGTCAATGGTGTCGGCCTGCAGTTTCAGCCGGTCGGCCTTGCTGATGTATTTGGGTTTGTTGCTTTTGGGGGCCAGCTTGGCATTGGCCTTTTTCTGGTGAGCCTTGAGCAATTGTTTGAGTTTCTTCTGGCGGTTCATCGTCCATCTCTGACGTGCAGCAAAGGTCGCTGCATTGTACATCGTGGCTAGCCCCCTTGGCCTTTGACCCGCATCCATAGGGCACCTCCGCAGGGGCAACAAGGCTGCTTCCAAACAGCCAGTGATAGCGGTAGCCTCGGCAGACCTTGGCCGATTGAAATCCTTACCATGCCTGCAGGCTTCCCTGGGTTGCCTTCACTCAATGCGCTGCGCGTGTTCGAAGTGGTGGCGCGTCAACTGAACTTTCGCCTCGCCGCAGAGGAACTGGGCGTTACGCAGGCAGCTGTGGCCCAGCAGGTGCGCGGCTTGGAGGCGAGCTTGCAAGTTCGCCTGTTCGAGCGCCTGCCACGGGGCGTAGGCTTGACCGATGCCGGGCGTAGCTATGCTGCGAGCATTCGTAGCGCGCTGGGGATGATCGACGACGCCACCCGTCTGCTGCGTCCGACGCCATCTCAGGTTACGGTCAGCGTGACGCCATCGTTTGCCTCCAAGTGGCTGATTCCACGGCTCGGTCACTTCGCCGAGGCCCATCCCGACATTGACTTGCGCTTACTGGCCACCGACCGACTCTCACATTTTCACACCGATGGCGTTGATATCGCCGTGCGGTACGGCCAACCGCCATTTGGTGGCGGGTTGAACGTCGAACGGTTGATGGACCAGAGCATCGTTGCAGTGGCCAGCCCAGGGTTGCTGGCTGAGCGGGGTAAGCCCGACACCTTCACCGCATTGCAGGGGTATGTGGCCCTGCATGACGGGCACGATTTCTGGCCAGCGTTCAGCGCGGCCTTATTCCCAGGCCACCCGCCAGCGACTGCGAAAACCGTGCGTTTCAACCAGACATCTTTGGCCATCGATGCCGCGCTCGGCGGGCAGGGCATCACCCTGGCCAGCTTGGCTTTCGTCAAGGCCGACATCGCGGCCGGCCGCTTGGTGCAGGTGTTTGCCCAGTGTCTGAGGCTGGACCAAGCCTTTTACCTCGTGTGGCCCCGCCGCATGCACGAGCCTCAAGCGCTGAGCACGGTCAGGGCGTGGCTCAGAGCCCAAGTAGCGGAAAACTGAGCCCGCCTCTGCAAGGCATCAAGGTTGCTGGTGATTGGGCGCACTGCGTTGTGCCACCGGCGCTGAAGGTGCTGCAGCCCACTGAGCGCTGTCGCGCTGCTGCAAACGATGGAAACTGTCGGCGATACTGTCGATGATCGACGCGTCCTCAACCGGATGCAGGCCAGGGTAGGGCTTGCCGTGGTAATCGCCATCATGGGTCAGCACCGCGTCGACCCGTTCGCCGCTGGCGTTGTACAACTGCTTCATGCGCTGGGCCTCGCGGTCCTTGGCCGAGTTGCAGCGCAACGCATAATGAATGGCCAGTGCCGCCCCCTGAGCCAGGGCGGGTGTGGCAATGCCGTGCTTTTTGGCCAAGTCGATGCTGCTGAAGATTCGCTCGTTACGCTGCAGTTTGCGCATCGGGTCACGCCCTACACGGGCGCACGGGTCTTTGAATGAGCGCTTGCAGCGCTCCAGAAAGACATCGGCAAACTGCGCAACGACTTCGGCCAAGTCTGGGTACTCGGCCACCAGCGTGGGCGCCACTTCATCGTGGATAAGGCGTTGCGCCAGGGCACTGACACGGTCATCACCCATACCCTGGCCGACCCAGGTGTACCCCAACAGGCTGGCGTACCAAGCGATGATTGCATGGGGGCCGTTCCACAATCGGTTCTTGATGATCTGAATCGGGGTGATGTCCTTGACGGTCTTCACCTGCCGCAGCCGCTCCAGCAGGTCGCCGCCGCGTTCGACATACAGTGGCATGTCCGGCTCGCTGTTGAACAGCACCAAATGCAGCTGGCTCATGGCATTGCTGGATTGGGCAAAGGGCCTGAAGCGGCTGATCAGACGCTGATATTCAGCAGTTGGGCGCGCCGGTTCTTGCTCGTCCTCCAGGCTGTTCTGCAACATCTGCGACTTGATTCGCAATTGCCGAACCAGCGCATCATTGCTGATCTTGGACACGATGCGGCTGACCACTGTTTCGGCAAAATGCGTCTTGAGCAGCACCTGCCTGGCGATGTCTGGAGCGCAGAGCGCTGCCAACTGCGTTTGCACATGCCGCCGTACGAATGCTGCGCCGCCGATCTTGTTCAGCACGATCAGCAAGGTCAGTTCGCGGCCCCGCCGCTCGAAGCGTTGCAGCAAGCCCTTGGCAATTACCGCGGCCTGTTGCTGGATAGCTTGCTCAGGCAGGCTCAAGCCTATGATTTCCGAATCGTTGTACATCTGGATGACCGCCTGCTCATCATCCATGTCGATCATGCGCACATTTTCGATGGTCTGGTCGAACGCGCTGGCCCCATAGCGCACGCTGTAACTGCCGAATGCGGTAATGGTCTCCCGGAGCATGGGCGAGCGGGTCGCTGCGATGATCTCGCAAGGCCGCGTGTAGCCGTCCCAGTGGGCAAATACCTGAGTGAGATAGCCGCCGCCAATAGCACCGAAACCATGAATCCCCACCCGGAACTGATTGAACGAGGTGGGGAAAGGCTCGGCCAGTTCTGGCATACCCAGGTCGGGCACGCACTCGCTCAGGTCGGCAAGAAACGCGTGCATGCTGCGGTAGGCCTTGAGTGCGCCTGCCTTGACCTCAGGTGCAGGTGGTTTGATGTCTTCGATCAGAATTGCCTGGCCTTCGGCGCGGATAGCCGAGAGCAGCCCGTTTTCCGAGTCCTCGACCATGAAACATTGCTCTGGCGCGCAGTTGAGTGCCCGCGCCGCTTGCAGGAATATCTCTGGGTGAGGTTTACCTTGGCTGACTTCATCGCCGCAGACGGTGATGTCGAAGTACTTGAGCACGTTGGCATTGATCAAGTATTCCTCGGCGATTGCGCGGCGGCTGGAGGTGGCCACGGCCATGGTCAGGCCGGATTTGCGCAGCCGCTCGAGCACTTCCAGCAAACCTGCCTTGATCGGTACGCCATGATTGCGCACATGCTCAAGTTCCAGCTCATCGGCGCGCTGACGAATCTGTGCGTACGGGAAATCTTCGCCGTTGTGGGCCTTGGCGAGGGCTTCGGCTTTCTTCGCACTCAAACCCAGCGAACCGATGAGCGTCTGCTCACTTAGCGCCCGGCCAAAGATTTCCAGTGAGGCCTGTTTGAGCGTCTTGAACCGCAGGCGCTCGGTGTCGAACATCGTGCCATCCATATCGAAGATGGCGCTGAGAATTTTTTTACCCTGAAACAAGATCATTGGCTGTCGCCCCTTTTAGGTTGGCAGGAAACCGTACGTCTTCGGTGAATGAATGACGTGTGAATGCACGCACTGCAGCGTGGCCAGTCAGGTAGGGGGTAGGCGGTCGACAGGGGGGCGCTGGGGCGCTACCCAGAGGTAGGGCGCAACGGCGCGGGGAGTGCAGAGGAGGATGGCGATCTTTGAAGCAAGGCGGGTGATGGCGTTGGCTTTGAATTCACGCCCACTGGCTGCCGAAGGGGTGGCGGACAATGGGCGCACATAGCGATGGATACGTGTGATTCCGAGCATAAGGTAAGGGTTTTCCTTCTCTGGTGACTGACGTTCCTTTTTTACCCTTGCACGTATGGGCACGCTGATGCAAGGCGTAAGCAAGATTCGTTCGTTTATCGAACACATGCACCTGCCATGCCCTCAAGCATGCGTCAGCCTCTCCGATAGCTGCTCACCCACCGTCGAAATTTCGACCCAACGTGGTGACAACCAGCACTGAAGGAGTACTGCTTGCATGTTTGCCAACCTGAAAATTCGTACCGGAATGGCCTGGGTGCTGTTGCTGTTCAGCATGACCTTGTTGTTTTCAACCGTCAGTGCTTGGCGTGCGGCGCTGGGCAGCGACGCGCAGATAAACGAGCTGGACCAGACCGCTCATCAATCTGACCGGTTGAACAACGCCCTGTTGATGGCGATTCGTTCCAGTGCCAACGTCTCTTCAGGATTCATCGAGCAACTAGGTGACCATGACGAAAGTGCGAACAAGCGGATGGCACTTTCGGTCGAGTTGCTAGGCAAGAGCCAGGGCCTGGTGGATGAATTTGTAGAAAACATGCGTGATCCGGCCCTGCGCAAGCTGGCAATGGAGCTGCAGGCGACGTTCGGCGAGTACGCTAAGGCCGTGGCTGGCCAACGCGAAGCCACCCGTCAACGCTCGCTGGACGCGTACTTTAAGGTCAACATCGATGCCGGAAACGCCATGGGTCGGCTGCAGGCACTGCGCCAGCAGTTGGTGGCTGCGCTGGGCGATCGCGGCCAGCAGATCATGCAGGAGTCCGACCGCCGCCTGGCGCGCGCGCAACTGCTGAGCCTGGGGTTGCTGGCGGTGACCTTAATGCTCGCGGCGCTGTGCTGGGCGTTCATCGCCAAACGGGTATTGCACCCGCTGCGTGAGGCTGGGTTGCATTTCCAACGAATTGCCGGCGGCGACCTCAGCGTGCCGGTCCAGGTGCATCAACGCAACGAGATCGGGCAATTGTTCCATGAGCTGCAGCGCATGCAGCAGAGTCAGCGTGAAACGCTGGGCAGTATCAGCGACTGCACCCGGCAACTGTCCGACGCAGCGCATGCCTTGAACAGCGTTACCGAGCAAAGCGCAGAAAACCTTCGGCAACAGGGTCAGGAGCTGGAACAGGCTGCCACCGCCGTCACTGAAATGACCACAGCCGTAGAGGAGGTGGCGCGTAACGCTGTCACCACTTCCCAAGCTACCCAGCAATCCAATCAGTTGGCGCAAAGAAGTCGCCAGCAAGTCAGCGAGAACATCGATGGTACCCAGGCCATGACCGACGAGATCCAGACCAGCAGTGCCCATCTGGAGCAGTTGGTCGGGCAGGTGCGGGATATTGGCAAGGTCCTGGAAGTGATCCGTTCTGTATCCGAACAGACGAATCTGCTGGCGCTGAACGCGGCCATCGAGGCGGCCCGTGCCGGAGACGCCGGGCGCGGCTTTGCCGTGGTGGCCGACGAAGTGCGCACCCTCGCTTACCGTACCCAAGCCTCGACCCAGGAAATCGAACAGATGATCGGCCGCGTGCAGCAGGGCACCGAAGCGGCAGTGGCCTCGATGCAGACCAGTACCCGCCGCGCCCAGTCAACGCTTGAAGTGAGCCTGGCCTCGGGCCAAGCGCTGGAAGGCATCTACAGTGCTATCAGTGAAATCAACGAGCGCAACCTGGTGATTGCCAGTGCAGCGGAAGAACAGGCGCAAGTGGCCCGTGAAGTTGACCGCAACCTGTTGAATATCCGCGAGTTGTCCGGGCATTCGGCGCAAGGCGCGCAGCAGACACGCCAGGCCAGCCAGGCGTTGTCCGGGCTGGTCGGGGAAATGACGGCGTTGGTGGGGCGGTTCCGGGTTTGACGTTCAGCGCTGTTTGCCAAGGACGTAGTGGTCGAACTGATCGATGTACTCGTCGACGTTGTCCTCAAGCATCATGCGGTACTGGTCGCTGAAGTACTTGACGATTTCCTCGCGTGCAGCAGCCATTTCAGCGCCGGACTTGAAGTTACGGGCGCTGATCCAGGCGCTGAAACGGCTGGCGGCAAACGTCATCGAGGCGCTGACCTTGCCGACGTCGGCAAGGGTATCGATCTGCTGATTGGCCAGGTCGATATGCGCATCGGCGCGGTCGTAGAATGCCTGGTCGGTGGCTTGGGTCATGACGATTTACCTGTGTGGGCGTGTGTTGCGGGCGCAAAGCATGCCACAGCAGATCGCCCGTGCGCAGCCGTTGCCGGCAAAGCCCTACCTTGGGAAAGACCTGCGCCGCTTGTTGCGGTACATGTCGCTATCGGCGCAGTTGAGCAACGCGTCGATGCTGTCGCCGTCGGCCGGGTAGCAGGCCACCCCAATGCTGCAGGACGGCATGGGCAGTGAATCGGGCTCGCTGGCCAGCGGGGCTGCCATGGCAGCGAGGATCTGCGCCGTCTTCTCGGGCACCGTGCCGGCATGCACACCGCACAGTAATACGGTGAATTCGTCGCCCCCCATACGCGCCACCGTGTCCTGAGGCCCGACACACCCCTCCAGCCGCCGGGCGACCTCGCACAGCACCCGGTCGCCGATGGCATGCCCGTGCACGTCGTTGATGCCTTTGAAGTCGTTGATGTCCAGAAACAACAAGGCAAAAGGAACTGCCTGACGCACCGCACCGGCCAGCCGTTCGCTGAACAGGGAGCGATTGCAAAGCCGGGTCAGCGAGTCGTGGTGGGCGAGAAAGCGCAACGCCTGTTCGGCCTGAGTCAGTGCTGTGACATTGCGTGCCACGCCGATCCGGGCGCCAACCTCATCGGACCAGAATGCTGACCAGAGGATATGCACCACCTCACCGTCCTTGCGCAGGTAACGGTTGCGAAAGTCGCTGTGGGCCTGGCCGTTCATCACCCGCACGATCGATGCGCGCGTGGCGTCGAGGTCATCAGGATGCATGTAACGGGTGATCGGCGTACCCACCAACTCGTCGGCTCGGTAGCCGAGTAACGCATGGCAGGCATTGCTGACGAAAACGATGATGTTGTCCCTGTCGACCACGAAGACGGTGTCCAGCATCAGCTGAATCAGCTTGGGGTAAAGCGCTTGAAGGTCAACTGGCATAGGCGCGTACGACGGGTCGGGCTGGGCGAAGCCAGCATACACAGTGCCGGGCCGATTCCACCAGTAGCCATTGATGCAGATATACTCCGCGACCGTTTCGAGCATTCAGGAGTCGTTCATGCAGCAGGTTCTGCTCATCGTTGATGTCCAGTCGACCTTCAGCCCCCCGGAGTGGCTGGTCGATGGGATCAGGCTGCTGTCGGCGAGCATACCCGCGGTGGCATCGGTTGAACTGCACGATGAACAGGTGACGCCGTTTCAGCGTCAGTTGGGTTGGCACCCGGCCAGTGAAGATGAGTGCCTGGTCGAAGTCGACCACGTGTTCGTCAAGCATGGCTATGGTCAGACCAGCGAGGCGATCGCTCACCTCAAACAGATGGGCGTCGAGCGCGTGCTTGTCTGCGGCATGCAGACCGAAACCTGCGTGCTGGCCGCAGGCTTCGCTTTGTTCGATGCCGGGTTGTGCCCGACCCTGGTGACCGACCTCACCGTTGGCTCATCCCTTGACCGCTCTGGCAAGCTGGGCATAGACCTGTGGAAGCACCACTTCGGCAACGTGACCTCGCGCGCCGAGGTGATGGCCCAACTCATGTTGGCAGGGCAATGAATAAACCGCGAAAAGCCTTTGCGCATCGTTTAGCATTGGGGCGCCGCCCACCAGGCCCCACTCACACGCACCAGCGCCAATGACCGCCCTCTACCTCAAGTTCCTCATCACCCCCACACTCATGCTGGCCATCTCGCTGGCAGCCAGGCGCTGGGGCACGCAAATTGGTGGCCTATTGTCCGGGCTGCCGGTGACATCAGCCTTGGTGGTGCTGTTTCTCAGCCTTGAGCAGGGCCCTGGCTTTGCCCTGCAGGCCGTACCTGGCGCCTTGGCCGGTCTGGCGGCGGTACAGGCAACCTATTTGTTCTACTTCTGGGTCACACGGCGTATTGGGGCATTGCCTGGCTACATAACCGCCCTGGCGGTTTATGCCGCAGCGGCGCTGCTGATGAGCCATCTGGGATCGGTCGTACTTTCAGTGGGGGTGACCCTGGCGCTGTTGAGTGCGATCATCCTTGCGACGTCGCAACCGGCGCCCGGCAGTGCTGCCAAGGTCGTGCAAATGCCACGCTGGGTGATCCCGATGCGCATGCTGACGGCCACTGCACTTTTGCTGGCGATCACCGCAAGCGCCCAATGGCTCGGTCCTGTGGCCAGTGGGCTATTGGCGCCGATTCCCGTCATCGCCTGGCCACTGGCGGTATTTGCCCATGTGCAGGGAGGGCACCGTGAACTGGGTGCAATCGTTCGCGGCAACGCCATAGGTGCCGTGGGTGTGCTGGGCTTCTATCTGATGGTCAAGGGGACTCTCGAGCAGTGGGGCAGCGTGCCGTCGATTGCCGCCGCCGTGGTGCTTGCGGTAATGGCCACATTCCTTTTGGCCAAGCTGCTGTCGCGCCGCTGAGGGTACTCGATGCTCCGCAACCTTGTCCGCGAGCCCAGGCTTGATAGCGGCGCCATGCCAGTGAGCAGCAAGCGCACCGTCCCTTGGTAGCCCCCCTGGCAGGGGGCAGCGAAGCCTAGGTGGGATTGGGCTATTGCCCATTCCGACGGCGTAGTGCGGCCAGGGCCCAATGGCGCCCGTTGGTTGGATGCTCAGCGGCGGTAGTGGTGGCGATCGTACTGGTAGTGGCGGCGATCGTACTGGTAGTGATGTGCGCGTTCGTGGCGGCGTTCCCAGTCACGGCGGCGCTCGGCCTCGCGCCGTGCCTGCTCGCGCCGCCACTGTGCCCGGCGCCATTCTTCGCGGCGGCGGTCTTGGCTGTGATAGTGCCAGCGTCCGTCCCGCCAATAGCGGTCATCGTGAGCCAGCAGCGGCCCCGGACGACCCTCGGCAACGCTGGCAACGCTCGGCCATGGGCTCTCGGCCCGTACGGTTGGCGCTTGAACTACGGTTTGATCGGGCAGGGCCAATGCTGCAGTGTTAGCTGGCCTGGCAGACGCCGGGGCAATCGACGCCAAGGCCAGCAGGCCAGCGAAGAGCACGCGCGGGAGAATGAATTTCATGACTCAGGCAACCCCCAAGGTTGTCGTTGAATATGCGCAGATAGACAAGTTATGGGGGAAAAGTTCTGGTTATTCAGTGTATTGGTGGCTCAATACCCTTCAACCAGACCAGTGGCCGTGTCGGGTCATTGCTGCTCATGCGCGCGAATGTGTCTGACTCGAGCATGGCTTTGACCTGAGCGCCCATGGCAACCAGCCGTTCGGCCAAACCTGAGTCGATCTTGCCGCTGTCTTCCAGCGATACGCCGCTTTGGCTGTGTTGAATGGCCAAGTGGTACTGTTCAGGTACATCACCACTGACGGCCAGGGTGATCGTATAGCGCGAGCCGAGCAGGGAAGCAAGGTGGCGTTGCACCAGATCGAGCAGCGATGTGTGGCCGTCGTCGTGTAGTGCCGTGGCCAGCGCGGTGGGGGCGAAGGGGGGCATGAGGTTACCTGAAAGGCTAGTCATATGGGTTTGAGCATAGCCAAGGCAACGGTGAACTTGGGCGTCGTGGAGCTGCACAGAGGCGCCATCACTGCAAATCAGGGCTAGAGAGGCGGCTTGAGCGTGGCGATCAAGCCGCCACGCCTGGCTTGATGAGGTTCAGCGACCGAGCATTACAGTCTTGAGCTGGGCCTGAGCCTGCTGCACGGTTTTGGCCTGATTGGTCAGGTCCTGCAGCAACGCGTTGAGTTGCGCCTGCACTGTAGGGTCGGTGACCTTGACGACCGGCCCGTTGATCTGGATCTGTGCTTTATGAGCTTCGACGTAGTCGGCCACTTTTAGGCTACTGTCGAGGGTGCCGTTGATCTGCGGCAGCACCTGGAGGAAGGTATCGGCCGGCACGCTGACAGTGCGGTCGTACGCTTTGTCGTAGACCACTTTGAGATCTTCCGGCTGCTTGAGCTGAGCATGGGCGCTATCGGCCTTGGCTTTTTGCACTTGCAGTTCGCTGCCCATGTCGTTGAGGCCGGTCTGTACTGCTTTGATGTCGTCACGGCGGCTGGTGATATCGTCCAGCGAACGCACCGCGCCTTTTTGCAGCAGGCCGCCAAGGGGCTTGACGGCGTCATCCATGGCGCTATTGAAGTGGGTAATGACCGCGTAGTGGTCGCTGTAGGGGCCGAACGCCTTCGACTCATCGGCGCTGAGCTTGGGAACGTGCACGCCAGGCTTGTCGATGATGCGGGTTTGCAGGAATTCGCTGAAGGCAGCGCGTTGCTTGGGTTCGTTGTCGCCGCAGGCAGCGAGTGCGAGAGGCAGGGCGAGGGCAAGCAACCACGTGGGGCGGAACGAGACGTTCATGTCGATGAAACTCCATAGGGATTGAGGCACGCCAGCTGGCAAGCTGGCGTGGCGCTCAAGGGTAGCGGGTTTTCAGCGCTGGATCCAATGTTCGCCATGCGCACCCACGGCCAGGTGAATCCCTCGATTTGCCGCCCTCGCTCGAGCGCCCGGCCGTGCTGTATCCGCCACAGGCGCTGTTACGCTTGTGGATGACTGTCTGCAACCGTATCAGCCCGGCACGCGTCGATAGGTTTCGACAGGATCGGTTAATGCATCGACTATAGGTGTAACAAACGCATTGGCGCCTGGAGAAGATACGCTTGAACATCTACGACGAACCGAAGATCGACTGCCATAACCATTTGTTCGACCCCTCAAACTTTCCTTACCACCCCCAGGCCCCTTACGCACCGGCTGGCCAGGAGGTGGCAACCCTAACCCAGTTCAACCAGGTGCTCGACGCGTATGGCGTGCGCCATGCGTTGCTGGTGGGGCCCAACAGTGGCTACCACACCGACAACGCACTGTTGCTGCACGCCCTGGCAGCAGGCCAGGGACGCTTCAAGGGCATTGCGGTAGTCGAGCGGCAAATCGGACTGGACGCCTTGGCCGCGCTGCAGCACCAGGGCGTGGTCGGGGTGGCCTTCAACCCAGCATTGAACGGCGTAGCCAGCATGGCCGATGCCGAGCCCTTGTTCGGTAAGCTGGCCGAGTTGGGTATGTTTGCCCAGGTACAGGTGTGCCAAGACCAACTGCTGGGATTACAGCAGCTGATAGAAAGCTCTTCGGTTCGTCTGTTGATCGACCACTGCGGCCGGCCAGATGCCGCCATGGGGCTGCAACAGGCTGGTTTCCAGGCATTGCTGGGGCTTGCCGACAGCGGCAGAGCCTGGGTGAAGCTCTCCGGCGTGCAGAAGTTCGCCGAAGCCGATGACCTGTATCGGCAGAGCCACGATTACATCCGTGCGCTACTCGAGCGATTTGGCCCGCACGCCTGTGTTTGGGGCTCGGACTGGCCCTTCATACGCCAGCACGCGCGGGTGGATTACGGGCCGCTGCTCAAGCTTGCAGAGCGATTGATGCCCGATGCCCAGGTACGTCGCCAGGTCATGTGGGACACCCCGCAGCGGCTGTTTGGCTTTTGCTGATCTTACGCAGTCGACAGTACCGCCCCCGGCTCATGGCCGTATGGCGCGCGCCGCTAGGGGCATGGGCCTGAGTTGTGGTATACAACCATCAACCACACCACCTTCGCTGGCATCCGGATGCGTCGCGGCGGTTGGGTGAATTTCTCGCACTTGCTCCACTACTGTGAAACGGAGATTCGAAGATGACCGCCACCGACCGTCTAAGCCTGCTGCAGTACGAGCACCTGGGCCTGGACGATGTTGCCGCTGCCGAGTTCAAGGTGGCGCTGGAGGAGCTACGCAAACTGGCGCTGGAAGACCGCTACGAGCACCCCGCAGCACTGCACCTGGGTGATATCGCCGACGCCGAAAACCGTCAGGAACTGGCTGAAACCAAAGCTTGGGGAATCGGCTTTCTGCAAGGGCTGACCTGTGCCAAGGCTTTCAACCAGGAGCAACTGGAGGCGCTCAGGCGGGTATTCCAAGCTGCCGCCGACCGCGCTATCAAGCGCATGTGCCGATAAACGCAAGATTGGGAATCTGCCGCTGTCTGCAATGGACAGCGGCAATCAGTTAACCCCCGGATGTGCATGCGAAACACGCAGCCGCATGCACAGTCGTGCCGTACAGTGTTAACGGGCACATCGGCTTTTTTTCGACTTTACTCTCAAGCACCGATGCCAAATCTTCATGTTTTGACCGCAACCTGTACGGGCGGCTCGCAGTAGCGCGGGCTGGCGTCGAGCCAGGCGAGCTCGCCCGGCTGCATCAGGCGGTTGAACAAGGGTATGGGGGCCCGCATGAAGCTACGCGCTAAACTGCTCTGGCTGTTAGTCCCGCCGCTGCTGCTGGTGTTGCTGCTCATCTACTTCGCAGCCCAGAGCATGCTGCTGGCGCCCCAGGACAAACAGGACGAACGCCTGCTGGTTGCCGAAGCCGAACGCCTGCGGGCGTTGCTAGGCAGTACTTTCGAGCGTGACGCCAACCGCCTGCGGCAATGGGCCCAGGCGCTACCGGGGGCCGTACCAGCGGCCTTCCCCCTGGATGCTGCCACGTTGGGCCGCAGCGGTTTCGACTTCATCGGCTATTTTGCCAATGGCATGCGCCGGCAGAGTTGGCGGCCGCTTGACCTCACGACGCTGGAACGCCCCTCTGGCGTTCGACCCTTCAGCTTGCAGGCGCTGCATGAAGGCGCTGAGCAGCAATTGGTGCGTCTGCTCCAGGCCCAGGATGTGGCGCCGCCTGCGCAATTACTGGCAGTTTTCAGGGTGCCGCTGATCATCGTGGCAGTCGATACCGCTCGCAGCGGCGAACGGGCCGGCGGTGTACTGCTGGCCGGCACCTTCATGGACCGCAAGCGAATCACCATGCTGCAGCAACAATTGGGCGGCGAGCTGGCCTGGCTGCCTGTGACCAGCGAGCAGCAGCGGCCAGCGCTTCAGACTGAATTGATGAGCATCGGTAATCGCAAGGTAGTCGATGGCCGCCATCAGAGTATCGACCTGCTGTTTCATGACAGCCTGGGTGAGCCGCAACTGCGGCTGCAATTGACCCGTGAACGCCACCTTTATCTGGAGGGCGAGCAGCAGCTAACTATCTTTCTCGGCGTAACATTCGGGCTTATCTGCCTGGCATGGCTATTGATCTACCTTGCACTGAACGTGAATCTACTGCGACGCATTGCGCGCTTGCATCGCGAACTGCTCGCCGTGGGTGGGTCAGCGGTCGGGCGACGCCTGACAGATGACAGCGTTGACGAATTGGGCACCCTGGCACGCGAAGCGAACCGTGTGCTCGACCGCCTTGAGCAAAACGAAGCCCGCGACCGTGTGATTCTCCAAGCAATGCGAGACGGCTATTTCGAGCTTGACGAGCTGGCCAGGATTGCGTCAGTAAACCCGGCGTTCTGCACTTTGCTTGGTTACCCGGCGGTTCAGATGCTTGGGCGCTCCTTCGCTTCACTGCAAGCGCCGCAGCCTTCAAGCCCTGATATAGCCTCGGTAATCGCTGAAACCGAGCCCGGGGCGTCAGTCTGGACTGCACTACGCTGCGCCGATGGCAGCATTGGCCAGTTCGAAATGCAGATTTTCAGGCGCCACAGCGCCGCAGGGCGCCTGATCGGCTATCGCGGCGTTCTTCATACAATCAGCTAGCGTGCATCACATAGCCCCTGGCTGATCTGAATCGCCTTTCGCTACGCCTGGTCTGATTCAGACGACCGCAGGCATTTCAAAACGCGCGTCCAAGGGATTGGTAGCTTAATCCTGAGCCTCAAGCGCCCGCTTGGCAGCGCTGACATCGACCGCGCTCGGCAAGGTAATACCGTTCTTGACCGCCAGGATTTCGGCCATGACACTGACGGCAATCTCCGCAGGGGTCTTGCTGCCGATATAGATGCCAATCGGCCCGTGCAGCCTTTGCAGTGAGGCTTCGGTTTCGCCGAAATGCTCGATCAGGCGCTCACGGCGCAACTGGTTATTGCGCCGTGAGCCGATCACGCCAATGTAAAATGCAGGGCTGCGCAACGCCTCGAGCAGTGCCAGGTCGTCGAGCTTGGGGTCATGGCTTAGGCCCACGATGCAACTGCGCAGGTCGGGGGTAAAAGCGCGCACTACGTCATCCGGCATGCCGACGATCTTCTCCACACCTGCAACATTCCACCCGTCCATGTATTCGGGGCGAGGGTCGCAGACTGCCACCTTGAAGCCATTGAACAGCGCCATGGTTGCCAGGTATTCGGCCAGCACCCCGGCACCGATCAGCAGTAGGCGATACCCCGGCCCGAGGGGGTTGCCCATCATTTTGCCGTCGAACTGGAACGGTTCAGGCGCCACGCTGGTGGTCAATTGAACCTGACCGCTCTGCAGGTTCAGCGCCCGGCGCACCAGCTTGCCATCCTCCAGTAGCTGCAGCAGTTGCCCCAGGCTTGCCAGCGCTGGGTCGAATTCGAGGATCAACTCCAGCGTACCGCCACAGGGGAGGCCGAAGCGGTGGGCTTCATCGGCGCTGACACCATAGCGCACCACCTGCGGTGGGCTTGATGGCATCCCCTCGCCGCGGTAGGCGGTGGTGTAGCGGTGGATGAGATCGTCTTCGATGCAGCCACCCGATACGCTCCCCACCACCCGGCCGTCGCCGCGCAAGGCCATCATCGAACCTACTGGCCGGGGCGATGAGCCCCAGGTGCGGGCGACGGTGGCCAGCAGTACGCGTTCGCCTGCCAGCAGCCAATCGTGTGCGCTACGCAGCACCAACAAGTCGATACTTTCCATTGGCCCGGGCCCTCAACGCATGTGCAGAATGATTGGGCTGCTGCTGGCCGGGTCGGTGTGCCCACGTAGCTTGCTCACTGCCTGCGCGTCCACCGTGCCACCGTTATTGCCCCAGGCGCTGCGCACGAAACTCAGCACCGCCGCGATCTGCGGGTCCGTCAACTGTTCGCGGAAGGCGGGCATGCGGTAAGCATCCGGTATTCCGGCGGCGACTACGCGCTGCGAGCCGTTGAGGGTAATGTTGATCGCCGAGGCGTTTTCGCGGGCCAACGCCGAAGTGGCACCGGCCAGCGGTGGCATCCATTGCCCCTGGCCCTTGCCATCGAGGCCATGGCAGCTGGCGCAACGGGTCACGTAAGTGTGGGCGCCGGGGTCGTCCAACCGTGTGGCTGCCGACAACGCTTGATACTGCCAAGGCGCACCGTCTCGTTCAGGGTCGCCGGGCAGGGATTTGAGGTAGCGAGCAATAGCGTTCAGGTCTTCATCGTGCATGAACTGGGTGGAGTTGTTGAACGCTTCGGTCATGGACCCGTAGACGACCGCATGCCGATTGCGGCCTGTCTTGAGGAACTGGACGATTTCAGCCTCGCTCCAACGGCCAAGGCCGGTGTTGGGGTCGCTGCGAAGGCTGGGGGCGTACCAGCCATCGAGTAGCGCGCCGGCCAGGTAGGGTTTACCGTCTTCATCGAGCGCTTTTTCATTGAACGCAAGGCCGCGCGGGGTGTGACAGCTGCCGCAATGGCCTGGTCCCTGAACGATGTAGGCGCCGCGGTTCCACAACGCATCCTGCCCGGCCTTATCGGCGTAAGGGGCCTTGGCGGCGAACAGCCCATTCCACAAGGCAATGGGCCAGCGCATATTCAACGGCCAGGGGATATCGCTTGGCAGGTTTGCCTGATGAGCTGGCTGCACACCACTCATGAAGAAGGCGTACAGCGCCTGCACATCGTCATCGCTGAGTTTGGCGTAAGAGGGGTAGGGCATGGCGGGGTACAACCGACGACCGCCGGGCGCCACCCCATGGCGTACGGCGCGATCGAAATCAGCCAGGCTGTAATTGCCGATGCCAGTCTCGCGGTCAGGGGTGACATTGGTCGCATGGATGGTACCCAAGGGCGTGGCCATGGCCAAACCACCGGCAAACGGCTTGCTGTCGGGCAGGCTGTGGCAAGCGACGCAATCGCTCAGCCTGGCGACATACTCGCCGCGGCTGACCTGCGCGGGGTCGAAATGGGGTGTTTGGTCGGCGCTGAAGGGGCTGGCGGGTTCGCGGGTCACGTACCAGGCCAGCAGGCCGACAGCGATCAAGCATGGCACGGCCAGCCAGCCAGCGGCTCTGGCGAAACGACTTTGGCTCATTGGGCAGTCCTTTTCCGGTCAGCTGAAGGTATGGCGGCTCAAGGGCAGGCTACGTACCCGTTGGCCGGTCAACTGCGCCACGGCATTGGCCACGGCAGGCGCCACTGCCGGCAACGGCGGCTCACCGATGCCACCCATCTTTGCTCCGCTCTCGACGATACGTACATGCACCCGAGCCATACGCGAGGGTGGGAGGATTGGGTACAAGTCGTAGTTGCGAGCACGGGGCTTGCCATCGATGAAGACCGCTTCCTCCACCAGCGTCTGCGACAGCCCCAGTGCCACTGCACTGTTGACCTGGTGCTCGATGATCGAGGGGTTGACTATGCTGCCGGGGTCAATCGCCTGCCATATGTCATGCACCTTGACCTGACCGTTTTCGATGGACACCTCAGCGATGGCCGCCGCTTGCGAGCCAAACGGTGAAGCCATGGCAATGCCACGGGCGCGCCTGCTGCCGTCCTCAGCGGTGAATGGCCCGCGCTTCCAGCCTCCGGACAGTTCGGCCACCGCGTGCAGCAGGTTGGTCAGGCGCTGATTGTCACGCAACAAGTGCAGGCGAAGTTCGTAAGGGTCCTTGCCGCCCTTGTCGGCCAATTCGTCGAGGAATGATTCGTAGAAGAAGTCGTTCAGCGAGTTGCCCACCGAGCGCCAGTAACCAAGCATTGCTGGGCCTTTCACATAGATCTGGGCGACACGCTTGTTGGCGATGGCGTAGGCTTTGCCCGAAAGCCCCTCTACAGCAGTGGGGTCGACTTTCTCGCCTTGTTTGCCCGCGAGGGCTTCGGTGGGCCCTTCGGTGGCGCTGATCGCTTCGAGGGCTACCGGTAGCCCGTCGGCATCCAGCGCTGCGCGGAACTTGACCACCGCCACCGGGCGCAGCACGTCGCGCAAGAACTCTTCCTCACGGCTCCATATCAGCTTGACCGGGCGATTGACGGCTTTGGCCAGGGCAATGGCTTGTGGATAGGGATTGGCCGAGTCGTAGAGGAAATGGCGACCGAAGAAGCCACCGAGCAGCGGCGAGTGCAAGGTGATTTGAGCCGCGTCCAGGCCGGTGCGCTTGGCGATGTCATCGCGGAACATGTCCGGGGCCTGGTTAGGCAGCCACACCTCGAGGGTCCCATCAGGGTTGAAGCGAGCGATGGCGGACGGCGGCTCGAGCTGGGCATGGTTGAGGTACTGGTTCTGGTAGCTGGCTTGGACCGTGGTCTTGGCATTGGCCAAGGCACTTTCAACGTCCCCTTCATGTTCATCGTCGCGGGCCGGGCCTTGCGCATTGGCCAAGTGCTCTCGCCAGCCATCGCTTGAGAAGTCTGCCGGCATTGCCCGCACTTGGCTGTCGGCCCCAGGCTCCTTCCAGTCCACCTGAATCGCCTCGACGGCGCGCTTGGCGTGCCACCAGCGCTCGGCCACCACGGCTACCGCCCCTGGCAGCTGGTGCACCGAATGCACCCCTTTCATGCCCTGGACCTGCGCCTCATTGCGTAGGCTGCCCACGGTCATGCCCAGGCGCGGCGCATGCTGCACGGCGGCATGCAGCATGCCGTCGACCTTGATATCGATGCAGTACTGGGCCTTGCCCGTGGATTTGTCGTAGGCATCCAAGCGCGGTACTGGTTTGCCGATCCAGCGGAACTGGCTGGGGTCGCGCAGTTTGACGCTGCCTGGATCCGGAACCGGCAGGTCCATGGCGCGGCCGGCCAGTTCACCGTACGCCAGTGAGCGACCGGAGTTTGCGTGCACGACCTTGCCAGGCTCGGTGGTCAGCTCATCGACTGGCACGCGCCATTGCTCGGCGGCGGCCTGTAGCAGCATGGCCCGGCCAAGAGCGCCGAGCCGGCGCATGGTCGGGTAGCTCATGCGCACCGACATGCTACCGCCCGTGATGCGCATGCCATTTTCCATCACCACATAGGCTTCACCAGGCGGGGCGCTCTCGACCAGGAAATTGACAGGGTCAACGTCCAGTTCTTCGCCAACGATCTGCGCCATGGCCGTGAACGGGCCCTGACCGCCTTCCATGAATGGGCTGAGCAGGCGCACCTTGCCATCAGGGCGGATCTCCAGAAACGCCGGAACCTGGGTGCCGCGTTCTGCTGTGGCTGGCGTCGCCGCCTGTACCCGAGCCGACCCCAGTGGTAGGCCAAAACCTAGCACCAGTGCACCCACGGCGGTGCCGGCCAGGAAGCGACGACGCGACAGATTGACGGTTTCGCCCTTTTGCAACTCCACTAGCACTGCGCCATGATCGATGGGAGTATTCATCAGGCCTGCTCCCCTTGGGCGAGTGCATGCACCGCCGTGTAAATGGCGTTATAGGTGCCGCAGCGGCAGAGATTGACCATCGCCGCGTTGATCTGCTCATCGCTAGGTTTGGGGGTGTGCTTGAGCAGCGCCGTGGCCGCCATGACCTGACCAGATTGGCAGTAGCCGCATTGCGCCACTTGGTGCTTGACCCAAGCTGCGACCACACGCTTGCCGACTTCATCGGCCTCTACCGCTTCGATGGTTGTGACTTCGCGGCCAACCACCCCGGCTACTGGGGTGACACAGGCACGCACAACGTTGCCATCGACCAACACTGAACACGCACCGCACTGGGCCAGCCCACAACCATACTTGGTGCCAGTCATGCCCAGGTCGTCGCGCAGTACCCACAGCAACGGCGTGTCGGCATCGGCGTCGACCTGGTAGGTCGTCTGGTTGATACGAAGTTCCATGGCTCACCTGCTGATCATCGGTTGATGGCATTGACTGTCGACTGGGGGATTCGTTGCCCCCCAATCCAGAAACGCTAGCACACAGATACGACCACTGGTCTGGTTGCAGATGGGGGTTCGCAGGATCAGGCAAGCAATCCGTTGGATTGGGTAGGCGCACGGGATGGCGAAGGGGACTTCCGGGGCGAAAACCCGGATAATGCCGGCCAATTTCGTTTTGCACGCTTAAATCACGGTACTGTCCGCATGGAAATCAAAGTCAACTTTCTCGACAACCTTCGTCTTGAAGCCAAATTCGACGACTTCACGGTGATCGCCGATCAGCCGATCCGCTACAAAGGCGATGGTTCGGCCCCTGGCCCGTTCGACTATTTCCTGGCGTCCTCGGCGCTGTGTGCGGCGTACTTCGTCAAGCTCTACTGCCAGACCCGCGATATTCCCACGGAGAATATTCGCCTGTCGCAGAACAATATCGTCGACCCGGAAAACCGCTACAACCAGATCTTCAAGATTCAGGTCGAGCTGCCTGAGGACATTTCCGAGAAGGATCGTCAGGGCATTTTGCGCTCGATCGATCGCTGCACCGTGAAAAAAGTCGTGCAGACCGGCCCTGAGTTCATCATCGAGCAGGTCGACAACCTCGACGCCGATGCCCAGGGCCTGCTGATGCCGGTGGCCGAAACCACCACCTACATTCCCGGCAAGGACTTGCCGCTGGAACAGACCATCGCCAACATGTCCGGTATCCTCGCAGGCCTGGGCATGAAGATCGAAATCGCCTCATGGCGCAACATCGTGCCTAACGTCTGGTCGCTGCACGTACGCGATGCGCAGTCGCCGATGTGCTTCACCAACGGCAAGGGCTCGACCAAAGAGGCCGCGCTGGCCTCGGCGCTGGGTGAGTTCATCGAGCGGCTGAACTGCAACTTCTTTTACAACGACCAGTTCTGGGGTGAGGACATTGCCAATGCGCCGTTCGTGCATTATCCGAACGAGCAATGGTTCAAGCCTGGGCCAAAAGACGCTTTGCCCACGCAGATTCTCGATGAGCACTGCTTAGGCATCTACAACCCAGATGGCGAGCTGCGCGGTTCGCACCTGTACGACACCAACTCGGGCAACACCGAGCGCGGCATCTGTTCGCTGCCATTCGTGCGCCAGTCCGATCAACAGGTGGTGTACTTTCCCTCCAACCTGATCGAAAACCTGTTCCTGAGCAACGGCATGAGCGCTGGTAACACCTTGGCCGAGGCCCAGGTACAGTGCCTGTCAGAAATTTTCGAGCGTGCCGTCAAACGCGAGATCCTCGAAGGGGAGCTGGCCCTGCCGGACGTTCCGCCGCACGTGCTGGCCAAGTATCCGGGCATCCTGGCCGGTATACAGGGCCTGGAGGAGCAGGGGTTTCCGGTGTTGGTCAAGGACGCATCGCTCGGCGGTGAGTTCCCAGTGATGTGCGTGACACTCATGAACCCGCGTACCGGCGGGGTATTCGCCTCGTTCGGTGCCCATCCAAGCTTCGAAGTGGCGCTTGAGCGTAGCCTTACCGAGCTGCTGCAAGGGCGCAGCTTCGAGGGGCTGAACGACCTGCCGCAACCGACCTTCGAAAGCCATGCCCTCACCGAGCCGAACAACTTCGTCGAGCATTTCATCGATTCGAGCGGTGTGGTGTCGTGGCGCTTCTTCAGCGCCAAGGCCGACTTCGAGTTCGTCGAATGGGACTTCTCAGGCCACGGTGAGGACTCCAATAGCCAGGAAGCGGCAACCTTGTTCGGCATCCTCGAAGGCCTTGGCAAAGAGGTCTACATGGCCGTGTACGACAATCTCGGCGCCACTGCCTGTCGCATTCTGGTGCCAGGCTATTCCGAGATCTACCCGGTTGAAGACCTGATCTGGGACAACACCAACCGCGCTCTGGATTTTCGCGCCGACATTCTCAACCTGCACAGCCTCGACGACCGAGCGCTGCGCGCCCTGCGCCGACGCCTGAACAACCTCGACGTGGATGACTACACCACTATCACCACGCTGATTGGCATTGAATTCGACGAGAATACGGTGTGGGGCCAGCTGACCATTCTGGAGCTCAAACTTCTGATCTGCCTTGCGCTCAAGCGCTTGGAGGATGCCAAGGAGCTGGTCGAGGCGTTCCTGCAATTCAATGACAACACTGTCGATCGCGGGCTTTTCTACCAGGCGCTGAACGTGGTGTTGGAGGTGTACCTGGACGATGAACTTGAAATCGCCGATTACGAGACCAACTTGCGGCGTATGTTCGGCGATGAGCGAATGGATGCAGCGCTGGGGTCGGTCGAGGCAAGCGTTCGATTCTACGGCCTGACGCCGACCAGCACGAAACTCGAAGGGCTGGACCGACATCTGCGCCTGATCGAAAGCTACAAGAAGCTGCATGCTGCCCGGGCAAAGTTCGCCTGAGCCTTGGCAGGGCGCTGTGCGCCCGTTGGCGACGCAATTGGCTGGCCGTTAGCGATGCGCCGTCGCCGTCTGCGGCGCCAGCCGGCCTTGAACCTCAGTGCTTGCATTTGGCGAGCACTACCTGGCATGTGCCAGGTGTGCCGCCGGAGCGGCCGGCGTATCGGATGCAATTGTTCAACGATTTCTGCTTGGCGATGCCTAGGGTATTGCCCCAGGCAAGTCCGCCTTCGCCAATGCTGGGCAACGCCTTGGCGAAACAGTTGGAACCAGGCGCCGCGGCATAGTAGCGCGCCTTGGTGCTTTTGCTCGAGCATCCGGCATTGATGACCAAGCTCACGGCCATCAGCACAGCTGCAGCCCAGCACGCCCTATGGCGTATGTTCTCGATGCCCATCCTGCCCCCTTGTCACCCGTGCATGGAGTCTTCAAGACCACTTGCATCAAGCCAAGCGGTGAACTATCCGCACATCCAGGTGATCCCTTCTTAAGCGCACCCTGCGCACGCCTGATGGACCGAGCCGCGCGCCAGTCTGCCAGCCTTAGGATACCGACTGATAAGGAGGCGCCGTGAGCGCTACAGAGCACACTCTTTACCGATGCACGCCCAGCCCGCTGCATGCGATTTTGCTGGCCGGCACGGTACCGTTGTTTCTCGGCGCACTGCTGAGCGACATTGCCTACTACATGAGCTATCAGATCCAGTGGAGCAACTTCGCCGCATGGTTGATAGCCGGTGGCTTGTTGTTCTGCGGGCTGGCGTTGTTGTTCGCCTTGGCCAACCTGGTGCGCGCTCGGCGCAAAGCTGGGCGGCCGACCATTTACCTGCTGCTGCTGTTGGTGACGTGGGTGCTGGGCCTGATCAATGCTTTCGAACACGCCAAGGATGCCTGGGCAGTGATGCCCGCTGGGTTGGTGCTGTCGGTAATCGTCAGCATCCTGGCCTGCGTGGCCGCTGGGCTGGGCTTGAGCAATCTGCGTTCGGGAGTTGAAGCATGAAGCCATTGCACGCACTTTCTCTGTTGAGCGTGGCCCTGCTGTTGGCCGCCTGTGGTGGTGACGGTGAGCCGAATCAAGCGCTGGGCCCTGATCCGAAGCTGCCTGCGCCTGAGCGCGGGCTGTTGCCCAGTATGAAAATCGCCCAACCGGCGCAGTGGGGTGATCAGAAACCTACAGTGCCCGAGGGCTTCAGCATCACCGCCATCGCCACCGATCTGAAGATTCCGCGTCAAAGCCTGGTACTGCCCAATGGCGATATTCTGATCGCCGAGGGGCGTGGCGGCAGCGCCGCCAAGCTCAAGCCCAAGGATGTGATCGCCAGTCAGATAAAGGCCCAGGGCAATACCCAGGTCAAAGGTGGCAACCGTTTGACCCTGCTGCGCGATGCCGATGGTGATGGCACCTACGAGATGCAGACGGTATTCGCCGAAAACCTCAACGCGCCTTATGGGCTGGCCTATGCCGACGGCAAATTGTACGTCGCCAACCAGGATGAGCTGGTGAGTTTCGATTACCAGGATGGCCAGACCAAAGCCGGCGGCCCACCCAGCAAACTCACCGACCTGCCAGGGCAGGTCAACCATCACTGGACCAAATCGCTGACCATCAGCCCCGATGGCCGCTATCTGTATGTGGGCATAGGCTCCAATAGCAACATCACCGAGCGCGGCATGGAGGTGGAGATAGACCGCGCCATGGTCTGGCAGGTGGATGCGGTCACCGGAGCCCATAGGCCGTACGCCACCGGCCTGCGCAACCCAACCGCATTGACCATCCAGCCAGATACCGGCCAACTGTGGACGGTAGTCAACGAACGTGACGAACTGGGCCCGGACCTGGTACCGGACTATCTCACTTCGGTGCGTGAGGGTGGCTTCTACGGCTGGCCCTACAGCTACTGGGGGCAGAACGTAGATGAGCGCGTTAGGCCGCAGAACCCGGACAAGGTGGCTGCCGCCATCAAGCCGGATTACAGCTTGGGTTCCCACGTCGCTGCGCTGGGTGTCGATTTCTCCAATGCAGCGATGGGTGAGCGGTTTGCCGAAGGGGCGTTCGTGGGTGAACACGGCAGCTGGAACCGCCCGAACCCCGTCGGCTACAAAGTGATCTTCGTACCCTTCAAAGGCGGCAAGCCTGCAGGCGAGCCCATCGACTTTGCGACGGGCTTCCGTGGTGAAGATGGCAAGACCCGTGGCCGCCCAGTGGGGGTGACCGTCGACCCACGAGGCGCGCTGATCATCGCCGACGACCTGGCGAACACGGTGTGGCGGGTTACCCGCAAGTAAAGCTTGAGCCCCAGCCTGTCCTTTTCGCCATCATGTCGCGAAAGGGACAGGCTTCAGGGTGGGGCATTCGTAGCACGAATGATCAGCGTGCATATCTTCGATTTCCATAATCAGTGTTTATCAAGTGATGATCTGCTCATCTTGTATACCGATGGGCTCGATCATGATCTCCAAATCCATTTTACTGACTGCTCTCCCTATATTGATGGCCTTGCTGGCGGGGTTGGTGCTGCCGTATCAAGCAGCTAGCAACGCCGCGGTTGGTCGTGCACTCGGGCACTGGTTGTGGGGGGCGTTCACCTCTCTGACGGTAAGTTCGCTGGTAGTGATTGCAGCGTTGCTGATTCTGCGTGTGCCCATGCCTGACCTGAGCAAAGCCGCGCAGGGGCCTTGGTGGCTATGGATTGGCGGCGTGCTGGGCGCGCTCTATGTGGCTGGCGCTGCAGCTTTGACACCCAAGCTGGGTACGGCAGGCTTTCTGGTCTTGGTGGTGGCAGGCCAGATTCTGACGTCGGTGATTGTCGATCATTTTGGCCTGGTGGGAGCTGCCAGCAAACCCGTGAACCTGGCCAGGGTAGCGGGTGTGTTGTTGATCCTTGGCGGCGTGTTGCTGGTGCAGGGAGGCTGGACCACGAGCCCAGAGCCCGGCCGAGCCATGATCGAGCGCTGATCAATGCTCTGACTGGCTACACGCCCACACGGCCTCGCGCAGCCAGCGATGGCCAGGGTCACTGTCCTTGCGTGCGTGCCAGGCCTGCTGATAGGCCAGTGCGGCTATCGGGAGCGGTGGGGCGAACTGGCGCAGAGAAGGGTGCAACTGCGGCCCGAGCGCGCGCTTGGCGACGGTAAGGATCAGGTCCGTGCCGCTCAGCACGTCCACTGCCGCGCTCCAGTGTGGCAACGCGAGGGCGATATGGCGCCGTAGACCTTGCTCTGTCAGAGCCTGCTCGATTTCATCATGGGCATCGGGATGCATGGCCATGAGCACGTGAGGGCGCGTCAGCCACTGTTCTAGGGTGAGTTCGCCTGCAGCCGGCAGCACCTGATGGTCTGCGACACTGATGAAACTGTCTTCGAATAAGGTTTGGGTGATGATCCCGGCTGGAAGGTCCGGAAAAATCCCCAATGCCAGGTCCAGTTCACCATCGAGTAACTGGGCGAGCATGGTTTCACGGCTGGCCTGACTGATAGCCAGGTCGATCCCTGGGGCGACCCGGCGTAGGTAGCGCACCAGTGGCGGCAAAATGATGCGCGAGGCGTAGTCCGACAATGACAGCCTGAAACGTCGGTGCGCCTGGCCAGGGTCGAACAGTGGTGCGGCCAACAAACCGTTGAGGCTGCCTAGGGCATCCTGCAGTGGTTTGGCCAACGCCTGCGCACGTGCGGTCAAGGTCATTTGGCCGCGTTGGCGAATCAGTAGGGGGTCGTCGAAGTGTGCCCGCAACTGCGCCAAGGCGTGGCTAACCGCTGGTTGGCTGCGGTGCAGGCGCAAGGCCGCACGCGTCACGTGCTTCTCAGTGAGCAATGCGTGCAGCGCCAGCAGCAAGTTGAGGTCGATCTTACGCAGCTCATCCATGGGGCGAATGCTTTCGTCGGCTGAATTGGAGTCAGATCAGTCTAACGAATTTCGCCCAAGGCGTATTCAATTGCAAAGAGGGCATGCACTTCACGTTAAATGTGAAATATTCAGGATGAAGAATACTTTATAAGACATTGATCTTTATAAATTATCGTTTCGCTATCGCGTGCTGGATGCATTGCTCATAGTAGGTTTTCTTGATTGCAGCCGGTGGTAGCCTGGAGCGGCTGTTGTAGGTCTGTTCTGTGATCCCGAACGCGGTCATGCGCATCCAAGGTTTGGCGAAGCGTCGGACCTGCAGCTTCTTGCGGGTGGCGTACAGTGTTACACCCGAAAGCTTCGCCTGCTGGGCTTCGGCGGCGATTTGCGAGCCCCAACCACACACTTTGCGGTCGTTCTGATCAAGCGGCTTGGCGTGTGCGCCGAAGGCCAAGGCGGTGAGTGAGAAGACGGCTACTGTAGCTCGAATGGGTCGCATGTTGCTGTCCTAAGCATCTGAAGATCAAAGGAGTTTGCCTGTGCTTGCGAAACTTGGGGGCCAGCATTTTCCCATCAGGCTGTGACCTAGCGGGTGCCCATGGATTTCTCTTAGCGCTCACTACTTGGGGCAATGGCGGCTATCTAATGTCACCGACCGGCCCTGGCAACCCCTTTAGGCAAAGCGGACAAGTAGGGTAATCCAGCGACGTAAAGCGCGAGCGTGAAATACCGCATAGGGTGTATGTGATCGTACAACTGCTTGCGCTATCATGGGCGCTGTCTTTCAAGGTGAAATACACGGCATGACAGAGCAGCAGGTACAGGCTAGGACCCGGCGCAAGCCGCGCAGTCTGGCTCAGGAACTGGTCACGGTGCTGACCGAGCGCATTCGCAGCGGCCAACTCAAGCGCGGCGACAAGCTACCGACCGAATCGCAGATCATGGCCGAGGAGGGTGTCAGCCGCACCGTGGTGCGTGAGGCGATCTCCCGGCTGCAGGCGGCGGGGCAGGTCGAGACGCGACACGGTATCGGCACCTTCGTGCTGGATGCACCAGCGACTGGCGGCTTTCGAATCGACCCGGCGACCGTGGTTACCTTGCGCGAGGTGCTGGCGGTGCTGGAGCTGCGCATCGCCCTGGAAATCGAAGCGGCGGGCCTTGCGGCACAGCGGCGCAGCGATGAAGAACTGGCGGGTATGCGCGCGGCGCTGGACGAACTCAACGAGGGTGCTGCCCACGCCAACGATGCGGTGTCGGCAGACTTCCAGTTCCATTTACGTATTGCCCAGGCCAGCGGCAACCATTACTTCGCTGATATTCTCAACCACTTGGGCACCAGTATCATTCCGCGTACCCGGTTGAATTCGGCACGTTTGGCCCACGACGACCAGGCGCACTACATGAGCCGACTGATGCATGAACATGAAGCGATCTATGAAAGCATTTCGCGGCGCGACAGCGAAGGGGCGAAGATGGCCATGCGCATGCATCTGAGCAATAGCCGCGAGCGTTTGCGTCAGGCCCATGAGCAAGCCGAGGCGCAAGGGGCCTGATTGCTCAAGAGCTTGTGCCGGTCTCTTCGCAAGTAAATCCGCATGCACCCCACTCTGTAGAAGGTTGATGCTGGAAACGCCCGCATAATGCTGTCAATCCAAGGCCTGCTCGGACCTTGTACTCAGCCTTATGCGGGCAAAGGGCCGCAAAGCGACCCCCCTAGTTCACTGAGCAGCGTTAGCGCACGTGCGGAGCGTGCGCGTTTCAGAGCCTTTAAATCGAGCCTTCGCTCCACTGCCCGTTGACCAAGCGGCGCAGCCCAAGCGGGTTGCTGTCGCGCAGTGCTTCGGGCAGCAACGCCTGCGGGTAGTTCTGATAGCACACCGGGCGCAGGAAACGGTCGATGGCCAGGGTGCCAACCGACGTGCCGCGGGCATCGGAGGTAGCCGGGTAAGGGCCGCCATGCACCATCGCGTCGCACACTTCAACGCCGGTCGGGTATCCGTTGATTAGAATGCGGCCGACTTTTTCCTCCAGCAAAGGCACCAGCCACGCATAGGCCTCGAAGTCTTCAGCCTCGCCGATCAATGTGGCGGTAAGCTGGCCACGCAGCCCGAGCAGTGCGGCGCGCAACTGGTCGTCGTCCTGCACCTCCACAGCCACGGTGGTCGGGCCGAACACTTCTTCCTGCAGCAGCGGATCGGCGTTGATCAGCAGGCTGGCATCGGCTTTGAAGAGTTGCGCGCGGGCCTGACTGCCTTCCTGGGCTTGACCAGCCAGATGCTGGATGCCGGCATGGGCTTGCAAATGCTCCAACCCGCCTACGTAGCTTCGCAGGCCGCCAGCATTGAGCATGGTCTGGCCGGCTTGGGCATCCAGCTGCTGCCCCAGATTTGTCAGCAGTTGACTGAACTGTGGCGAGCGCAGGCCGATTACCATCCCTGGGTTGGTGCAGAACTGGCCTGCGCCCATGCACACAGAGCCTGCCAATTCGCCCGCGATGGCTTCGCCACGCTTGGCCAGGGCACCGGGCAGGATGATCACCGGGTTGATGCTCGACATTTCGGCGAACACCGGAATCGGCTGTGGGCGTTCTGCAGCCATGCGGCACAACGCGTCACCACCGTTCAGCGAGCCGGTGAAGCCTACGGCCTGGATGGCCGGGTGCTTCACAAGCGTTTCGCCAACACGGCTGCCGAAGATCATATTGAACACGCCTTGGGGCATGCCGGTGCGCTCGGCGGCGCGGATGATCGCCGTGCCCACCAGGTCTGCGGTGGCCATGTGGCCGCTGTGGGCCTTGAAAACCACCGGGCAACCGGCGGCGAAGGCGGCTGCGGTATCACCACCGGCGGTGGAGAAGGCCAACGGGAAGTTGCTGGCGCCAAATACCGCGACAGGCCCGACACCAATGCGCATCTGACGTAGGTCGACCCGTGGCAGCGGCTTGCGCTCAGGCAGAGCCAGGTCGATCCGGGCCCCTAGGAAATCCCCGCGGCGTAGCACTTGGGCGAACAGGCGCATTTGGCCGCTGGTGCGGCCGCGTTCGCCCTGGATGCGAGCGGCTGGAAGGGCAGTTTCGCGGCAGACGATGGCGACGAAACTGTCATCGAGCTCGTCCAGTTCGGCGGCGATCGCTTCGAGGAATTCGGCGCGCCGCGTCGGGCTCAGTTGACGGAACTCAGCAAAAGCGGCCTTGGCAGCGTTAGCGGCCTGATCGACTTCGCCATCAGTGGCTTGGGCAAAGCTGTAAGGCAGGGCCTCGCCGGTGGTGGCGTCCAGGCTCTGCAAGCGTTGCGGGCCGGCGGCGCTGCGTTGACCTGCGATGAAGTTGTGGCCGAGGATCTCTGGCATGTGGGTCTCCTAGGGATATCAGGTAATGGGTGCCGGATTGAACAAGGTGATGTCGTTATGCAGGCGGTGTTGTTCAGCCCAGGTCTGCTTACGGCCGCTGGCAACGTCCAGGTAGTAGTGGAACAGCTCCCAGCCCAGGGTCTCGATGGTCGAGCGACCGCTGGCGATGCTGCCTGCGTCTATGTCGATCAAATCGGGCCAGCGCTGAGCCAGTTCGGTACGGGTACAGACCTTGACCACAGGCGCCATGGCCAAGCCATACGGCGTGCCCCGGCCAGTGGTGAATACATGCAGGTTCATGCCAGCAGCCAGTTGCAGGGTGCCGCAGACGAAGTCGCTGGCCGGGGTGGCGCAGAAGATCAGGCCCTTGCGGTTGACCCGCTCACCTGGGCCAAGGACGCCCTGGATGGCGCCGCTGCCAGATTTGACGATCGAACCGAGGGACTTTTCGACGATATTCGACAAGCCGCCTTTCTTGTTGCCCGGCGTGGTGTTGGCGCTACGGTCTGCCGCACCTTGTTGCAGGTAACGGTCGTACCAGTCCATCTCGCGTACCAAGGCAGCGGCGACTTCTTGGTTCTCGGCGCGGGAAGTGAGCATGTAGATGGCATCACGCACCTCGGTCACTTCCGAGAACAGTACTGTGGCGCCTGCACGCACCAGCAGGTCGGCGGCAAAGCCCAGCGCCGGGTTGGCGGTGATGCCGGAGAAGGCGTCGCTGCCACCGCACTGCATGCCAAGAATCAATTCGCTGGCCGGGACGGTTTCGCGGCGGCGTTGGTCGAGTTTTTTCAGGCGGGTGTCGGCCAGGCCCATGATCTGTTCGATCATTTCGCTGAAGCCAAGGGTGGCGTCCTGCAAGCGATACAGCCACGGTTCACTTAGGTCAACCGAAGGGTCGCCATCGTGCATGACCTGCCCTGCCTGGAGCTTTTCGCAGCCCAGGCTGATTACCAGCGCTTCGCCTCCCAGGTTGGGGTTGCGCGCCAGGTTGCGCACAGTGCGGATCGGGATGTACGCATCGCGCGCGTTGATTGCCACGCCGCAACCGTAACTGTGGGTGATGGCTACCACGTCGTCGACGTTGGGATACTTGGGCAGCAGTTCGCTGCGGATACGTTTGACCGCGTGCTCCAGCACGCCGGTTACGCATTGCACAGTGGTGGTGATGCCAAGGATGTTGCGGGTGCCGACAGTGCCGTCGGCGTTGCGGAAGCCTTCGAAGGTGAAGCCCTCTAGTGGCGGCAGGGCAGCCGGGACTGCGTCGCAGCGCGGCAGGCTATCGAGCTCCGGTGCAGCAGGCATTGCCAGTTGGCTTTCCTGCACCCAACTGCCCTGGCGCAGGTCCTCCAGCGCGTAGCCTATGACTTGTCCGTAGCGTCGCACCGCCTCACCCTTAGCGATGGTTACGGTCGCAACCTTGTGGCTTTGTGGTACAGCTTCGACCAGCGTCAGGCCGTCGGCGAACCGCGCCCCTTCACCTAGGCCACCGTCGTTCACTACGACCACGACGTTATCGTTCTCGTGCAGGCGTACGTAGCGGGGCGAATCGGAATGTTCGATCAACTGCATGTTTGGGCCCTACTTGTCGGATTCTCAGGCTTTTTGTACATCCGCCCGTTTCGGCATTGCCGGCACGGGCGTGATCACTCAGTGCTGCGAGGTGGCCAGCTTGCTGCTAGCGCTTGGCTCAGAATTGGAAAGCGGTGCATCTTCGCGCAACTCGATACGCTTGATCGGGCCGACGATCACCAGGTAGCTGAAGACCGCCACCAGCGCATTGGCACCCACATACACCAAGGCCCACTTGAACGAACCTGTGGCGCTGATGATGTAGCCGATAACGATGGGCGTAGTGATCGAGGCAATATTGCCGAAGGTGTTGAACAGCCCTCCCGAAAGCCCGGCGATCTGCTTGGGTGAAGTATCTGCCACCACCGCCCAGCCCAGGGCCCCGATACCCTTGCCGAAGAACGCCAGGGTCATGAAACCAACCACCATCCATTCGGTATCCACGTAATTGCAGAACACCATGGTGGTGGACAGTAGCAAGCCACAGACGATTGGCAGCTTGCGTGAGAAGGTCAGCGAGTTGCCGCGACGCAGCAGCCAGTCCGAGATGACTCCGCCCAGCACGCCACCTATAAAGCCGCAGATCGCTGGCAGCGAGGCGATAAAGCCCGCTTTGAGGATGGTCATGCCCCGTTCCTGAACCAGATAGACAGGGAACCAGGTAAGGAAGAAGTAAGTGATGGCGTTGATGCAGTATTGGCCCAGGTACACCCCAAGCAACATGCGGCTGGTCAGCAATTGCTTGATGTAGCCCCATTTGGGGCCGCTGTTACCACGCTTCTGGTCCATGTCGACCAGGCCGCCGTTTTGCTCGATGTGGTCCAGTTCGCTTTGGCTGATGCGCGGGTGCTGACGCGGGTTGTAGATGGTCTTGAGCCATACCATGGAGAACAGGATCCCCAGCGCCCCCATGACCACGAACACATGCTCCCAACCGAAACTGAAGACTATCCAGCCCATGATCGGGGCAAACAGTGCGGTGGCGAAATACTGCGCTGAATTGAAGATCGCCGAAGCCGTTCCGCGTTCCTGGGTCGGGAACCAAGCCGCGACGACCCGGGCGTTGCCGGGGAACGAGGGGGCTTCGGCAAAGCCGACGAGAAAGCGCAGGGTAAACAAGGTCACCACTGCCCATGCAACTGGCAGGCCGCCGACAAAACCCTGCAGCAGGGTGAACAGCGACCAGGTGAAAATGCTGAAGGCGTAGACGTTCTTCGAGCCGAAGCGGTCCAGCAGCCAGCCGCCGGGTATCTGCCCGGCCACGTACGCCCATCCGAAGGCGGAGAAAATATACCCGAGGGTGACGGCATCGATGCCGAGGTCTTTCTGCAGGCTGGAGCCTGCAATGGCGATGGTTGCACGGTCTGCGTAGTTGATCGTGGTCACCAGGAACAGCATGAACAGGATCAGGTAGCGCACATGCGTCTTTTTAGTCGCTTGCATGTTGGCATCACTCCCACTAGTTATTTTTGTGCGGGCTCACGAGTTGTAGCCGGAGTGGGGCAGCCCACTCCGGAGGCGGCAATGGCAGGCCGCAGAGCACGCTTATTGCGGGCCCATCTTGTCCATCAATGCGGCGAGCATCTCGTACTCTTCGCCGGTGAGGTCGGTCAGCGGTGTGCGTACTGGGCCTGCATCGTAACCGGCAATCTTGGCCCCGGCCTTGACGATGCTCACGGCGTAGCCGGCTTTACGGTTGCGAATATCCAGGTACGGCAAGAAGAAGTCGTCAATCAACTTGGCCACGGTGGCGTGATCGTCACGGGCGATGGCGTGGTAGAAGTCCATCGCGGTCTTGGGGATGAAGTTGAACACTGCCGAAGAATAAACCGGAACACCCAGTGCCTTGTAGGCGGCTGCGTAGACCTCGGCAGTCGGCAGGCCGCCCAGGTAGCTGAAGCGGTCACCCAGGCGGCGACGGATCGACACCATCAGCTCGATATCACCCAGGCCGTCCTTGTAGCCGATCAGGTTCGGGCAGCGCTCGGCCAGCTGTTCCAGGAGGCTGGCATTGAGCCGGCAGACGTTGCGGTTGTACACCACTACCCCGATGTTGACCGATTTGCACACTGCCTCGACGTGCGCGGCAACACCGTCCTGGCTGGCTTCGGTGAGGTAATGAGGCAGCAGCAGCAGGCCCTTGGCACCCAGGCGCTCGGCTTCTTTTGCGTACTCGATGGCCTGGCGGGTCGAGCCGCCTACGCCGGCGAGGATGGGTACCGACTTGGCGCAGGTGTCGACCGCGGTCTTGATCACCTGGCTGTACTCGCTGGCGGCCAGGGAGAAGAACTCACCCGTACCACCTGCGGCGAAGAGTGCGCTGGCACCGTACGGGGCCAGCCACTCCAGGCGTTTGATGTAGCTGGCTTGGTTGAAATCGCCTTGAGCGTTGAAGTCAGTGACCGGGAAGGAAAGCAGGCCGTGAGAGAGGATGGATTTGAGTTCTTGTGGATTCATTGTTGTAGGCATCCTAAGGCGCTTGGGTGAGGGTGTTGTTTTGCATTGGAGGTAAGTTATCGTACAACCTCGCGGATGACTAGCCCCCTTTGCAGAATATTTTTCGCAGCGTAACAGGCAGCCCAGGGAGTTACCGGCCTCTACGCGGACAAACCATTTTCCAAAGGGATAGTGTCAGGGGATATGGGTGGGGTGGATTACACGGCCGACGGGTCATTACTGGTGCTCGATGACCTGAATGGCAGCCTGAACGCCGCTCAGCTGCAGGCTTGTCATCGTATCTCTTGGCGGGATTCAAAAACGATCGCGGAGACAGGCGCAAGCCCGCCGCCCGTTCCTACGGGAAGTGTTCTGGGACCAGCAGAGGGTGACCGAGGGAACGGGGGCGACCTTGCGCCGCCCCGCGATCAAAGCTAACGAAGCTGAAAAAGAGTGTCAGGCAGCCTGTTGGCGCTTGAGCTGGCTTTTGCGCACTTGCGCGCGGCAGGCATCACCGAAAGCCTGGAAGATCTTGATCGAATCAGGGTTTTGCGCTGCCTGCCATTCCGGGTGCCACTGTACGGCAAACAGGAAAGGCGAGATGCTCGGTGCGTGGATTGCCTCGACCAGGCCGTCTTCGGCATGGGCGATCGGCTCGATGCCTGCACCCAGGTTGCGCAAGCCCTGGCCGTGCAGTGAGTTCACGCGAATCTCGTCGACACCCAGGGTTTCGCGCAGCCAGCTGCCCGGCTTGATCTTCACCCCATGCACTTGTGCGTACTGCACATCCACAGGGTCTTGCGGGTTTTCTCGGTGGTCGTTGAAGCCAGGCTCGGCATAGACCTTCTGGTAAATGTCGCCGCCCAAGGCAACGTTGATTTCCTGCATGCCACGGCAGATGCCGAAAATCGGCAGGCCGCGCTTGAGGGCTGCCTTGACCAGCGGGATGTCGAACAGGTCGCGGTTCTTGTCCTGGCCTTTACCGGGTGTTTCGTTTTCCTGGCCATACAGCGCCGGGTCGATATTACTGCCGGCACCGGTCAGGTACACGCCGTCGGCCATGTCCAGATAGGTCTCCAGGTCGTCGATGCCGCAGCAGGTAGGCACCAGAACCGGGACGCAATCGGCGAAGTCGACCAGCGGAGTGATGTATTTGTGAGTCATGACCTGATAGTCATGGCCTTTGCGCTCTTGGCTGCCCATGGTCATCAGAACGACGGGTTTGCGCAGGGAAGGTTGCTTGTTGCCAATGTTGCTGTTGGACATATGTCACCTTATGACAGGGCTCTGCCTGTCGTTGTTGTGCAGGTGCACGGCCTGTGGCCTGGGTGTGCTGCCTGAAGTCCCGAGCACTGCCGGCTCGTCACTGGGCGAATCCGGTCGGGGCTTGTCGATAGCTTGCCAGAGCCGTTCGATATGTCAAACGAGTCAAACGCGTTCAGGCCCCCAAATCATGGGGTCTTGCCTCCTTGCGAGCCTTAGCCAGCAAGGGTTTGGCAGGGGCCAAGGTCAATTATATTTAACGATGCAGTTGGCTCATTGCAGCGCTGCAATGATCTGCGCTTCAGTGCAGGATCTGAGCGAGGAATGCTTTGGCTCGTGGGGTGCGTGGTTGATTGAAGAATACTTGCGGCGGGCTGTCTTCGATGATTTGACCACCCTCTAGAAACAGCACCCGCTCCGCTACCTGCCGAGCGAAGCCCATTTCATGGGTAACGCAGAGCATGGTCATCCCGGAGCCGGCCAGTTGCACCAGCACCTCCAGTACCTCGGCGACCATTTCCGGGTCGAGCGCAGAAGTGGGTTCATCGAACAGCATGATGCGCGGTTTCATGCACAGCGCACGGGCAATCGCCACCCGCTGCTGTTGGCCGCCCGACAATTGGCTTGGGTACTTCTTAGCCTGGCTCTGGATACCGACTTTGCTCAGGTAATGATAGGCCAGCTCCTCGGCATCCTTGCGCGACAGGCCACGCACGCTGGTGGGGGCCAGCAGGCAGTTGTCCAGCACGCTCAGGTGCGGGAACAAATTGAAGTGCTGGAACACCATGCCGATTTCGCTACGCACCTGAGCTGCCTGGCGGGTATTGGCAGCCAGGTCGGTGTCGGCAACCCGGATGCTACCTTGCTCGGCGATTTCCAGGCGATTGATGCAGCGGATCAGGGTCGACTTGCCCGAACCAGACGGGCCACACAGAACAATACGCTCGCCTTCGCGCACGCGCAGGTCGATATCGCGCAGCACATGGAAGGCGCCATAGTGCTTGTTCAGGCGCTCGATGCGAATAAGCTCCCGGCGTGGGTCATGTTCCGGGGCCGGGCTGGCAACGCTCATTGGTGCGGTCATGTTGTTGTTCTCCCGCTGGATATCAGTCGAAACGCGCAGCGCTGTAGGGCGCAGGGTCGGTAAAAGGGTGTTCGCCAGTGACGAGCTCGGCCACCAAGCGGCCGCTGACTGGGCCGAGTGTGAGGCCGTGATGGGCGTGGCCGAAGTTGAACCACAGCCCCGGGTGCCGATGCGCTGGCCCTATCACTGGGCGCATGTCAGGCAAGCATGGCCGGCGGCCGAGCCAAGGTTTGTCGTCCAAGCGCTCACCGAGGGCTGGGAACAGCTTGCGGGCCAGGGCCTCGCAGCGCTGGAGCTGAATTTCGTTCCCCGGCGCGTCGCTGGCGGCGAACTCGATGCCGGTGGTCAGGCGCACGCCTTGGGCCATGGGCGCCAGTACATAGCCGCCTTGGGTATCGCAAATTGAATGCAACAACTTCCCGCCGTCACGGGTGCCATAGTGCATGTGGTAGCCGCGCTTTATGCCCAGCGGAATCCGGTAGCCCAGCTGTTGGTAAAGCGCTCCGGACTGAGGTCCGAGGCACGCTACCACCTCATGTGCAGTAATCGGCCCGCGCTGGCTGTCGACCTGCCAGTGGCCGGCGACCTGGCGCAGGCTGCGCGCATCGCCATGCAAGAATTGCCCGCCGCGCTGGGTGAAGAGGGCGGCGTAGCCTCGGGTGAGGGCGCCTGGGTTGGTGACGGTCTTGGGGTCCAGCCAGTGGATACCGCCGACCGCCGTACTGCCAAGTGCATCCTCGCGGGCCTGGAGTTGGCCGCGCTCGAGGATTTCATACTGCAAGCCATAACGGGCCAGCCCTTTGAGCTCAGCCTTTGCCTGTTCGAACAGGCAAGGGTCGCGATACACCTCGATCCAGCCTTTGGCTTGGATCAGCCCTTCAAGGCCGGCCGCGTGAACCAGCGCATCGTGCTCTACGACACTGCGCTGCACCAGCGGCAGCATGTCGGCCGCTGCCCCGGCAAGGCGCGCCGGTGCCGACTGGTGCCAGTAGCGCATCAGCCAAGACGCCGCCTTGGGCAGATGCTGCAGGCTGTAGCGCACGTCTGGCTGACGGTTCAGGCCATAACGCAACAGCGCGCCCCACTGCCTGGGGAAGGCATAGGGAATCACGCTGGATCGCTCGATCAGCCCGGCGTTGCCATGGCTGGTGCCACTGCCTGGAGCGTTGCGGTCGATCAGGATTACCTGGCGCCCTCGGGCCTGCAGGTGCAGTGCGGTACTGACGCCGACGATTCCGGCGCCTAGTACAAGGGTTTGGCAATGCATGGATAGGTCCTTGAGTCAGTTCAGGTGGCGGCCCAGCCGGGCCTCTAGTTGTTTGAGCAGGCGCCGTACCAGTTCGACGATCAATAGGTACAGCACCGCGGCCCACAGGTAGATCTGGAAGTCGAAACTGCGTGAGAACGCCAGTTTGGTCACCCCCATGAGGTCGTAGATGGTCACCAGTGAAGCGATGGCACTGGCCTTGATCATCAATATCAGCTCGTTACCCAGCGGGCCGATGGCTACCAGCAACGATTGCGGCAGGATCACCTTGAAGAAGGTGGTCGAGCGCTTCAAATTCAGCGCCCGCGCTGCCTCATACTGGCCCGGCGCGACAGCCATCAGGCTGCCGCGAAAGATCTCGGCTTGGTAGGCGGCGGTATTGAGGGTGAACGCCAGCAATGTGCAGAACCAGGCTTCACGAAAAAACCACCACAGCCCAACGTCTTGCCAGAACCCCTTCAGAGAGCCAAGGCCGTAGTAGAGCAGGAACAGTTGTGCCAGCAGCGGCGAGCCGCGAAAGAAGTAGATGTAACTGGCGGCCAAGCGTTGCAGGATCAAATTGCCAGACATACGCGCCAGGGCCAGCAGCAGGCCAAGGACGGCGCCCAGGCTGAAGGAAATGGCCACCAGCTTGGCGGTTACCAGCAAACCATCGACGAAACGTGGGCCATAGCGCTCCAGCAGGTCAGGGTCCATGATCAGCCCCAGTAGTTGATCGGCACTCATACGCGGGCTCCTTGCAGATGGCGGTTGCTGCGGCGTTCGATGTAGGCGAACGCCCGACCCGAAACAGCGGAGAATAGGAGGTAAGCAACGCAGGCCACGGCGTAAAAGAACATCGGCTCCTTGGTTACGCTGACTGCCAGGTTGGTCTGGCGCATCAGATCGACCAGCGAGATGGTCGATACCAGCGAGGTGTCCTTGAGCAATGACAGCCAATTATTCGACAGCCCCGGCAGGGCGATGCGAGTCAGTTGTGGCAGTACCACCTTGATGAACCCGGTGCGCTTGCTCAGCCCCAGCGCCGAACAAGCTTCAAGTTGCCCTTTGGGCAGGGTCTTGAACGCAGCCAGCCAAATTTCACTGGAGAAGGCTGCGAACACCAAGCTGAAGGCGATCATCGCCGCGAGGAAGGTGTTGATCAGGAACTCGCCTTCATAGCCCATGGCGCCCAGCAGCTTTTGCGCCGCGATCTGGCATCCGTAGTAGATGATGAGGAGGGTCAGAAGCTCGGGCAGCCCGCGGAACACGGTGGAAAACAGGGTCGCCCAAGCTCTTGGCAGGCGTTTGTTCGAGCGCGCCGCGATTGCCACCAGCAGCCCCAGTGGTAGGCCGATGGGCAGGCAGGCCAGGGCCAGCGAAACGGTCACCAGCGCCCCAGCGAGCAACGCTTGGCCCCAGCCTCCATTGGCCAATGACAGTAAATACAATTGATCGAGCATGACGAACCCCTTGCATGGGCAGCGCGGCTTTGGTGCTGCTACGGCCTCGTTTGGGCAAAGGGCCGCTGAGCGGCCCTGGCGATCGCGTCGTTTCCGAAGATCAGTTGTAGATATCGAAAGCGAAGTATTTGCTGGCGATCTTCTGGTAGGTACCGTTGGCGACGATCGCGGCCAGTGCGGTATTGAGCCGCTGGCGCAGGGCCTCGTCGTCTTTGCGCACGGCAATAGCGGCATCAGCCCGGGTTCCGGCAACGTCGCCCAGCACCTTGCAGCAGCCCTGACCGTTCTTGTTCATCCACTCGTGCAGGGGGAATTTGTCGGCGATCACCCCGTCCAGGCGCCCGGCAGCGAGGTCGGCGTTGGCCTCGTCCATGGTCGGGTACAGCTTCACGTTGGCCCCGGCCTTGGCGTACACGTCTTCGGCATAGATGGCCTGTGTCGAGGACGACTGGGCGCCGACGGTGTAGCCGTCGAAGTTGGTCTGTGCATCCTCGATCTTGCTGTCCTTGGCCACTGCGACGGTCAGTGGGGTGCGATAGTAGTGGTCGGTGAAGGCGATTTTCTTGCGCCGTTCCTCTGTATTGATCATCGATGCGACCACCGCATCGTATTTGCGCGCCATCAGCGCCGGAATGATGCCCTCCCAGTCCTGGGCGACCAACGTGCACTCGACCTTCATCTGTTCGCAAAGAGCATGGGTGATATCGATGTCGAAGCCGTGTAGCTGGTTGTTGGCATCGACATAGTTGAACGGCGGGTAGGCACCTTCGGTGGCAAAGCGCAGGGTCTCTGCGCTGGCGTTACCTGTGAGCAACAGAGCACACGCACCCAGCATAGCCATGGTTTTGGTCATCTCACACCTCTTGCACGCTTACTATTGTTGTTTGCCCGCTGGCCACGAGGTGTAGCCGACGAACTCGTTATGAAGAGCGGCAGTTGCTTGCAAACGCTTTTCAACATCCGGCCCGAGTTTCTTGCAGACCTCGTTGACCATCAGATGGACCCACGACAGCATCGTCGCGGTGGACTCCCAGAACAGATTGAACTCGGTGGGAATGCGAAATACCTCGTCGGCGTGGGCATCTGCCCAGTCGCAGAAGGTGTCGGTCACCAGTGTCACCGGGATACCCGCTGCGCGCGCTTTCTGACACAGCTGCAAGGCATGGCGTGAATAGCGGCGGGCCTCGAATACCACCAGCGCCGTGTCTTCGCTGCGTCCAAGCAGTACCTCGCCGAAGTGCCCGGCGCTGCCATCGACCAGTTGCACCCCGTCACGTAGGTATTGCAGCAGGTGGCTCATGCACATGGCGATGCCGCGCTCGGTCTGAAAGCCGGCTATGCACACCCGTGGTTGGCTGGCCAGGCGCTGTGCCACAGCGTGCCACGCGTCGCTCTGGCGGTATTCGTGTACGCGCACCAGAGCAGCGATCTCTCGTTCAAGGCTGCCTGCGGTGTCACTGGCATCCTGGTTCTGGCGATATTCTTGCAGGCGGTCGCCCATCAACCACGGCCCATCACCCAGATCGCTCTGCAGGTCTTGCTTGAGTGCCTTGAGATGGGCATAACCCAGAGATCGGCAGAAGCGGCCCACGCTGGATTCGCTAACCCCTAACTTGGCGGCAATGTCCGCTGAGGTCTGGAAGGGCAGCTCGTGCAGGTTCGCGAGCATGTAGCTGGCAATTTTGCGACCCGAGGCAGCGGCCCCTTGCAGGCTGTTTTCCAGGCGTTGCTTGATCGGTTGGCTCATGTCGCAGTTCCAAATGGAGCGTAGGTAGAAAATGGCTGTTTTCTGTCATTACGTCAACAATTGACAGATAGCTGTCACTTGTCAGAAAGTTTTTGTCATTGCCAGGCTGTTGCTATTCCAATTCCAAAAAAGGAGCTACAGATGTCCACACCGTCCCATGGCCCGCTCGTGCGCATCCCATTCGCCGACCTGGAGGCGCTATTGCAGCGGATTTTTCAGCGTCACGGCTGCAGCGAAACGGTGGCTGGCGTGCTTGCGCACAATTGCAGCAGCGCCCAACGCGATGGCGCACACAGCCATGGCGTGTTTCGTATCCCTGGCTACGTCTCGACCCTGGCCAGCGGTTGGGTCGATGGCCGAGCCACCCCCACGGTCACCGACGTTGCCCCAGGGTATGTGCGCGTCGATGCCGCAGGCGGTTTTGCCCAGCCGGCACTGGCTGCAGCACGCCAGTTGTTGATTGAAAAGGCCCGTAAGGCGGGCATCGCCGTGCTGGCGATCCACAACTCGCACCATTTTGCAGCGCTATGGCCTGATGTAGAGCCGTTTGCCGACCAAGGCCTGGTGGCGCTGAGCGTGGTCAACAGCATGACGTGCGTGGTGCCGCATGGTGCACGCAAGCCATTGTTCGGTACCAACCCGATTGCCTTCGCTGCGCCGTGCGCAGGGCAACCCCCGCTCGTTTTCGACATGGCCACCAGCGCCATGGCCCATGGCGATGTGCAGATCGCCGCACGGGCGGGCGAGCAGTTGGCCGAAGGCATGGGTGTCGATGCGCAAGGTCAGCCGACCACTGACCCGCGAGCGATACTCGAAGGCGGCGCGCTGTTGCCCTTTGGTGGGCACAAGGGCTCGGCTCTGTCGATGATGGTTGAGTTACTGGCCGCGGCCCTGACCGGTGGGCACTTTTCCTGGGAATTCGACTGGTCCGGGCACCCGGGGGCGAAAACCCCATGGACCGGCCAACTGCTCATCGTCATCGACCCGAGCATGGCCGAGGGAAGTCGCTTCGCTCAGCGCAGCCGGGAGTTGGTCGAGCACATGCAGGCTTGCGGGTTGTCGCGCATGCCGGGCGAGCGTCGCTACCGCGAACGGGAAGCGGCCGAGCGGGAAGGGGTGGCGTTGCAAGAGCAGGAGCTGCAGGGCCTTACGGCACTGCTGGGCTGAGCTGCTGTGCAAAGTTGCATAGACAACCTTGCACTTCTGTGATGTTCCTTGGCCGCAACTGCGGGTATGCTCAGGGCTGTCTTTCCGAACTGTCCTGATCCAAGGAGCTGCACGCTGTGTTCAAACATGTCGATGCCTATGCCGGCGACCCGATCCTCTCGTTGATGGAAACCTTCAAGGCCGACCCGCGCGCCGACAAAGTCAACCTGAGTATCGGCCTTTATTACGACGAGGCCGGTGTGGTGCCGCAGCTGGCAGCTGTGGATGCGGTGGAAAAGCGTATCGCAGGCCAGGCCCATGAAGCCTCGCTGTACCTGCCAATGGAGGGCCTGGGCAGCTACCGTCAGGCGATTCAGGCGCTGCTGTTCGGTGCCGATCACCCGGCGGTGACCGCCAAACGCGTGGCTACCGTGCAGACCGTGGGCGGCTCTGGCGCACTGAAAGTCGGCGCCGACTTCCTCAAGCGTTATTTCCCGCAGTCTGAAGTCTGGGTCAGCAACCCGACGTGGGACAATCACCGCGCCATCTTCGAAGGTGCAGGGTTCAAGGTGAACACCTACCCATACTTCGACTCGGCCAGCCGGGGCGTCGATTTCGACGGCATGCTGCAAACCCTGCAAAGCCTGCCGGCACACAGCATCGTGTTGTTGCACCCGTGCTGCCACAACCCTACCGGGGCCGACCTTGATCAGGGCCAGTGGCAACACGTGGTCGAAGTGGTCAAGGCGCGCCAGCTGATTCCATTCCTCGACATCGCTTACCAAGGCTTCGGCCAAGGCCTTGTCGAAGATGCCTACGCCATCCGCGAAATGGCCCGCGCCGGTGTGCCGTGCCTGGTCAGTAACTCCTTCTCGAAGATCTTCTCGCTGTATGGTGAGCGCGTAGGGGGCCTGTCGGTGGTTTGCGATGACGAAGCTACCACCCAAAGCGTGCTTGGCCAGCTCAAAGCTACCGTGCGGCGCAACTACTCGAGCCCACCGAATTTCGGCGCCCAGTTGGTTGCCGGCGTGCTAGGCGACGCCGCACTCAACGCCCAGTGGGCCAGCGAAGTCGAGGTGATGCGCAAGCGAATTCTCGAGATGCGTCAGGCACTGGTCGATGCCTTGGCGGTGCTGTTACCCGGTCAGGACTTCCAGTTCTTCTTGCGCCAGCGCGGCATGTTCAGCTACACCGGCTTTAGCGTTGAGCAGGTGCGTCGCCTGCGGGACGAGTTCGGCGTATATCTGATCGACAGCGGCCGAGTGTGCATGTCCGGCTTGCGTCCGGCCAACCTGCAACGGGTTGCTGAAGCGTTCGCCGCTGTTCAGAAGTAATCCTAGGGTCCATGTGGCCAACTCGGTTGGGCCGCTGTGCGGCCCTTTCGGCCAAAGGGCCGGCCCTGCTGCGGCCCATTTGGACAACCTACTTGTAAAGACAAGTGCAACCACTCCTCGGAAAAGGGCTTCGCAAGTGCAACCTTTCCGTGCACAATCGCGCCCCTCTTTTCCGGTTGAGTTGGGCGAAACCTCTAGTTCGCCATTCTCAGCCTGTTGCAGTCTTGCGAGTGGAGCTTCACCCGGAATGAATGAGCAGGCCCCAAGCGTTGAGCAACGCTTTGTAGAATCGACCCCCGCCACCCTTGGCAGCTGGTCGCGTCACGACACCACTTGGATGCTGGGCCTGTTCGGCACGGCCATCGGCGCAGGCACTTTGTTCTTGCCGATCAACGCTGGCCTTGGAGGGTTCTGGCCGCTGCTGATTCTGGCCGTGCTGGCCTTTCCGATGACCTATTTCTCCCATCGCGGCCTGACCCGTTTCGTGCTCTCGGGCAAAACCGGTGGCGATATCACCCAAGTGGTCGAGGAGCATTTCGGGGTCAAGGCCGGCACGCTGATCACTGTGCTGTACTTCTTCGCCATTTTCCCGATTCTGCTCATCTATAGCGTGGCACTGACCAATACCGTCAGCAGCTTCATGGAGCACCAGTTGCATCTGGCCCCGCCGCCCCGGGCTATCCTGTCGTTCGTGCTGATTCTGGGGCTGTTGGCAATCGTGCGCTGCGGCGAGCAGGCTACGGTGAAAGTCATGAGCCTGCTGGTTTATCCATTCATCGTTGCCCTAGGCCTGCTGGGCCTGTACCTGATACCGCACTGGACCGGTGGCATCCTTGACAGCGCGAGCGAGGTACCATCGAGCTCGGCCTTCCTGCATACCCTGTGGTTGGCCATTCCGGTCATGGTGTTCTCGTTCAACCACTCGCCGATCATCTCGGCCTTCGCCGTTGACCAGAAGCGCAGCTATGGTGTGCATGCCGATGAGCGCAGCGGTCAAATCCTGCGTCGGGCGCACCTGTTGATGGTGGTGATGGTGCTGTTCTTCGTATTCAGTTGCGTGCTCACCCTGAGCAGTGGGCAGTTGGCCGAGGCCAAAGCGCAGAACCTGTCGATCCTCTCGTACCTGGCCAACCACTTCAGCAACCCGACCATCGCCTTCGCCGCACCGCTGATCGCATTCGTCGCAATTGCCAAGTCGTTCCTCGGCCATTACATCGGTGCTAGTGAGGGCTTGAAGGGCATCATCGCCAAGGCCGGTGCACGGCCGGCGGCCAAAGTGCTCGACCGGGTTGTCGCAGGGTTGATGCTGGTGGTCTGCTGGATCGTCGCCACACTCAACCCCAGTATTCTGGGCATGATCGAGTCCCTGGGCGGGCCGATCCTCGCCGTGCTGCTGTTCCTGATGCCGATGTACGCCATCGCCCGGGTGCCGTCGATGCGCAAATACAGTGGCGCGCTGTCCAATGTCTTCGTGGTGGTGATTGGCTTGGTCGCACTGACCTCGGTGGTCTACGGCCTGATCGGCTGATCCTTAGCCACCCATGGAAAAAGCCCGGCGCGCTTGTGGCGCGCCGGGCTTTTTTTGTCCACAGGAATTCCGCGGCAATAGAACAATTTCTTCGTACCCCATAGGCACCCGGCCGCCTTCATGCTTAACTCAGTGTCCTTTTCAAACCCCGCATAAGGATTTCGTCATGGCTCAAGTGACTCTCAAAGGCAACCCGGTTCAGGTGAAAGGCAACCTGCCACAAGCCGGCGCCCAGGCTCCGGCTTTCTCCCTGGTTGGTGAAGGCCTGGCTGACAAGTCGCTGAAGGACTACGCCGGCAAGCGCAAGGTGCTGAACATTTTCCCAAGCGTCGACACCCCGACATGCGCGACCTCCGTTCGCAAGTTCAACGCCCAGGCCAACGACGTTGATAACACGGTGGTGCTGTGCATCTCGGCCGACCTGCCATTCGCTCAGGCGCGTTTCTGCGGCGCAGAGGGCCTGGAAAACGTCAAGAACCTGTCGACCTTGCGTGGGCGTGAGTTCCTGGAAAACTACGGCGTTGCCATTGCTGACGGCCCACTGGCCGGCTTGGCAGCTCGCGCCGTAGTGGTGCTGGACGAAAACGACAAAGTGCTGCATAGCGAGCTGGTTGGCGAAATCGCCGAAGAGCCGAATTACGAAGCAGCCCTGGCTGTTCTGAAGTAAGGTTCGCGGGAGGGAAGGGCAGGCGAAGGAACTCGATCGCCTGCCGCCTCTCCAAGCAACACCCTGTAACGGCTCGGAACGTTTTCCGGGCCGTTTTCATTTAAAGTTCAACCTGTTGGCAACGTCAGGCAAAGGTAAACCTCTGGTAAAGAGGCTTTGCTTAACCACAGTCAGTGCTTATCGTTCAACCTCCCACGCTGCCATTTCCGAACAAGGTTCGTTCAACCCATGCAAGTGTCCAACTCCCGTTCCCCTCGTCGCTGGCTCGTTGGCCTGCTGATCCTGTTGCTGGTGGCTCTGCTGGCCTGGTGGCTGTGGCCCGCTGCAACACCCGAGCACAAAGCGGCCGGCACAGGGCGCGGTGGTAAAGGCGCGGGCATGATGGGCGGGCGGCCTGGTTTCGGTGGCTCCACCGACCCGGTGCCCGTGCGTGTCGAGCCTGTTCGTGTGGGTGATTTCCCGCTTTACTACAAAGCCCTGGGCACGGTCACCGCCACCAATACGGTGAATGTGCGCAGTCGTGTGGCCGGCGAGCTGGTGAAGATCCTGTTCAAGGAGGGCCAGCAGGTCAAGGCCGGCGATCTGCTCGCTGAAATCGATCCACGCCCGTATCGCATTGCCCTACAGCAGGCTGAGGGCACGCTGGCCCAGAACCAGGCTCAGCTCAAGAACGCTCAAGTTGACTTGGCCCGTTACAAGGGCCTGTACGCCCAGGACAGCATCGCCAAGCAGACCCTCGATACCGCCCAAGCCCAGGTGGCTCAATACCAGGGGCTGGTCAAAACCAATCAGGCGCAGGTCAACGATGCCCGCCTGAACCTCGATTTCACTCAGATCCGCGCGCCCATTAGTGGCCGTGTCGGCCTTCGCCAGCTTGATCTGGGCAACCTGGTGGCCGCCAATGACACCACCGCGCTGGTCGTGATCACTCAAACCGAACCGATCAATGTGGCCTTCACCCTGCCAGAAACCGAGTTGAGTACGGTGCTGGAGCGCTACCGCAGCGGCGCCAGCCTGCCTGTCGAGGCCTGGGATCGCAGCGACAGCAAGCTGCAAGCTAGCGGTGTGCTCGGCAGCATCGATAACCAGATCGACACCACCACTGGCACCCTGAAGTTCAAAGGCCGTTTCGAGAACAAAGACCTGGCACTGTTCCCCAACCAGTTCGTCAATGTCCGCCTGCTCGCCGACACGCTCAAGCAGGTGGTATTGGCCCCGGCGGCAGCTGTGCAGTTCGGCAACGATGGCACTTTCGCCTATGTGGTCGATGACCAGAGCAAGGTCAATATCCGCAAGCTCAAAGTCGGTGCCAGTGATGGCCAGAGCAGTGTGATCCTCGATGGGCTCAAAGCCGGCGACCGCCTTGTGCTGGAAGGGACCGACCGCTTGCGCGAGGGTACCCAGGTGGAAGTGGTCGAGGACAGCTCGCAAGTGCCGAGCACCCCGGGCCAGCACCTGCAGGGCCAGGATGGCAAGGGCTCGGCGCAAAGCCATGACGCGCCTACTGGCGCAGCGGCAGGCAAGGCGGGCGCATGAACCTGTCGCGGCTGTTCATTCTACGCCCGGTCGCAACCACGCTGACCATGTTGGCCATCGTCCTGGCCGGGTTGATCGCCTACACGTTGTTGCCGGTATCGGCCTTGCCCCAGGTCGACTACCCGACCATCCGGGTCATGACACTGTATCCCGGCGCCAGCCCGCAGGTGATGACCAGCGCGGTGACCGCACCCTTGGAGCGCCAGTTCGGCCAGATGCCCGGGCTTGAGCAGATGGCCTCGACCAGTTCCGGTGGTGCCTCGGTGCTGACTTTGCGTTTCAGCCTGAACATGAACATGGACGTTGCCGAGCAGCAAGTACAAGCTGCGATCAACGCCGCCAGCAATCTGCTGCCCAGCGATCTGCCGGCGCCGCCTGTGTACAACAAGGTCAACCCCGCCGACACCCCTGTGCTGACCTTGGCCATATCCAGCAAGACCATGCCGTTGCCCAAGCTCAATGACCTGGTCGATACCCGCGTGGCGCAAAAACTCGCGCAGATCAGCGGCGTGGGTATGGTGAGCATCGCCGGTGGCCAGCGTCAGGCAGTGAGGATCAAGGTCAATGTCGATGCGCTCGCTGCCAACGGCCTGAACCTCGACGACGTGCGTACCTTGATAGGCGCATCCAACGTCAACCAGCCTAAGGGCAACTTCGACGGCCCAACCCGGGTGTCGATGCTCGACGCCAACGATCAGCTTCGCTCGCCAGAGGAATACGCCAACCTCATTCTCGCCTACAACAACGGCGCGCCGCTGCGCTTGAAGGACGTCGCGGAAATCGTCGACGGCGCGGAAAACGAGCGGCTGGCTGCATGGGCCAACCAAAATCAGGCGGTACTGCTGAACATCCAGCGCCAGCCGGGCGCCAACGTCATTGAGGTAGTCGACCGCATCAAAGAGCTGCTGCCGTCGATCACCGATAACCTGCCTGCTGGCCTTGATGTGTCGGTGCTCACCGACCGTACCCAGACCATCCGCGCGGCGGTCAAAGACGTGCAGCATGAATTGCTGATTGCCATTGTGCTCGTGGTGATGGTCACCTTCGTGTTCCTGCGCCGCTTCAGCGCCACATTGATCCCCTCAATTGCCGTACCCCTGTCGCTGGTGGGGACGTTCGGGGTGATGTATCTGGCCGGTTTTTCGATCAACAACCTCACGCTCATGGCGCTGACCATCGCCACCGGCTTCGTGGTCGACGATGCCATCGTCATGCTCGAGAACATATCCCGGCACATCGAGGAGGGCGAAACGCCCTTGCAGGCGGCCCTCAAAGGCGCCAGACAGATCGGCTTCACTCTGATTTCGCTGACCTTTTCGCTGATTGCGGTGTTGATCCCGCTCCTGTTCATGGCCGATGTAGTCGGGCGTTTGTTCCGCGAGTTCGCCATTACCCTGGCGGTGGCGATCCTGATTTCCTTGGTGGTTTCGCTGACCCTGACCCCAATGATGTGCGCGCGCTTGCTCAAGCGTGAACCCCGTGAGGACGAACAGAGCCGCTTCTACCGTGCCAGTGGCGCGTGGATCGACTGGTTGATCAAACATTACGGCCGTGGCCTGCAGTGGGTGCTCAGGCATCAACCGCTGACCCTGCTGGTGGCCGTGGCGACTCTGGCACTGACCGTGCTTCTGTACATGGTGGTGCCCAAGGGCTTCTTCCCCGTGCAAGACACCGGGGTGATCCAGGGCATATCAGAAGCGCCGCAGTCAACCTCGTTCGCCGCCATGAGCGAGCGTCAGCAGGCCTTGAGTAAGGTCATCCTGCAGGACCCGGCCGTACAGAGCCTGTCGTCCTACATTGGCGTCGATGGCGACAACGCTACCCTCAACAGCGGCCGTTTGCTGATCAACCTCAAGCCCCATGGCGAGCGTGACGTCACTGCAGGGGAAGTGATCAGCCGCCTGCAACCTCAGCTGGACAAGCTGGTGGGTATTCGTTTGTTCATGCAGCCGGTACAGGACCTGAGCATCGAAGACCGGGTCAGCCGCACCCAATATCAGTTCAGCTTGTCCTCACCAGACGCCGACCTGCTGGCGCAGTGGAGCGGCAAGCTGGTGCAGACTCTGCAGCAGCGCCCGCAGTTGCAGGACGTTGCCAGTGATCTGCAAGACAAGGGCCTGCAGGTCTACTTGGTGATCGACCGCGACATGGCCAGCCGTCTTGGCATCACCGTGGCGCAAATTACCAACGCACTGTACGACGCCTTCGGCCAGCGGCAGATTTCCACCATCTACACCCAGGCCAGCCAGTATCGAGTGGTATTGCAGGCCCAGGATGCGGCCACTATCGGCCCGTCGGCGTTGGAGTCGATTCACGTCAAGGCCACCGATGGCGGCCAGGTACGCCTCTCGGCGCTAGCGCGCATCGAACAGCGGCAGGCGCAACTGGCCATTTCGCATATCGGGCAGTTCCCGGCGGTGACGCTGTCGTTCAACCTTGCCCATGGCGCATCCCTGGGTGAGGCGGTCAAAGTGATCGAGCAGGTGCAACAGGACATCGGTATGCCGCTCGGTGTGCAGACTCGCTTCCAAGGGGCGGCCGAAGCCTTCCAGGCCTCGCTGTCGAGCACCTTGCTGCTGATCCTGGCCGCCATCGTGACCATGTACATCGTGCTCGGCGTGCTCTATGAGAGTTACATCCACCCGGTGACCATCCTGTCGACCTTGCCGTCGGCGGCAGTCGGTGCGTTGCTGGCATTGATCCTCAGTGGCAACGATCTGGGCATGATCGCCATCATTGGCATCATCCTGCTGATCGGCATCGTCAAGAAGAACGCGATCATGATGATCGATTTCGCCTTGGAGGCCGAACGTCATCAAGGCATGAGCCCGCGAGATGCCATCTATCAGGCGGCGCTGCTGCGTTTCCGGCCGATCCTGATGACCACCCTGGCTGCGCTTTTTGGCGCCGTGCCCCTGATGCTTGCCACCGGCTCGGGTGCGGAGCTGCGCCAGCCGTTGGGCCTGGTGATGGTGGGCGGCTTGCTGGTGAGCCAGGTGCTGACGCTGTTCACCACACCGGTCATCTACCTGTATTTCGACCGCCTTGCCCGGCGCTGGCGGCCAAAGCATGACCCGCAGCAGGCCCAGGCATGAACCTGTCCGGGCCTTTCATCCGCAGGCCGGTGGCGACCATGTTGCTGAGCCTGGCGATTATGTTGCTCGGAGGCGTCAGTTTCGGTCTGTTGCCGGTGTCACCGTTGCCACAGATGGACTTCCCCGTGATCGTGGTGCAGGCCAACCTGTCCGGTGCCAGCCCTGAAGTGATGGCCGCCACCGTTGCCACGCCGCTGGAACGCAAACTGGGCAGCATCGCGGGCGTCACCACGCTCACCAGTAGCTCCAACCAAGGCTCCACTCGGGTCATCATCGGCTTTGAAATGGGCCGGGACATCGACGGCGCAGCGCGTGAGGTGCAGGCTGCGATCAACGCCACGCGCAATCTCTTGCCCAGTGGCATGCGCAGCATGCCCACCTACAAGAAGATAAATCCGTCGCAGGCTCCGATCATGGTGCTGTCGTTGACCTCCAGCGTGCTGCAGAAAGGCCAGCTCTACGACTTGGCTGACACCATCTTGTCGCAGAGCCTTGCCCAAGTCAGTGGGGTAGGGGAAGTGCAGATCGGCGGCAGCTCCTTGCCTGCCGTGCGCATCGCTGTCGAGCCGCAGTTGCTGAACCAGTACGCGCTCTCTCTGGACGAGGTGCGTAACGCGGTATCGAACGCCAACCAGCGTCGGCCCATGGGGTTTGTCGAGGATGCCGAGCGTAACTGGCAGGTGCGGGCGAACGACCAGTTGGAAACTGCCAAGGACTACGAACCGATCGTAATTCGGCAGTCCAATGGCACCATTTTGCGCCTGTCTGACGTAGCGACCGTGACCGATGGCGTGGAAAACCGTTACAACAGTGGCTTCTTCAACGATCAGAGCGCGGTACTGCTGGTGATCAACCGCCAGACCGGCGCCAACATCATCGAGACCGTCGACCAGATCAAGGCCCAGTTGCCGGCCTTGCAGTCGCTGCTGCCGGCCAGCGTGCAGCTCAATGTGGCCATGGACCGTTCGCCGGTGATCAAGGCCACCCTCAAGGAAGCCGAGCACACGCTGCTGATCGCCGTGGTACTGGTGATCCTGGTGGTGTATCTATTCCTCGGCAGCTTGCGTGCATCGCTGATCCCCAGCCTGGCGGTGCCGGTGTCGCTGGTGGGCACCTTCGCGGTGATGTACCTGTGTGGGTTTTCGCTGAACAACCTGTCGTTGATGGCACTGATCTTGGCCACGGGGCTGGTGGTGGACGATGCCATCGTGGTGCTGGAGAACATCTCCCGGCACATTGAGGACGGTCAGCCGCCCATGCGCGCCGCATTCCTCGGCGCCAGGGAAGTGGGCTTCACCTTGCTGTCGATGAACGTCTCGCTGGTGGCAGTGTTCGTGTCGATCCTATTCATGGGTGGCATCGTGCGTAACCTGTTCCAGGAGTTTTCGATCACGCTGGCGGCAGCGATCATCGTCTCCCTGGTGGTGTCGTTGACCCTCACGCCAATGCTCTGCGCGCGCTGGCTCAAACCCCATCGTGCGCAGCAGACTCGCCTGCAGCGCTGGAGCGACAAAGCACATCAGCGCATGGTCGATGCCTATGATCGTAGCCTTGGCTGGGCGCTGCGCCACAAGCGCCTGACCCTGGTCAGCCTGCTGGCGACCATCGGCCTGAATATTGCCCTGTATGTGGTGGTGCCCAAGACACTGATGCCTCAACAGGATACCGGCCAGTTGATGGGCTTCATCCGCGGGGACGATGGGCTGTCGTTCAGTGTGATGCAGCCAAAAATGGAAACCTACCGCCGAGCCTTGCTTGCCGACCCTGCGGTGCAGAGCGTTGCCGGCTTCATCGGCGGCAACAGCGGCACCAACAACGCCATGGTGCTGGTGCGGCTCAAACCCATCAGCGAGCGCAAGCTCGATGCTCAGAAGGTCATCGAACGTCTGCGTAAAGAGATGCCCAAAGTACCCGGTGGGCGGCTGTTCCTGATGGCCGACCAAGACCTGCAACTGGGCGGGGGCGGCCGCGACCAAACTTCCTCACAATATCTGTACACCTTGCAGAGCGGCGACCTCGCTGCCCTGCGCCAGTGGTTCCCCAAGGTGGTTGCAGCGCTGCGCGCATTGCCCGAACTCACCGCCATCGACGCCCGCGACGGTTCCGGCACCCAGCAGGTGACGCTGGTGGTGGACCGCGACCAGGCCAAGCGCCTGGGCATCGACATGGACATGGTCACCGCCGTCCTGAACAACGCCTACAGCCAGCGGCAGATTTCGACCATCTACGACAGCCTCAACCAGTATCAGGTGGTGTTGGAGATCAACCCCAAGTACGCCTGGGACCCGACCACGTTGGAGCAGGTTCAGGTGATCACCAGCGAGGGTGCGCGTGTACCGCTGTCGACCATCGCTCACTACGAGAACAGCCTGGCCAACGATCGGGTCAGCCACGAAGGGCAGTTCGCGTCCGAGGACATCGCCTTCGACGTCGCCGAAGGCTACAGCCCCGACCAAGCCATGGCGGCCGTGGAGCGTGAAATAGCCAAGCTGGGCTTGCCCGAGGAAGTGATTGCCAAACTCGGCGGCACGGCCAGTGCGTTCGCCAAGACCCAGGAAGGGCAGCCGTTCATGATTCTCGGAGCCTTGGTACTGGTGTATCTGGTGCTGGGTATCCTCTACGAAAGTTACATTCACCCTCTGACGATCCTCTCGACCTTGCCGTCAGCTGGTGTAGGTGCGCTGTTGGCCTTGTATGCCACCGGCGGCGAGTTCAGCCTGATTTCGTTGCTGGGCCTGTTCCTGCTCATTGGCGTTGTGAAAAAGAACGCCATTCTGATGATCGACTTGGCCTTGCAACTGGAGCGTCACCAGGGCCTGAGCCCGGAGGAGTCGATCCGACGCGCTTGCCTGCTGCGCTTGCGGCCCATTCTGATGACCACCCTTGCGGCTATTCTGGGTGCGCTGCCGCTGCTGATCAGCCGTGCCGAAGGTGCCGAAATGCGCCAGCCATTGGGCCTGACCATCATTGGCGGCCTGGTTGTCAGTCAGTTGTTGACCCTGTACACGACACCGGTGGTTTATCTGTATCTGGACCGCCTGCGTCACCGATTCAACCATTGGCGCGGTATTCGCACCGACGCTGCTCTGGACACGCCGTTATGAACTTTGCCCACACCCGAATTCACCGAGCCTTGCAATTATTGACCCGTGGACGCGGCTCACGCTTGGCCGGCGCGGGGCTCTGTGTGGCCATGCTCAGTGCCTGTACTCTGAGCCCGGACTACCACCGCCCGGCCCTGAGTACGCCAGCGCAATACAAGCAGGCCGAGGGCTGGACTCAGGCCAACCCGTCCGATGCCATTGCCCGTGGCGCCTGGTGGGAAATTTACGGTGACCCCGGGTTGAACGCGCTTGTGGAGGAGCTCAACCGCAACAACCAGACCGTCGCGCAGTCCGAAGCTCAGTACCGCCAGGCCCAGGCGCTGGTGCGCAGCAGCCGAGCGTCACTGTTCCCCAGTTTGGACCTGACCACCAGCAAGAACCGCTCGGCCCAAGGTGCTGGCAGTTCCAGTTCGAGCCTGTCCAACAACAGCAGCGGCATCCGCAACACCTACAACGCACAACTGGGCGTCAGTTGGGAGATCGACCTGTGGGGCAAATTGCGCGAAACGCTCAATGCCAACGAGGCCAGTGCACAGGCAAGCTTCGCTGATCTCGCCGCGATTCGCCTTAGTCAGCAATCGGAGCTGGTGCAGAATTACCTGCAACTGCGGGTGATCGATGAGCAGAAACGTTTGCTTGAGGCCACAGTCGCGACTTACGAACGGTCGCTGCGAATGAATGAAAACCAATACAGAGCCGGTGTCGCCGGCCCGGATGCAGTGGCCCAGGCGCGGGCCCAGCTCAAATCGACTCAGGCCGACCTGATCGATCTGATCTGGCAGCGTGCGCAGTTTGAAAACGCCATCGCTGTACTCTTGGGTAGGGCGCCGGCACAGTTCGCTCTGGCCGATAGCAAGCGCATACCCGCGTTGCCGCAAATTCCCATGGCGCTACCATCACAACTGCTCGAACGCCGGCCGGACATTGCTTCCGCCGAACGTAGCGTGATGGCTGCCAATGCCAACATCGGTGTGGCCCGCGCGGCATACTTCCCCGATCTGAGCCTGAGCATGAGTGGCGGCTACTCCAGCAGCAGCTTCAGCAACTGGATCGAGCTGCCGAACCGATACTGGTCGGTAGGCCCGCAGCTGGCTCTGACGCTGTTTGACGCTGGCAAGCGCAGTGCCGAGGTTGACCGCACTCAGGCCGTCTATGACCAGACCGTGGCGCAGTATCGGCAGACGGTGCTCGACGGTTTCAAGGAAGTGGAAAACTACCTGGTGCAATTGAAGGTATACGCTGACGAGGCCGTGGTTCGCCAAGAGGCATTGGACGCAGCGCGCGAATCGTTGCGCTTGACCGAAAACCAGTACCGTGCCGGTTTGATCGGCTACCTGGACGTGGTCAACGTACAAACCACTGCCCTGAGCAACGAGCGCAGCGCGTTGACCCTGCTGCAGGGGCGGCTGGTGGCCAGCGTACAACTGATTGCTGCCTTGGGTGGCGGCTGGGATGCAGAGCAGGCGTTCGTCGACCACGATTAGGGCTTTTGCTGGCCTGGCAGAGTGCTTGCGCAATCCCAGCACGCATGTTCGGAGCGCTGCTGCAGTCAGCATGATTTGCCGACAAGTGGCAATATGCCTTCATTGGCCATCCCACCCCGCTAAACCAATGCTTTGCAGGCGTTGACGGCTATTTTTGGATCCATTTCCTGCGCTACAAACCGCGTGCGTTTCGCCAACGCTTGAGTACAATCGTCAGCTTTTCCTGGCCCTCCTGTCCCGAGCTGGATTCTCCAATGCTGACCGGTAGTTACTCCCCCGCGCTGGTTCTGATTTCACTCTGCGTAGCCATGCTGGCTTCTTACACTGCTCTGGACTTGGCCGGTCGTATTGCCACTGCCAAGGGCCGTGGGGTGTATCTGTGGATGGGCGGCGGAGCGCTGGCCATGGGGATTGGTATCTGGTCGATGCACTTCATTGGCATGCTCGCGTTCAGCCTGCCCATCGCCTTGGGTTACGACATCAGCCTTACTGCCTACTCGCTGCTGATCGCCGTGCTGTCCTCCGGGTTTGCTTTGTGGCTGGTCAGCCAGCCCAGCTTGCCTTGGCTGCAGTTGGCATTCGGCGCGCTGGCCATGGGCATTGGTATAGCCTGCATGCATTACACCGGCATGGCGGCGCTGCGCATGCTGCCGGGTATCGATTACGACCCGGCGTTGTTCGGCGCCTCACTGGCAATCGCGGTAGGCGCTTCAGCAGCGGCATTATGGATTGCCTTCCGCTTGCGTATGCATACGCCCTATGTGCGTCAGATCCGTGGGCTGGCAGCCATGGTGATGGGCGTTGCCATCGTCGGCATGCACTACACCGGCATGGCTGCGGCGAATTTTACCGAGGGCAGCTACTGCGGGGCGCTGGTCAACGGGCTGCAGGGCAACAGCTTGGTTTATCTGGTGTTGATCACAACCCTGGCGGTGCTGGCAGTGGCCTTGCTGACCTCGGTGCTGGATGCGCGCCTTGAGGCACGCACGGCCGCGTTGGCCCATTCGCTCACACTTGCAAACCAGGAGCTCACCCAGCTGGCCTTGCACGATACCTTGACAGGGCTGCCAAACCGCACGCTGCTATCGGATCGCATCGATCAGGCGATCGGTAAAGTGGCAGAACGGGGCGGTTGTTTTGCATTGATGTTCATTGACCTGGACGGATTCAAACCAGTCAACGATGCCTTTGGCCATCATGTCGGCGATCTGTTGCTCAAGGCCGTAGCTTCGCGCTTGCGCGGTCATCTGCACAGCCAGGACACATTGGCGCGGATCGGCGGCGACGAATTCGTGCTGCTGGTGGAGCTACGCGAGCCGGAAGATGCCATGGACGTAGCGGTCAAACAGGTCAATCTGGTCTCGCGCACTTTCCGCGTCGCTGAGCACGATCTGCAACTGACGGCGAGCCTTGGCATTGTGCTGTACCCTGGCAATGGGCAGGACCAGCTTGAGCTGCTGCGCAATGCCGACGCGGCGATGTACCACGCCAAAAGTGTCGGCAAGAATGGCTACTGCTTCTTCGATGCGTCGATGAACAGCAACGCTCGGCAACAGTTGCAGCTGCTGCAGGATCTGCGCGCAGCATTGGAGCAAGGGCAGTTCCGCCTGCACTATCAACCCAAATTCGACGCAAAGTCCTGCGCGCCCATAGGTGCCGAAGCGTTGTTGCGCTGGGAGCATCCTCAGCATGGTTTGATGCAGCCCGACCGTTTCATTGGCCTTGCGGAAAAAACTGCTCTAATCATTCCAATCGGTGAGTGGGTGCTGCAGGAAGCCTGCCGGCAGATGCGCTGCTGGCTCGACCAAGGTCAGGCTGACTGGCGCATGGCGGTCAACCTGTCCGCTATTCAGTTCAGCCACCCCGGCCTGGTCGACAGCGTCGCCCGCGCCCTGCGCGAACACGGTCTGCCAGCCAATTGTCTGACCCTGGAAATCACCGAAACCACGGCAATGCACGACGCCGATGCAAGTTTGATGGTGCTGCAGCGCCTCTCGGATATGGGCGTTGACTTGTCGATCGATGACTTCGGCACGGGTTATTCGAGCCTGATGTACCTCAAGCGCCTGCCGGCCAATGAGCTGAAAATCGACCGCGGTTTTGTGCGCGACCTGGAACAGGACAGCGACGATGCGGCGATCATTTCAGCGATCGTCGCATTGGGGCAGGCGCTGGGCTTGCGCATCGTTGCTGAAGGTGTAGAAACCGGCGGCCAGCAAGCTTTCCTCACTCGCCTGGGCTGCGACTCACTTCAAGGTTACCTGCTCGGTCGGCCTATACCGGCTGAGCAGTTCATGAGCAGGATGCAGGCGTCGCGCGACGGAAACGAAGCGGTGGCCTAACCTGCATTGAGCAGGCGCACGGGTGGGGCGAACGCCTCGATCTCGGCTTCCACAGCCTCGATGATGCGCTCCACATCGGCGGCGGCCATGATTGCCGTGCAGGGTATGCCAGCAATGGCCAGCAATGTCACGCCGGTGGTACGGTCAAAAAGCCGCGCGACCATGCTTCGTGGCGCATCCATGCTGGCCTCGAAGCCTAGGGGATGGAAATGCCAGCGCATCACCTGGCAGGCATTGGGGAACGTCATCTTGTTCATGCCAGCCTCCTAAAAAGTGCCGGGTTCGCCGCTCGATGCAGGGAACTTAACAATAGCACCTGTTGCCCCTCATATTCTGCGGGGGAGATGACAAATGTAAGAATGCATGACGGCCGTCACAGCCCGCGCAAACAAGCTGTGTTTCAGCAAATGGGCAGGCAAACGTTTTCCCCGCGCGCCGCGTAGGGCTGACCTGTTCGCCGTGTTAGGTTTATGGATGTTCCTCACCCGGTTTTTTCGGACGAGCGGTGGGGTATGACCGCCAGCGAGACAGTCATGGGCTATTACACGCTCACTCAATGCATGGCCGGGGCCGGTACGGTTACTATGGGGTGGGGCATCGATCACCACCGGCGTCGCTACTGGCGTATCGCGGCGTGTGCAGCATGAGGGCTAGCCGAGAAGGCCTGCGGCGATGTTGATGGTGAAGCCAAGAATTGCAGTATTGAATACAAAGCCTACCAATGAATGGGCCAACACCACCCGGCGCATGCGCCTGCCGCCTACGCCGACATCGGAAGTCTGCACGGCAACACTGATGGTGAACGAGAAGTAGTGAAAATCCCAATAATCGGGGTTGCGTTCATCGTCGGGGAAGCGCAGAGCCGGTGTATCACCAGCTCCCGTATAGAATATCCGGGCGTAGTGCAGGCTGAAGATGCAACCGATCAGCAGCCACGAGCCTGCAACCGTCATCCCGGTATAAAGGTAATGCAAAGCCAGCGCGCTGCCTTGCAGGCCACGGCTGGATACCAATTGCAGGGTGACTGCAGCCAGGCTGGCGATGGCTGCCACGCACACCACCAACAGCACCCCGCCTGCATTCTCGTCTTCTATCTGCGCGACCTTGCGTACGGTGTCGGGCGTCGCCCGCAAGGTCAGTGCAAGAACCAGCAGCAGATACAGCCAGACGCCCAGGTTCCAGCCGGCAAGCACGCGCTGGATGGGATCGGCGGCCGGGATGAACCAAGCACCGACACCGCCTGCGATGGCGGCGACGATCAGGCGTGGGTGAGTCCGGGTCAGGCGGTGGAAAACCATAGGCGCTCGCACAGTGGGTCATGGGATGCACTCTAGACCACAGCGCCTATCCGGGCCTGGGTTCGATCAAAGGGCGCCGTTTACGGTACCATTGCTGCCGTCGCCTTGCTTCGCTTCAGGATCCATTGTTTTGCCCAGCCCTTCACACAACCCCTTGTTGCAATACCTGGCCCGGCTGGCGCCGTCCAGCCAGCAGACCATGCGCTACATTCTCCAGGACGCCGCCGACCGTCTCGGCTTCATCGATTGCAACCTTGCCGATGTGCCCTGGCACAGGCTGGAGCCGGGTCATGTGATTGGATTGGTGGCGGCTTTGCGCGCAGATGGTTACGCGCCGAACAGTTCGTCGCTCTATGTCAATGCCGTGCGCGGGGTGATGAACGAAGCCTGGCGCTTAGGCATGATCGATCACGAGCAATTGCTACGCATCCGTGAAGTCAAGCCTGCGTCGGGTAGCCGCTTGCCCCCCGGGCGCAATCTACGGCGCAGCTTGATTCGCGAATTGATGGACTTGTGCGAAGCCGATCCACGCCCTCAGGGTGTAAGGGACGCAGCAATCATTGCCCTGCTGTATGGCACTGGCATGCGCAAGTCGGAATCGGTGGACATCGATCTCGATCAAGTCGACTTCCAGGCTCGCAGCCTGCAGGTAACGGGCAAAGGTAATCGCCAGCTCATCAAATATGCTCCGCCCTGGGCATTCGAAAAGCTGCAGGCCTGGCTGGATTTGCGCCGGCATTCACTTCCCGAAGGCGCGGCGGACGACCCATTCCTGTTCAATCGCATTCGCCGTGGTAGCCATATCACGCGCGCGCGGATTACCAAACATGCGATCTACTACATCGCACGCCAACGTGGCGCTCAGGTTGGGGTGAAAATAATGCCTCACGACTTTCGCAGGGCCTTCATCACGCGAGTGATCGAGGAGCATGACCTGTCGATTGCGCAGAAGCTGGCGCATCACGCCAATATCCAGACGACGGCCGGCTATGATCGGCGTGATGACAATGAGCGCAGGCGGGCTGTGGACCGCTTTGACTATTGAAGGCTCAACTGCTTAGTGCCGATCGAGGAAAGGGCCGCGAACCGGAGTTCGCGGCTGGCTTTAAACTGGTCACTTGCTTGCGCCAGAACCGTTGCCGCCCTGTCCCCCAGCCCCTTCTGAACCTGTACCGTCCATGCCGGGCAGGTCTCGGTTGTCCTGCGGGGTAGAGGGTAGGTTCTGTTTGTCGTCACCCTGCAGCCGCGGGTCAGTACTGCGTGGCATGGGCTTTTCGATGGGGTTCAAGGTGCTGTCGACACCCGGTTGGGGCGCAGGGTTATGGGGATCGTCGGGGTAGGTGGGGCCGGTGCCGACCGCAAGGGCCAAGGGCGAGGTGAGCAACGCTAGTAACATCAGGGTCGAGCGGGTCATGGCAGACTCCTTTGCGTAGGGTAGGGCTCATTCATTGTTTGGGCCCTACCCAGGGTGCCCAGGTGCCATCTGTCCGATCAGCGGTCACACCACCGTCGACAGCGCCATGATGAAGATGATGCCAACCACCGACAGAATCGTCTCCATCATGCTCCAGGTCTTGAAGGTTTCGGCAACGGTCATGTTGAAATACTGCTTCACCAGCCAGAATCCAGCGTCGTTGACGTGAGACAGGATCAGCGACCCGGCGCCGGTGGCCAGCACCAACAGCTCTCGGTTAACCCCTGGCACCAGGTCGATCACCGGAGCAACGATGCCGGCACCAGTGATCGTCGCTACGGTGGCCGAGCCGGTTGCGATGCGGATGACCGCTGCCACCAGCCAAGCGAGCAGGATCGGTGAAATTTGAGCTTGTACGGCCATTTGCCCAATCACGTTGCCTACGCCAGTGTCCACCAACATCTGCTTGAAGCCGCCACCGGCACCCACGATCAATACGATGGCTGCGGTGGGGGCAAGACTCTGGTCGAGCATCTTCATGATCTGCTGACGGCTGAAGCCGCGTGCGCCACCAAAGGTCCAGAAAGCCAGCAACAACGCGGCTAGCAGGGCGGTGATGGGGTGGCCGATCAAGTCCATCCACTGACGGAAAATATGCTCGGCTGGCAATACCACGTCGGCGAAGGTCTTCAGTAGCATCAGCGCCACCGGCAGCAGGACGGTGACCAGGGTGATGGTGAAGCTTGGCAGGTTGCCTTGGTCAGACTCCTTGGCGATCTGGTCCATCAGCTCCTGCGACGGGTTGCCGGGAATGTAGCGCGCAATGAAATTGCCGAACAGCGGGCCGGCAATGACCGCCGTGGGCAGAGCGACCAGCAGGCCATAGAAGATGGTTTTGCCGATATCGGCATGAAAGATGCCAATCGCCAGCAGTGGGCCCGGGTGCGGCGGCACCAGGCCATGGACCACCGAAAGGCCAGCCAGTAGCGGAATGCCAATCTTGATCAGCGACACTCCCGAACGCCGCGCGACGATGAACACCAGTGGGATCAGCAACACGAAGCCGATTTCGAAGAACAGCGGTATGCCGACCAGGAAAGCAGCGAACATCATTGCCCAATGCACGTTCTTCTTGCCGAAAGCGCGAATCAACGTCTGAGCGATCTGGTCGGCGCCGCCGGAATCGGCCATTAGTTTGCCTAGCATCGTGCCAAGGGCAAGGACGATACCGACAAAGCCGAGCACGCCGCCGAAACCGTCCTGGAACGATTTCATGACCTTGGCTACCGGCATGCCGGATGTCAGGCCGAGGAAGCCTGCAGCCAACGTCAATGCGACGAAGGGGTGAACCTTGAAGTGGGTGATCAGCAGGATCAGCCCGACGATGGTGACCAGCGCGTCGAGCAATAGGTAAGTATCTGTAGCGAGTCCGAACATGGTTTTGATGCCTCGGTCTTATCGTTGTTTTGGGCGTAGCAATGGATCAGGTGGCGGCGCTTTTGGGCGGCAAGACAGCGCTATCTTCGGTGAGCCAGGAAACTGCCGGTTCAGGCAGTGCGCGCCAGGTTCCGGTCACCGTGGGGCTTTAACCACGCGTCGACCGCCTCGGCCAGCACGTTTATTGGCTGGGTGGCATCCAGGGTCAGGGTCAACGGTTCGCCATGGGGAACTTCCAATGCGGCGAACTGGCTATCGATCAGGCTGGCCGGCATGAAATGCCCAGGGCGTGCAAGTACGCGCTTTTCGGCCTCGCTCGGGGTAAGTTCGAGGAACACGAATACCAGCTCCGGCATGGCGTCACGCAGTGTGTCGCGGTAGCGGCGTTTGAGTGCCGAGCAGGTGAGTATGGGCCGCTCACCAGCCTGGACCGCCGCTTGCAACTCCTGGCCAAGACGCACCAACCAACCTGCGCGGTCATTGTCATCCAGTGGGATGCCAGCACTCATCTTGCGGATGTTTTCGGCAGGGTGAAACGCGTCGCCTTCGATCAGGCGACCGCCGCTTCGCTTGGCTATGGCATCGCCGACGCAGCTTTTGCCACAGCCAGCCACGCCCATCACCACGATGGCGGACAGGGAAGAATTCATCAGTACCTCCTGCGGGGCGAGATAGCGCTGTCTTGTAGACAACGAAGCACCGTCTGCCCAGTGTTATTGGTCTTGTCCTTACGCAGTATGGACGCTTGGCAGAGCACTGTATTGGCCACTACCAAAGATTACATTGCCTGCGTCCTGAGACAGCGCTACCTTAGTGGCCGTTCCCCATTCCTGCAAGTAGTAAAATTACAACATTCATGACTCGCATTGGCTCTCGCACCACAGGTCGTCCTACGTTGGCGGAAGTCGCCAGGCTTTCCGGCGTTTCTCCTATCACCGCTTCGCGCGCATTACGCGGGGTTAGTACGGTTGCTCCTGAACTTGTGCTGAAGGTCACGGCCGCCGCTGCCTCGCTGGGCTACGTCGCAAACCCTGCGGCACGTGCTTTGGCGTCGGCGCGCAGTCAGTCTGTCGTTGTGTTGATCCCGTCATTGTCCAACCAATTGTTCATCGACACATTGGAGGCCATCCATGAGGTCATGCGGCCGCGCGGGTTAGAAGTGCTGATTGGTAACTACCACTATGATCTCGATGAAGAAGAAAATCTGATTCGCAACTACCTGGCGTATCAACCCTGCGGGATTTTGCTCACTGGCTTTGACCGCAGCGATACATCCCGACAGATGCTCGCGGCCAGCGGTGTACCCTGTGTGCACATGATGGAGCTCGGGGGTGAGCAGGGCGCTTTATCTGTCGGCTTTTCACAGCAACAGGCCGGGCGTGCGGCAGCGCTGCACCTGATCGAACGTGGGCGCCGGCGCCTCGCGTTCATTGCCGCGCAGCTCGACCCGCGGGTGATGCAGCGCGCCGAAGGTTTCCGCCAAGCCCTGGCCGAAGCGGGCATGCAGGCCACTGAGCTTGAGATACTGGCGCCGCAGCCATCGTCCATCGAACTGGGCAGTGAGTTGTTCAGCCAGCTTTTGGCCAAAGCCCCGGATGTGGATGGCATTTTCTTTTGCAACGACGACCTAGCCCAGGGGGCGGTCCTGCAAGCGCTGCGTCAGGGCATCGAAGTACCTCGCCAGGTGGCCATGGTTGGGTTCAACGACCTGCCCGCTTCGGCGCACATGGTGCCGCGCCTGACCTCCATCCGCACGCCAAGGGCAGCCGTTGGTCGAGGCGCGGCGCAGGCCTTGCTGGCGCTGCTCGATGGCAAGCGCGTGGCAGCTGAACAGCAGGACTTGGGCTTTGAACTGATGGTGCGCGAAAGTACCTAGCGGCAAGCGGAAATCGACACTGCAAAAGGCCTAATTCCAAGGTGGTAGCAAGTGGCTTGCATGGTAAAAATGTCGATCTATTCTCAGAAAGTCTGCGCACAAAGGACCCTGGCGCCATGTTCGACTTCCATCGCAAATCTGACCTTATCGAAATTCAGCGCACCCGCAAGGCCCTAACCGATACCCAGGCGAAGCTGGCCGCAATAAGCCGTTGCATGGCTATGATCGAATTCACGCCCGAGGGCGTCATTGTCGATGCCAATACCCACTTCTGTAACGCACTGGGATACAGCGTCGAAGAACTGCGTGGCAAGCACCACCGCCTGTTCTGTGACCCCGGCTACGCCCAAAGCGCCGAGTACCAGCAGTTGTGGCAGCAGCTGGCTCAGGGCAAGGCCATCAGCGGCACGTTCGAACGGGTCGATAAGGCCGGCCGTGAAGTGTGGCTTGAGGCCAGCTATATGCCGGTGTTGGACGAGCAACAGCACGTCACCAGCGTCATCGAGATTGCGGCCGACATCAGCCAGCGTGTGAAGGACGAGCACGAAAGCGAAAGCCTGCTCAAGGCCATAGGCCGCTCCATGGCGGTGGTCGAGTTCACGCCTCAGGGCCGCGTGATCAAGGCCAATGCCAACTTCCTTCAGACGATGGGTTATCGCCTGGAAGAAGTCGAGGGCCGCCACCACGGCCTGTTTTGCCTGCCCCATGAGCGAGAGTCTGCTGCCTATCGTGAGTTCTGGGCCTCGCTCAATCGCGGCGAGTACCACTCCCATCGCTTCGAGCGGGTGAACAAGCAAGGGCAGACGGTCTATCTGGAGGCTTCATACAACCCAATCTTCGATAACAAGGGCCGCTTGTACAAAGTGGTCAAATTTGCCAGCGACATCACTGCCCAGGTCAGCACCCAACAAAGCGCCGCCGATGCGGCCCATGCCAGCTCTGTGCAGACCGATGCATGTGCACGCAAAGGCACCGAGGTGGTGCAGCAGGCCGTAGCGGTGATCGAGCAGATTTCCCAAGAGCTCAATGACGCTGCGCGCAGTATCGATGCTGTGAGCAAACAGTCGGATGTGATAGGGCAGATCGTGCTGACGATTCGCGGCATTGCCGATCAGACCAATTTGCTGGCGTTGAACGCCGCCATCGAGGCGGCGCGAGCCGGTGAGCATGGCCGTGGCTTCGCGGTGGTCGCCGATGAGGTGCGCAGCCTGGCAGCGCGCACCAGCAAAGCCACTTTGGAGATCGTCGATGTGGTGAGGCAGAACCACGACTTATCGCTGACCGCAGTGGCCAGCATGCAATCGAGCTTGTCACGCACAGATCGTGGCGTTGCGCTGGCCAACGAGGCCGGAACGGTGATCATGGAAATCCAGCAGGGCTCGCGCCATGTTGTGGATGCCATCAGCCAGATCAGCTCGACGCTGCAATTGCACTGAGGGTCTCACGCAGTTCTTTGAGCAAAGACTCAAGGCTTAGTTCGAGCTGCCGCCCCAACGCTTGGGTCGGCAGCCCGTGATTGTGCGCTTGCTCGATTGCCTCGCACGCCATGACCACCCCGCGTACCCGCAGCATTTTGGCGCCCCCTTTTATCCGGTGGGCGAGGGCGCGCAACGCATGGCCGTCGCCGTCGCCCTCGCCGTCGCAAGCAAGCGCCTGAAGGGCTGCAAGGTCTTGCTGGGCGCTGTGGGTCAGTTGCTCGAGCAGGCGCTTGGTCAGCTGCTGGTCACCTTGGGTCAGATGGCGCAGTTCGTCGAGGTTGAAGCCGCTTGTCGGGGCTGGAACGCCTGCTTCGCCAGGGCGCAGGTGCGCCAAACGAGCCTTCAGGGTCTGCAGCCCGATGGGCTTGAACAGGCAGTCATCCATGCCGCTGTCCAGGCAGCGCTGCCGCTCCTCGGCCTGGGCATTGGCGGTCACCCCGAGAATGCTGCAGGCAGGCTGCCCACTTACTTGCTCCAGTTGGCGTACCTTTCGAGTGAATTCATGGCCGTCCATCACCGGCATGCTGCAATCAGTGATGACCAGATCAAATGTATGCGCTTGCCACAACGCCAGCCCTGTTTCGCCGTTTTCTGCGAGCGTCACCTGATGACCGAGGCTATTGAGCTGCTTTTCCAACAGCATCAGGTTGGCCGGGTAATCATCGACCACAAGCACGTTCAATGGCCCCCCTTGGTACTGCTCGGTGGCCTGGTCCTGTTCGGTTGGCACAGGTGGTGCAATGAGCGCGAGCGGCAACTGGACCTCCACACGGGTGCCCACGCTTTCCACGCTTTGCAGCTGCAAACTGCCGCCCATCAGCTCGGCCAAGGTGCGGCTGATCACCAAGCCCAAGCCTGCCCCCTGGCTTGCCCGCGGCCCCGAAGCTTGAGTGAACGTGTTGAACAACCGCGCCTGATCCTGGGCAGCTATACCGATGCCGGTGTCGCTCACCATTAGCGCTACCTGCGCGGTGTCGCCATCTGTCGGCACGCTGAAGGTCAGACGGGCCAGTACATCACCACGGTCGGTGAACTTGATGGCATTGCTCAGCAGGTTGGAGAGGATCTGTTTTATCCGTAAAGGGTCCGCCAGCACCCACAGCGGCGCAGCTGGCAGTTCGCTTTGCAAGTGCAAGCCTTTCATTCGCGCATTGCCTTCGAACACCCGCACGGTGCTGCGCACCAGGTCGGCCAGATCGGTTGCCACTGGCTGCAGGGTCATGTGCCCGGTTTCGATGCGTGAAATGTCCAGAATGTCGCCGATCAGCGCGAGCAAGCCAACGGCAGAGTCATGGGCCGTCTTGAGGATCTGGGGATCGCAGTGCCCTGAGCGGTTGTCTTCCAGCGCAAGTTCCAGCAGCCCGATTACCGCATTCATGGGGGTGCGAATTTCGTGGCTCATGGTGGCCACGAATGCACTTTTGGTTCGGCTAGCCTGTTCGGCGGCGTCCTTGGCTTGGCGTAGTTGCTCCAGCAGGCCGCTGCTAAAGGCCAATTGAGTCTGCAAAGCGCGTTGCGCCTCGGTACGCTGGTTGATCAGTTTGCGCAGATAGCTGTTCCAGAACACCACACCGGCCAGCAACAGGGCGGAGAGCACCAATACCTGCAGCGCCAGTGTCCGGTAGTTGCGCCACGGGCTATCGCTGACCAGCGTGCCGGTTCGCCAGCGGTTGATCAGTTGATCCAGCTCCTCGGGCGGAATGCTCAACAGCGCCTTGTCGAGAATGGCCTGAAGTTGCGGTTGGTCAGGGGCTACGGCGAAGGCAGCGACGGCGGGCTCGTCGCTTACCACTCCAGCGATGCGCAACTGGTCCTTGAAGACATGGCTGATGTAGTACGAGGCGTTGATATTACTGCTGTAGGCAACATCTGCATCGCCTTTGGCCACCGCTTCCATCAGGCTCAATGAATTATCGACCATGACCAATTTTGCTTTGGGAAAGCGCTGCATCACCTCGCTGCGCAGATGCGAGCCATGCAACAGAGCGATGCGCCTGCCGTCGAGGTTGTTGGCCGGCGGTTTAGCAGGCGACGAATTGCGCGTTACCAGTACGCGAGGGCTCACCAGGTAGGGGCGGGTGTAGCGCAGCTGTGTCGCGCGCTCTGCGCCGTAACCCAAAGCGCCTATCATCTGCGCCTTGCCCGTGGCCACTTCTTCGACCATTTGCTGCACTGTGCTGCGCTCATGGAATTGGAACTGCAAGCCGGTTCGCAATGAGATCTGCTTGAGTAGGTCGACGGTAATGCCGTTTACCTTTTGCCCAGCATCGTTGAAGGTCAAAGGGGCAAGGGCGGTGTCGACCAGTACACTAACGGTCGGATGACCCGCTATCCAGGCCAGTTCTTCTTCCGTCAGTGCTGAAATGCGACGCTCCAGCAATAAGCTGGTGTTGCCGCTGCTCCAGCGGTGCAGAATGTTCAGTCGTTCGCTCTCGGTGATCCTGGCCATGGCGCTGTCGACCAATCGACGCAAACGCAGGTTTTCGTTAGCGAACGCGAAGGCGAAGCTACCCGGCGGTACCTGGGGAAAGTGATCGATCTTCACCAGGCCCTGGTAACTCTTGCCAATCAGGTAGTCGGTACTGATGGCATCGCCCAGGTAGGCGTCCGCCTCACCGAGTTCGACTGCTGCCAGGCCGGCCAGGGTCGAGCGGTAGAGGCTCAACTGCGCTTTTGGATACAACTGGCGAACCTTCTGCGCCGGCAGGTAGTGATCGACCATCGCCAAGCGCAGGCCTGCCAGGTCCTTGTCGTACATCATGGGCGCGTCATGGCGCGTTACGATTACCGGCAGATCATCGGCATAGGGCAGGCTGAGGCCAAGCTTTGCATCTGCCGCCTCGAACTCGTTGGAACTACCAAGCAGATCGATCTTACCTTCGCGTAACGCGGCGATAGCTTCGTGGCGGCTGGCGTAGCGCGTGACCCGCACGGATACGCCGAGTTGTTCGGCGATCAGCCCGGCGTAGTCTGCGCTCAAGCCTTCATAGTCATTCAGGCTGACATTGATTTCGAAGGGCGGGTAATCCGGCCGTGAACTCCCCAGCAACAGCTCGCCGCGCCCCTGCAACCACTGACGGTCGGCTGCATCGAGCTGTAGGGGTGGTGCGGCGCTGGTGGCGCGTGCCAGCAGGTGGCGTGATTCGCCTTCGGCGAGTGTCAAAAGTGGGCAGCAGGCCAAGGTGATGACGAGGGCCAGGTGGCCCAAAGCCCGTTTCATGCTGCCCGGGTAGTCAGCTGACATGATTGCGTTTGGCCAGATCAACCATTTCTACCAATGACTCGGTCTTGAGTTTTTCCATGATCCGGCCACGGTAAGTGCTGATGGTCTTGGCGCTAAGGTTCATGCTGGCGCCGATGTTCTTGTTGTTTTCACCACGGCTCAGACGCCGCAGCACTTCCATTTCGCGGTTGGACAGGCTGCTCAGCCGCTCGGGTTCACTTTCAAGGGTGTTACTGTTGACCGCCATCTGCGGGAAGGTCGAGTAACCCTTTATCAACGCCTTCAGGGCGAAGACTACAGCCTCTAGGTCTTCGCCTTTAGTGACGAATGCGCCAATGCCGGCATCCAGGCAACGGCGCACATAAAGGTCGGTGGCTTGCCCGGTCAGTACCATGATTTTCGGTGCCGGCTCCTGTTGTTGCAGGCGCTTGATCACTTCCATGCCATCCAGGCCAGGCAAGCCGATGTCCAGTACCACGACGTCCGGCCGCAACTCGCGTACCTTTTGCGCGACCTCACTGCCATTGTCGACCTCACCCACGATACGAAAGCGCTCCCGTTCGAGCAGTATGCGCAACGAAAAACGGACGATGGCATGATCATCAACGATGAGCACGGTAGTCATATCACTAACTCCTGTCGGAATATGGTCGGCTGCCTGAAGCAATCAGGAAGTCTTCTGCAGGCTTTTTCTGCTGCGCAGCACGATACGACCATTCCGGATCGCTGGTAATGGCGAGTATAGATGTGTTGAGCAAGCGGGCCGGTATTGTGGAAAATTCCTACAAAGAGACCGTCCCAGGCACCACCGGCAGCGGTGATGCCTGAGATGACAGGGGCAGATCAGGCGCAGTTTGGGTGGGGCTTCAGAACACGCTGTGTCGAGGCGGGGTTATTGTTCAGTGCAGCCCCAACCCTGGTCGGGCGGGGCAGCAACTGGCCGCCGCAGTTCGGGCAGCGTCCCTGCAAACGATGGGTTGCGCAGGGGAGGCAGAACGTACATTCGAACGAGCAGATCAGCGCGTCGGGGCTATCGCCTGGCAGATCGGCATCACAGCACTCGCAGTTGGGGCGTAGCTCCAGCATGGTTATCCTCCGGGTGGGGTGCACCAGGCAGTCTGCGCCGACCGACTTTGCCCTTGCAACGCTATTCGCCAGCTCTGTACAGGTGGGCGTGGCTGGCACGGTATAGCGCCGATTCGCTAAATGGCGCGTCTCCCAGTACGTGGCCGACGAGGATCAGTGCAGTGCGACGGAATCCTTTTCTGGCGACCTGTTCTGCAATGTCCGTCAGGGTGCCCTGTACCCAGTCCTGGTCAGGCCAGGTGGCTCGATGGACCACTGCCACAGGGCAGTCAGGCCCGTAGTGGGGCAGCAGTTCATCGACGATGCGTGGCAGGTTCTTGACCCCAAGGTGGATGACCAGGGTGCTGCCGTGTCTAGCCAGGTCTGCTAGTTGTTCGCCTTCGGGCATGGGCGAGCTGTCGCCGTAACGGGTCAGGATGACCGTCTGCGAAACCTCAGGCAGGGTAAGTTCACAGCCAAGCAGCGCTGCGCTTGCCGCGGTGGCCGTGACGCCCGGTATGATCTGGTAGTCGATGCCCAGCTCGCGTAGGCGGCGGATCTGTTCGCCGATGGCTCCATACAAGCTGGGGTCGCCACTGTGCACACGGGCTACATCCAGGCCTTTGGCATGGGCGGCACGGATGACATCGATGATCTGCTCCAAATGCAGTTCGGCACTATTGATGACTGTTTCAGCCTGGTGGCCCTGCAGCACGGCGGCAGGCACCAACGAGCCGGCGTAGATGATTACCGGGCATTGACGAATCAGACGCTGGCCTTTGACCGTGATCAGTTCCGGGTCGCCGGGGCCAGCACCAATGAAGTAGACCGTCATGGCAAATCCTTGATGGGTGAAAGATGCAATTATTCCCCGCAGGCCAGCGCCAGGGTAGCTGGGCCAAGTACCTGGCGGGTAACACGCAGGTTCGCGTGTGCGTGCCCGAGGCTAGCCAAGGCCAGCGCGGCACTTTCGGCCACGCCCCAGCAACCTGTTTGGGCGAAGGCGACCGCAGACCGGTGACTGAGTTGTGCTTGAAATGCGTGCAGCTGGTCGGCCTCGAAAAGTACCAGTGGCAGGTGGTAACGCGTGGCGAGTTGTTGCAGGCCAGGCTCGTCGGCTTTACTGGCGATGCTGGCAATGCCGCGCAGCGCTTTGGGCTGCAGCCCATGAAGGGCTAGCACTTCATGCAACAGTTGATCGAGCGCTTGCACTGGGCAGCCTCGGCGGCAACCAATGCCGGCATAAAGTGCCGGCATTAGTAAGTGCGTGCTCATCAAGCGTGGCTGGCGCGGCGATAGAGCCAGGCACTGAGTAAACCCAGCGCTATCCAGAACGCTGCGTTGGTCAGCCAGGAGGCGATCTTGAACTGAGTTTCCAGGGCTTGCGGCGCCAGGCTCTCGTGAACGTCGGGCTGTGGTGCCCCGATCACATGGGGCACTACCAGCAAGACGGCACCTAGCGCCTTGAGCAGGCCATGGCGGGCGAATACCAGCAGTGCCAGGCCGGTGGCGGTGGCGGCGGCCGTGCCGATCCACCAGCTCTGGCGCTGACCCAGATCCGCAGCGGCGGTGCCGGGTAATTCTGGCGGCAAGCCCAGGGTGGGGGCCAGGCAGAACACGGCAAAACCGGCCAACCCCCAGAGCGCCCCAGTGCTGGTGCGGCCTGGTTCGCGCAGGCTGTAAAGGGCGGCGAGGATCAGTGCGAAGCCGACCGCAACCACCAGGTTGCCGCCCGTCGTGGAGAGGATGCGCTGCCAACCATCTTCTGGCGACCAGGCTTCTTCACTGTGGCTGTGCCCGGCGTTCGCCTCTGCGTCATGGCTATGGTGCTCGGCGCTAGGGGCGGCAGTTTCATAGGTTTCCGCTTGGAGGATCAGTGGTGCGACCCAGAAGCTTTGCAGCACTGTCAGCAGCAAGGCTGCGAGCAGGCCGCTGAACCCGGCGGTGCTGGCGATACGCTTGATCATGATGGCCTCAGTGGCAAGGGAAGGCGGCGCTGTGGCGGGTGTCGTGTGCGGCGTTGTGCACGGCCTCTATGTGCGAGAAGCCGGCAAAATACACTAGGCACAGACCTAGAAGGCTGGCGCCTATAGCGATGGCCATGCGTTGGCTGAGGGAAACCTGTGTAGCGAGGCTGTGATTGGCGCTGGTGACTGGCATGATGCGATCCTCTGCTTTGCTTTTGTCAGTGCAATGGGCACGAGCGCGGCAGCCCCGATTGCCAGACAACCAGGGGGATGCGACAGCGCCCGCCCACCGCGGGGTGTTCATGAACGCCAGGCCGGTCTCCGGGCTTGCGAGGAGGAGCATGGCTCCTTGAAAAGCATCACCTTCCCATGCACTACGCACTGGCACAGTGGTCTTGATGCTTCGCTCGCTTACCGTTGCGGGGGCAGCATCGGGTTTGCCTGGCCCTGGCGAGGGCCTGAGACGCACCGATTTCCCGTTTCACCCCAAGGGGGCACCTGACGCAATGCATAAGGAGAGCACGGGGCGGTGGTGGCGTCAAATCCAATAAACCGGCTTGCGCTTGCGCTCGCTTCAACTCCTGCAATTCTTGCTCTTGCTCTTGCTCTTGCTCTTGCTCTTGCTCTTGCTCTTGCTCTTGCTCTTGCTCTTGGCTTTTGCTTCTAAGCGCACGGTAGTTCAGGCGACACAGATTGCGACTTCAGGAGGCCGAGCGCAGGACTTGCGGAGGGAGGTGACGGGCATGGATGCCCGTCAAGCGCTGGGCCCCAGGATGGGGCCTGCAGCGCGGTCCTCCCGGGAGCAAGGCCGGAGTGAGGCCTCCTGAAGTCGCATTCGGCGTTTGCTGAACTACCGCGCGCTCAAAAGCAAAAGCAAAAGCAAAAGCAGAGGAGGGCAAAAGCAATGCAACAGCAGGGCAAAACAAGGCCAAATGCCTATGCAGGAGCGTGGACGATAGTTGACCACCTGCCACCCCCCGCGTAGCCTTGCTGCTTCGAGGTTCTTCGGCCAGGCCGAAGCTAAGACGGGAACGCGGTTGAAGCCGCGGCTGCCCCCGCAACTGTAGGCACCGACAATGGATCGACACAGCCACTGCGCCAACGCGCGGGAAGGCGTCCATCCGCCACTAAGCCGTTCGCACGGCAATGGTACGGTGCAAGCCAGGAGACCTGCCTCGTTCATGATTTCGACTTTCAACCGGGCGGGGTGATCCGGTGGCGAACGAGCCCGGCCAGCCTGGCCTGCGGCTATCGTCCCGTGTGCCCGCGCTAACCTGCCAAGGGCAACACGACATGAAAACACTGGCCAAGCTCCCCGTCACTATCGTTACAGGCTTCCTCGGCTCGGGCAAAACCACGCTGCTGCGCCACATGCTCGATAACGCCCAAGGCCGCCGCATCGCGGTCATCGTCAACGAGTTCGGTGAGCTGGGCATCGACGGCGAAATCCTCAAACAGTGCAGTATCGGTTGCACCGAAGAAGAAGCCAGCGGCCGCGTTTATGAGCTTGCAAACGGCTGCCTGTGCTGCACGGTCCAAGAAGAATTCTTCCCCGTCATGCGTGAGCTCGTGGCACGCCGCGGCGACCTTGATCACATCCTCATCGAAACCAGCGGCCTGGCCCTGCCAAAGCCGTTGGTACAAGCCTTCCAGTGGCCAGAAATTCGCAATGCCTGCACCGTCGACGCGGTCATCACTGTGGTCGATAGCCCAGCCGTGGCCGCTGGCACCTTCGCTGCTTACCCAGAACAAGTCGATGCGCAACGCAAGCTCGACCCCAACCTCGATCATGAGTCGCCCCTGCACGAATTGTTCGCCGACCAGTTGGCCAGCGCTGATCTGGTGGTGCTCAACAAAGCCGACCTGATCGATGCCCAAGGCCTGGCCAAGGTCCGTGCCGAAGTGGCCGAGGAGCTGCCGCCAGCGGTCAAGGTCATCGAGGCCAGCAGCGGCCGCCTGCCGCTGGACGTGTTGCTGGGCATCGGTGCGCAGTCAGAAGTGCATATCGATGGCCGCCGCACGCATCACGATTCGCACCATGACGGCGACGACCATGATGACCACGATCACGACGCTTTCGATTCGATCTCCATCGACCTGCCCGAGGCGGACGAAAGCTTGCTTATCGATGCCTTGACCCAACTGGTAGTCGAGTTCGGCATCCTGCGTGCCAAAGGCTTCGCGGCCATCCCTGGCAAGCCAATGCGCCTGCTGGTGCAAGGGGTCGGTACACGCTTCGACAAACATTTCGACCGTGCCTGGCGCGCCGACGAGCCCCGCATCACGCGTTTGGTATTGATCGGTCAGGACCTCGACGCTGGGCAGCTTGAAGCTCGCCTGCGCAAGGCGCTGGGCGCCTGACCCATGCATCTGCTGCGGACCCAGCCCGGTGGTTTCGTACCGGACGACAGCATAGCCGATCTCGGCCAGACGCCCGCTGAGCTGGTGATTCTCTGTAGCGGTGATTCGCACTTGGCATTGCTTGCCGAAACCGCTGAGCAGCTCCCTGACGATTTCCCCAGCATGCGTCTGGCCAATCCGATGCAGGTGCAGAACCATGCTTCGGTCGACCTGTATGTGGATCGGGTGCTGCGCCATGCCAAGCTGATTCTGGTATCGCTGCACGGAGGCGTCGGTTACTGGCGCTATGGTGTAGAGCAGTTGGTGGAACTTGCCTCGCGCGGCGTGCAATTGATTCTGGTGCCTGGCGATGATCGCCCGGACCCAGAGTTGACTGGCCTGGGTACGGTCACCGGCGAGGCGGCAGAGCGCCTGTGGCACTATTTGCGTCAAGGCGGCAAAAGCAATGCGGTTAACTTGTTCCACTGCTTGGCCAGCCAGTGGCTGGGGCGCGATTATTCATGGGACGAACCCCAGCCTTTGCCGCGCACTTCGGTGTATCACCCAGGCAAACCAAATGCCCGGCTGGAAGACTGGTACAGCCACTGGGCCACGGACTACCCGGTGGCCCCATTGTTGTTCTATCGCTCGCACCTGCAAGCTGCCAATACCGCATTCATCGACGTGTTCTGCGAACGTTTGCAGGCGGCAGGCCTCAATCCGTTGCCCATCGCGGTGGCCAGCCTGAAGGACAGTGCCTGCCTGGAGCAGGTCGAAGCCTGGCTGGACGAAGTGGGCGCCGAGGTGTTGATCAACACCACAGGTTTTGCGCTGTCCAGCCCGGAGCGCCCCAATCTGCGCCCGTTACGTCGAGATATTCCGGTGCTGCAAGCCATCTGCGCCCAGGACAACCAGCCTGGCTGGGAAGCCAGCGAGCAAGGGCTGGGTGCCCGCGACCTGGCCATGCACATTGCTTTGCCGGAACTGGACGGGCGCATCATCACGCGCCCTGTGAGTTTCAAGGACATGGCCTGGCGCAGTGAGCGCAGTCAATCCGATGTGGTCTGTTACCGTGCCCACCCCGAGCGCATGGACTTCGTTGCCGAACTGGCGCGCCGCTGGGTAGAACTGGCGCGCTTGCCCAACGGGCAGAAGCGGGTGGCCCTGGTGTTGGCCAATTACCCTACACGTGATGGCCGCATTGGCAACGGCGTCGGCCTGGACACCCCGGCAGCCGCCCTGAACATCCTTAAAGCACTGCAAGCCGGGGGTTACCCTGTCGCAGCGCTGCCCGACAGCGGTACGCAACTGATTCATCAGTTGCTCGGCGGGGTGACCAATGATCTTGAGCATATCGACCAGCGCCCGTGCGCCCAGAGCCTGAGCCTGGCGGACTACCAGGCGGCGTTCGCGCGCCTGCCCGAGGCCAACCGCCAAGCAGTGCTGCAGCGTTGGGGAACACCAGAGCAGGACCCTATGTACCGTGGCGGACGCCTGATGGTGGCCGGCTTGCGCTTCGGGCTGACGTTCGTGGGCATTCAGCCTGCTCGCGGCTACCAGGTCGACCCCAGCGCCGTTTACCACGACCCGGACCTGGTGCCACCGCACGGTTACCTGGCGTTTCACTTCTGGTTGCGCCATGCCTTCGCCGCCGATGCGGTCATCCATGTCGGCAAGCATGGCAACCTGGAATGGCTACCAGGCAAGGGCGTCGGCCTGTCCGCCCAATGTTGGCCAGACGCCTTGCTCGGGCCGCTGCCGAACATTTATCCGTTCATCGTCAACGATCCGGGCGAGGGTGCGCAGGCCAAGCGTCGAACGCAGGCGGTGATCATCGATCACCTGATGCCGCCGCTGACCCGTGCTGAAACCTATGGCCCACTTCGGCATCTGGAACAGCTCGCGGACGAGTTCTACGAAGCGCAATTGCTTGACCCGCGTCGGGCGCGTGAACTGCAGCGGGACATTCTTGAATTGGTCAAAGCCAACCATATTGACCGCGAGTTGCAGCTCGAAGGCCAATTGGATGATGCCGCGCTGTGGCTACCGCGCCTGGATACCTACCTGTGCGACCTGAAGGAGTCGCAGATTCGCAATGGCCTGCATATCTTCGGGCAGTCGCCCCAGGCGCGTCTGCGCATCGATACCTTGCTGGCCCTGTTGCGCGTCGAGCGTGGCGATGGCCGGGGCGGCAATGCCAGTTTGTTACGTGCGCTAGCCAAAGCTTTTGAGTTGGGCTTCGACCCTCTGGACAGCGACCTGGGTCAAGCCTGGTCCGGCCCACGCCCGGCATCGCTGCAGGCTTTGCTCCAGGGCGTGTGGCGCACCTGCGGCGACACCCGTGAGCGCCTTGAGCTGTTCGCCCTGCAGATCATCGAGCAGGCACTGCACGGCAGCGTTGCACTGCCCGCTGGGGACCAGTGGCAGAGCGTGAAGCAGGTGATTGCAACCCTGCAGGCGCAGGTCGCACCGCAACTCGATGGGTGTGGCGCGGCCGAGATGAACGGCCTGCTGGCTGCACTTAGCGGGCGCTTTGTCCCTGCAGGCCCCAGCGGCGCGCCAAGCCGCGGCCGCTTGGACGTGTTGCCCACCGGCCGCAATTTCTACACGGTCGACGTGCGCAACCTGCCAACCGCGACAGCTTGGCGCCTGGGGTTCGCGTCGGCCAATCTGATCCTGGAGCGGCACCTGCAGGACCATGGCGATCATCTGCGCCAGTTGGGGTTATCGGTGTGGGGCACGGCGACCATGCGAACAGGCGGTGACGACATTGCCCAGGCCATGGCCTTGATGGGCGTGCGCCCGGTCTGGGCGTCGGGCAGTCAACGCGTGGACGACTTCGAAATTTTGCCGATAAGCCTACTGGACCGGCCACGAGTGGACGTTACCCTGCGGGTTTCAGGCTTTTTCCGCGATGCCTTTGGCAACCTCATACGGCTCTTCGATGCAGCAGTGCAAGCAGTGGCGGCATTGGACGAACCCGATGATCTGAACCCGTTGGCCGCCCGCGTACGTCTCGAGCGCGCCAGCTTGCAGGCCCAGGGGCTAGATGCCGAGCAGGCAGCGCGCCAGGCGGGTTGGCGCGTGTTCGGGGCCAAACCAGGCGCCTATGGTGCCGGTGTACAGAACGCCATCGATGGCCGCCTGTGGCACGGCCGTGAGGACCTCGCCGAGGTTTACCTCAATCACGGTGGCTACGCATACGGGGGCAGTGACGAGGGCACACCGGCGCGTGCCGAGTTCGCCCGTCGCCTAAGCCAGGTTCAGGCGGTATTGCAGAACCAGGACAACCACGAACACGATCTGCTTGACTCCAACGATTACTATCAATTCCAAGGTGGCATGCTGGCTGCTTCGGAAACCCTCGCTGGGTCAACAGTCGCAAGCTACCACGGTGATCACAGCCAGGTTGATCGCCCTCGCATTCGCACCCTCAAGGAAGAACTCAACCGCGTGATCCGTGCCCGTGCACTGAACCCGAAATGGATCGACGGGGCCAAACGTCATGGTTACAAAGGGGCATTCGAAATGGCCGCGACCGTTGACAATCTGTTCGCCTTCGATGCCACCACCCACCTGATCGACGACCATCATTACCAGTCGCTGGCCGATGCTTACGTGCTGGACCCAGCGACCCGCGATTTCATGCGTGAGCACAACCCTGAGGCGCTGCGCGACCTCACCGAGCGTTTGCTCGAAGCCCAGCAGCGCGGGCTTTGGCAAGACCCAGGTGAGTATCGCGAGACCCTTGAGGAGCAATTGCTCGACGGCGAGGAACAAGCTTGAAATGAGTGACCCCCAACAATTTCCATTGGCAGCCGTAGTTGGTGCCGACGCGCTCAAGCTGGCCCTGTGCCTGACTGCTATCGACCCCAAGATTGGCGGCGTGCTTATCGAGGGGCCGCGCGGTATGGCCAAAAGCACGCTTGCCCGCGGCCTGGCCGACCTGCTGGATGAAGGGCCGTTTGTCACCTTGCCCCTTGGGGCGACGGAAGAACGTCTGGTCGGTACCCTGGACCTCAACGCTGCGCTTGGCCAAGGCCAGGCGCAGTTCTCGCCCGGCGTGCTGGCACATGCCGATGGTGGTGTGCTGTATGTCGATGAGGTCAACCTACTGCCCGATAACCTGGTGGACCTGTTGCTGGATGTGGCTGCCAGTGGCACCAACCGCGTCGAGCGCGACGGGATCTCTCACCGGCACAGTGCCCGTTTCGTGCTGATCGGGACCATGAACCCAGAGGAAGGGGAGTTGCGCCCGCAATTGCTCGATCGCTTCGGGCTGAATGTGGCGCTGCAAGGCCTGCCAGCGCCGCAAGAGCGTCAACAGATCATTCGTCGGCGGCTGGCCTTCGACAATGACCCGCAGGCGTTTTGCGAGCAATGGGCTAGCGCCCAAGGTCAATTGCGCAGTCGCTGCCAGGTGGCGCGCCAGGCCCTGGCAGCGATCGCATTGGATGATCAGGCATTGGCCTGGATCACCGAGCGCTGCTTTGCAGCTGGCGTGGATGGCCTGCGTGCCGACCTGGTCTGGCTGCGTGCAGCCCGAGCCCATTGCGCCTGGCGCGGTGGGCAGGTGATCGAGCAAGCCGATATTGACGCTGTGGCCGAGTTCGCTCTGCGTCATCGGCGCCGCACGCCGCCTGATGCGCCGGCGGCCTCAGGCGCGGCGCAGCCGGGCGGTGACAGTGCCGGCGAGGGTGGTCAAGGGGACTGGGGGGCGATGCCTGCGCAACCTGTGAGCAGTGGAGCGCGGCGAGAGGTACCTAATTGGGCAAAAAAGCCCTAAGCATCCGCCAACCTGCTGTGGCAGTGGCGGATGCCATGCCAGGCACCGGTAAACTTTCAGGCGCTAGAGGCGAACGAACGCGACAGGCCGTGTCAGGTCGGGTGGCTTGGTTACCAACATTGCTTAGGGGGCGCCCCACCTCACGCCAGGACATTGTCTGGCAACAGCGCCTGGGCCGCACCAATGAGTTGTGGTTAGTGATCGTCGACGCCTCGGCATCGACCCGGCGTCATCAGGCCCTGGCGCAGGGCAAAGGCCTACTGGCCGAACTGTTCGACCAGGCTTACCGTCAACGTGCCCGTCTGGCTCTACTGACTGTCAGTGGGGGGGCTGCGCAATGGCAGCGTCACGGCCTCAAGGCGTCAGCGAGCCTGCAGCCATGGTTGCAGGCCCTCGGCGCCGGAGGCGGCACGCCTTTGATCGCAGCCTTGGAGACAGGTCGGCTCTGGCTGCAGGCCCGGCAAAAAGCCCATAGCCATGAACTGCAGCGTTGCATCATCCTTACCGATGGCCGGCTCAAGCGCTGGAATACCTTGCAACCCATGCCGTGCGCGACTGTGTTGGTGGACATGGAATTGGCGCCTGTGCGGGTGGGCCGCGGGCGGCAGATGGCCACGGAGCTTCACGCCGACTATCAGCACATCGAGCAATTCAAGGTGCTGGTAAGTGTTAAGTGATCGACGCGTGTGTGGCACTTTGTCGCAATAAGGAAGTTGCCAGAACGGCAGTTGGGAAGTTAGACAAGTGCGTGCAGGGCACACACTTGTGCTCAAACCGCGAAATTACTTCGGCATCGACCAAGGCTGCAGGTCGTAACCTTTTTGTGACAGCTCTGCACGCACTTCCTCAATCAAGCTGGCCCATTGTGCAGGGTCAGAATAGATACGCGATGGAACTTGCTTACTGCCAATTCGGGTGCTGGTGCGGTCGATGACCGCCAAGCTCAGCTCACCGGTTCCGTTGGGCGCATCCCAGGCTACACAGTGGAAGGGCTCGAAAGCATGGTCGGCAATCAGCAGTGCTTCGTTGACACGGAGCGGGGCATTCATGGTTCGGTCTCTCTATGGTCCCAAACATCTAAATAGGGCCGCGTGACTGCTACGTCGCTACCGGTTTATCGCGATCCGCAGTGCGGGGTTATTTGTACTGATGCTCCAAGTTGGGGGTGGAGTCACACAGGGGGTGTAAATTTTTTTGAGTCCTGCGCAATTTCTTGCCTGCGCCGCCTGTGACGCTGATGAATTTGAAAAATTCCCGAACCCACCCGGTGTGGTGCAAATCTGCAGACAGACGGTCGTTGGCACTGTCAGGTTCGTTGCTACTGTTAAATCGGCGCCGCAACTTGCTGTTTTCACATATAAAACCAACAATTGGCGCCAAGGAACGGTCATGCACGAGACTGCCGCTCTTCGTCGCCTGCTCATCGTCGACCCCTGTGACGACTGCCACCGTTTGCTACCAGCCCTGGAAAGTGCCGGTTGGGTAGTGCACACCTGCAGCCTGGACCAGGCGCTCGAGCACCGATGCGATATCGGCCTGCTGCGCCTTCAGGGCTCGCACCTGCAGCATCCGGACGCAGTCAAGGACATGATCAAACGCAGCAACACCGAGTGGATCGCCGTGCTCGATGCCCAGCAGCTGCGCATGCCAAACGTTGGGGATTTCGTCTGCGAATGGTTCTTCGATTTTCATACTTTGCCTTTTGACTTCTCCCGCGTGCTGGTAACGCTCGGCCGGGCGTTCGGCATGGCGCGTCTGCGCGGCCAAGGCACTTCAAGGGTGGATGCGTTGGAGCATGAACTGCTCGGTGACAGCCGCCCGATTCTGGAATTGCGCAAGTTGCTCGGCAAACTGGCACCAACCGAATCGCCGGTGCTTATCCGTGGCGAGAGCGGCACAGGCAAAGAATTGGTTGCGCGGACACTGCACCGGCAATCCCAGCGTTGCGAAAAGCCGTTCATCGCCATCAACTGCGGCGCGATCCCTGAGCATTTGATCCAGTCCGAGCTGTTCGGGCATGAAAAAGGTGCTTTCACAGGTGCACACCAGCGCAAGGTGGGGCGTATCGAGGCGGCGCACGGGGGTACGTTGTTCCTCGACGAAATTGGCGACCTTCCCTTGGAATTACAGGCCAATTTGCTGCGTTTTCTCCAGGAAAAGAACATTGAGCGTGTGGGCGGCAGTCAGCCAATACCGGTCGATGTTCGCGTGTTGGCAGCAACCCATGTGGACCTGGAAAAGGCCATTGAGCAGGGGCGTTTTCGTGAAGACCTCTATTACCGGCTCAATGTCTTGCAGGTGGTGACTGCTCCGTTGCGTGATCGGCATGGTGACTTGCCCATGCTGGCCAACCATTTCTCGCATTTCTACAGTTTGGAAACAGGCCGCAGGCCACGGACGTTCAGCGATCACGCCCTGGCAGCGATGGGGCGGCACACCTGGCCGGGGAACGTTCGCGAGCTCGCCAACCGGGTCAGGCGCGGGCTGGTGCTGGCTGAAGGGCGCCAGATAGAGGCTCAGGACCTGGGGCTGGAGGGCCTGACGCATGACGACCAGCCTCTGGGTACCTTGGAGGATTACAAGCACCGGGCCGAGCGCCAAGCGCTGTGCGACGTCTTGGACCGGCACAGCAACAACATGAGCATCGCTGCCAAGGTGCTTGGAGTATCAAGGCCAACGTTCTATCGGCTGCTGCACAAGCACCAGATTCGGTGATCAGCTCGATTGCGCAACCTGCCCGTCGTTCATTTCCTCCAGGGCTGCTTCCTCACCAGGTAACGCGGTGATCACGCTGAAATCACTCACCTCGACTTTGCCGTCACCATAACCCAGCAAATGGAAGGAAAACGCGTTGCGTTTGATTGGGTTGTCAAAGCCAAATTCGATCTCCAGCGGCTTGTCGGCCGTGACCTCGATTGCCTCAGGCAAACCCAGCTGCACATCCTGTTCCCGTTCCTTGGCTTTGAGTTGGATGTACGCCGCGTGCTGCCGGTCCAATGCGCGTACCTTGACCTTTACTCGGGTATGCGAGCCCTCGGGCATTTCCAGATATTGAGCGCCGATCAGGTTATCTGCCCAGTCGTTGGGAATGTGCGCCTGTAGTTGGATGGCGGTGGGGCCACCGAATTGATAGCTAAGGTTCTGCGGCGTCTGCAACAACGAGTGGTCGAGCACATCGGCCAGCGCACTTACCTGTGCACCGAGGGTGCTGTCGCCGAGCCCAAGGTATTTGGCCTGATCAGAGATGAAGCCCGAGCTTTGGTAACGACGGCAGCGCTGCTGAAAATCGCACTCGGTCAACACACCCTTGCCATCGTGATAGCGCAGCATGGCATTGGTGTAGGCAATCATCTCTCGACCGCTGTCGTAGTCGCGGAACAACGAGCGCCCGCCAAGTGCAACGGGGATTGGCAGAGCAAAATAATCGAGCAATGAAGTGGCCAAGTCGATGTGGCCATAGGTCCCGCGCTTGATAGGTGGCAAGAGCGACTGCTCTGGGGCCAGGGTCAGGTTGAAGCCCCACGAAGAAGCCAGGCGCACGCCATCGATCCCGTGGGATTCATCCGAGGTCACTACCACCAGTGTGTCCTTGAGTACGCCCTGCTGCTCGAGCTTGTCGAGAAACGCCCCCACCGCGTCATCCAGGTAAGCGACAGCAGCTTGTTTAGGGTCAGGGTAGCGCTGCAGGTAGTGATCAGGGGCTGAATAGGGCTGGTGAGTACCCACCGTCAGCAGGGTGAGCATCCAGGGGCGGGCCTGTTGACGCAGCTGGCCCACATAATCCAGGGCGCCTTCGAAGAAGGCTCGGTCATCCTTGCCCCAGAGGAATTTCAGGTAATTCTTGTTGCTGAACCACTCCACCCCATGCACCGCATCGAAGCCGATATGCGGCATGATGCGGTCCTTGGCCATGAAGCGCAGGCCTGCGCCCTGCAAGTAGTGGGTAGTGAAACCGGCCTGACGCAGCTGCGCAGGCAGGCAGGCCTGGTTGCGCTGATGCAGGGTAAGCAGCTCGACACCTTTGGGTGTGCCATTGGCCAGTTTGTCGTAGTCGCCGCATAACATTGCATACAGGCCGCGAATGGTCTGGTGCGAGTGCAGCACGTAGTCTGGGGTGTTCATGCCGCGTTCGGCCCACTGGCTGAGCTTGGGCATCAAGTCGTGGTCGAACCGACTGTGCAGCGCCTGGCGGTTGGGACGCACATACGCGCCGGGGATGCCTTCGAGCGTGATGACTAAAAGGTTGCGGGCCTGCCCAGGCGTTGCCAGCAGTTTCTGCCCACTCAAGTCGTGTTCGGTTAGCCCGGCGCTGGGTAGCGGTGTAACGCTTGGGGCGTTGCCTGCCCAGCGCTCGGCATGTCGCTGCAGGTTGCCGGCGGCGGCCGATAGCAGTTGATGAGGCAGGTTGTATTGGCGCCACTGGTCGGCATCGCTGGGCACCATGCGTTCGCCAGCCCAATGAATGGCGAACAGCAGTGCAGGGATGGCCCAAGCCCGTCGCGGCAGGTTGCTGCTCGGTTGCCCACGGCTGTGCCAGACACTCGCCAGCCAGAGCAGCAGGCCACCGGCCAGTAACACGGCAACCCAGGAATGGGCCAGACCGCTACCCGTGGAGTTTTCCATGAACTGCGGATCGAACAGATAACCCAAGTCAGCAGTGGTCGGCAGCCTGCCAACAGCGCTGACCAGCTCGGAAGAAGCCACCCACAGTGCGCACCATGCCAACAGAACCGGCAGCGCGAGCCACCATCGGCGGCGATGCAGTAGCAACACCAGCGCACTGCCCAGCGCCAAGTCCGAGAGGAAGCCATACACGCTCGACCAGCCCAGCAGAGCGCGTATCAGCAATGGGATCACCAGCACCAGTGTGGTCAGGGCGACGAGCCGAGTGCGTGGTGGGCCTTGCAGGTTTTTCACGAAAACTTTCCTTATTGACATGAAATCGTCACGTATTTGTGCGTGATGATAACAGGCCGATAACGGCAAAGCCGTGGGCTACAAGGTTGGTAACCATTTGGGGCGCGATGCGCCCCAGTTTTCAGAAGTAATACGGGAATTTCAGGCTGAAGGAAAAGTCCGGGGCGTCATCGGTCAGGCCAATCGACAAGTTCGGCACGATCGTGAGGTTATTGGACGCAGCAAAGGTCAGGCCGACGTTGAAGTTGGCCGCGTTGTAGTCGCTGTTGGTGATCGATTGCCAGTCTCCGCCATCGGGTTTGATCTTGCTCTTGCGGGCGAATTGATCGGTTACCGAGAACGACATGCTCATCTTCTCGTTGAGGGCAAAGGCGATACCGCCGCCGATTTGCCATGAATCGCCCAGTTTCACATCACCCGGCACCTTGGTATTGACCTGTGGGCTTATATCGCTGAACGAGTCCTGCATGTTGTAGGTGTACGAAAGGCTACCGAAAAGCACGGCCGGGTCGAACGTCTTGATCAGCGAGATACCCGGGGTAATGGCCCACACACCGTTACCGGTAGGCAGGTCATCAGGTACCGACAAGTTGTCGTTGCCCGGCACCGGCTTGAGTTTGATGCCATAAGGGTCTTTGCCGGTTGGCGCCTTCACCCGCAACGTGGCAACGGCGTCTGGCCAGCTCTCAGACTCGTCGATGAATTTGTAGGCGATACCAAAGTTCACATCGCCGATGGTCGGATCACGCGTGACTGAAGCATCGGACGTGACTCCGGCCGCCCCACCCGCGCCACCGGAGGAGTAAGTGGAGTCGCGGTAGACGACGGGCACGTTTATATCGAACTGCCAGCGCTGGTCGACGTTGTACCGCGCGGTCAGGTCCAGGGTCCAGTTGTCAGCCTTGATGCGGTCGATGTTGATATTGCCGAGAAAAATGGAATCCAGTGCCAAGAAGCCGTTGAGCACCAGCGCGCGGGTGTCGTAATGGGTGTAGGTGAGCCCGGTTTCGACACTGAACTTTCCACCGCCGAAGAAGCCACTGGCCTCGTCATACAGGTTGGACACGCTTTGAGCCGGTTCGGAATTGTCTTGCAGCGACTGCCCATAGGAGCTCCCGCTGTTGCCAGGGGTGCCGGTGGCCACGGTCTGGCCGCCCTTGACGCCCTCGGCAGGGGACTTGGTCAGGCGCCTAGGTGCTGGCTGGGCGGGAGCTTCTTCGACCTGTTTGAGCCGCTGCTCCAGCACCATCAGTGCATTCTGCTGCGCTTCGTAGCGCTGTTTGAGCGCAATGAGTTCCTGTTTGAGTGCTTCGACCTGAGGGTCGGTTGCCGCCTGTAGCAGAGTGGCCGGAGCCAATGTTGTCAAACAAGCGATAACTCTGAACTTCGACATGCGGTGCATGGATTAGCCGTCCCTTATGACTACATAACGATGAGACTTGAGCGTAGTTCAGTATCCGAGATTGCGAAGGCCTTTGAGTTGATCCAAGTTGGTATTTATCGAACCTGCCACTGGCGCATTGTCACGTAACACGACGTTGAGTGAAGTCAAGTTGCTGACACGGTTGCTCACGCCCAGCAGCGTGGTGTTCTGCATCAACCCCCCTTGGCCAAGGCTTTGCATAGAGCTGCCTTGGTTGCCGTTGGCAACGATGTTCATCTGCACGCCAGAGCCGCTGGACGACACGCTCAATGAGCCGGCGCCGTTGCTGCCTGTCAGTGTCGAACCCGCTGTCAGCGCTTGGCCCTGGGGCTGCACGGCGGGCGCTTCATTGCCTTTGGTGACGTTGATGTCGACATTGTTGCTGGCTGCGTTGAAATCACCTGCAGCGCGCACCACCTGGGTCACCCCTTGGGTCGTACTCAGGCCGTTACCACCCGTTACGGTGCCGGTGCCGATGCTCGAGGCGTTGCCGTTGCCTTTTTCATCGATCATCGAGACATAGAACTGCGGTTTTATGGTCGTCTGCTGAACTTGCATCGCCGACGTCGCCCCAATCACCTCGCCATTGGCGTTCTGCCAGGTGCTGGTCATGACGATGCCAAAACTCACGATTCGCCCTGGCATCACGTAACGGCCACGCAGGCTGGCCAGTTCCTGGTCTTTCAATTCGACTGGCTTGAACGTTTCGCCATGGGTAGGCAGGCTGGCGGCCAGGCAAACCATTGCCAGCCACAGTGAAGTCTTCATGAGGTTCTCCCGGAGCATGCGCCCTGTTGAGGTGCAACAAGGTCATTAGAAGAAGTCGCTTTGAATGAAACCGAAGTCCATCAATTCTGCGTCCTGAACCGGGGTGAAGTTGCTGATGCGGTGTTTCGCGCTCAGCGGCAGTGGCGGGTCGAGCAGAATATTGTTCTTGTCATAACCTTGGCCAATCACCGCGAAGATGATGCCATTCCAACCTTTTACGAAGTCGTCGATCCTGAAGCGTTTATGGCCCAGCACCGGGTCACCGATGTATACCCAGCCTCTGTCGACCTTCTGCATGACCACGAAATGCTTGTAGCCTCGGATGTCCATCAGCACGACCACTGGAATGCGGATGCTGTTGAGGGTTTCGGGCGCCACTTTGTAACCACGGGCACGCATGCCCAGGCTCTCCACGTATTTTTTCATGTCGAGCATGGAGAACCCTTGGGTACGAACCAGGTCTTCGTTGGCATGGGCGAGCATGCCCTCGATCACCTGATGCTCATCCACGTCCAGCCAATAGGCCTGACGCAGGATGGTAGCCAAGGATGCCGCGCCACAACTGAAGTCGGTTTTCTGCGGTACCAGGTCGGCGAATTTACGTTCGCGCACGCTCTGGATCGGTTTGTAGACCACTGCACCACCTGGCAGTACGGATAACGGCATCTGCGAAGCTTCGCTGACACTGGCGATGCACAGCAGAAATGCCAAGGCGATAATGCGCATGTTCGACGCCCCCTGCCTTTTTCTTGTTAGAGGGAGGCCCCCGCAGGGGCCTCCTGAGCACAGTTGTCACATCGAGGTGTTGGAGATGGCCAGCGAGTTGCTTTGTTGGTTGCCCACACCCGCTGCCACGTTCACGCCCAAGTTGCCGCTGCCACCGTTCACCGAGCCACTGAGGGTAGCGGTGTTGGTCACAGGGTTGGCCCAACCGGTCGGAGTCAGCACTTGGAACGACACGGTGTTGCTCAGGGCATACTCGCTAGACTCGCTGAAGCTCTTCGAAATGCTGTCCGAGGACTGCGAGGCTTTTTCGCCAGCTTTTTCGTAGGCCGAAGCACTGGCTTTTTCCCAGGCCGATTGGTTGGCCTTCTCATAAGACGTATCGCGAGACTTGTCATAAGACGAGTCATGGCTGCGGTCATAGGAGGAGTCATAGGCTCTGTCGAATGAGCTGCTGAGCGACTTGTCGAACGACGAGTTGCTAGCCGACTCATGGGACTTGTCAACCGACGCGTCAAGCGAGGCGCTGAGCGATGCGTCGAAGTCCGAGCTGCGCGAACGCGTGAAGTTGCCGAAGGTTTGCGACGACGATGCGCTGCCATTGGCGCTGGCATCGAGCGAGGCGCTTACCGTGGTGTTGGACGACGAACTGTGGTTGTTGCTGGCACTGCCATTGGCAGCGTAGTTGTTCGACCCGCTGGCGCTCATGCTGTTGCTGCCACTGGCGCTGCTGCTGTTGGAGCCGCTGGCGGTCATGCTTGTCGAACCGCTGGAGCTGTTGCTATGGCTGCCGCTGGCACTGGCGCTTTGGCTGCCCGAGGCGCTGTAGCTGGAGCTGGAGCTCTTGTCGACGCTGGCATCGAACGAACCACTACGCGAAGCCGAACCACTCGAAGACGTGGTGAGGGTCAGCGTATCTACGCGATAAGTGCGATCGGCAGCGTTGTTCACCTGCAGGCCAGGGCCGTACTGGTTGGCGGTGGCAGTGGCAGAGGAGTTGCCGATAGGTGCCGAGTTGTTGGCGATCGCCATGCTGTTTTTCTGCTGGTTGAGATCGCCGCCGGCCACGTTGATGCCGATATTGCCACTGCTGCCTTCAGCCGAGCCGCTCATGACGGCGGAGCTTTGGGTCGACCAGTTGTTCACCGTGTTGTTGTTGCTGCGCTGGGTGATCTCGGCAGTGGCGGTTGAGGTGCCAAAGACGAAGCTGTTGTCGATCGCCGCATTGTCCGACGAGGTGTTGGCGATAGCCGACGCGTTGGCCTGCTGGTTGCCGTTACCGGCCGCCACGTTGACACCGACGTTGCCACTGGCGCCAGCACCGGAGCTGCTCATCTCGGCTTCGTTGATGGTGCCTTGGTTGTTGATGGTGTTACCGTTGCTTCTCTGACCGTCATTGGCGTTGGCAGTCGCATCGGTCAGCACGGCACGTGCAGGTGGGGTGTAGTTGTTGTGGTTGTTGTAACCACGGCGATTGTTCTGATCCGCTTGTGCAGCAACAGCCATGACCGCAGCAATTGCGAAAACCAGAGGCTTGATTGCCATCGAAGGTTTCATGGTGTTTCTCCGTCTTTAGGTTAAGTGTTGTTCTTACCTGTTTCCCTTTGGGTCAATTCGCGACCCTTACGCTCAGGGTGTTAGCCGTCTGGTTGCCCACCCCGGCGCTCTGATTCAGCTGGATGACCCCGCGGCTGCCGGTGAATGCCTGGTCACCAGTGGTGACTTGGCGATAGCCAGGTGAGGTATCAGATGGATCGGAGCTGTTGATCAGCGCCACGTTTTGTTGCAGCAGGACGCTGTCATCGATGCTTTGCGGTTGTGTACTGATGCTGATGCGCAGGGCATTGGCCTGCTGGGTCGCGGCGCCAGCGCTTTGGTTTACCCCCAGTGCGCCACTGCCATGACTGAACGCGTTGCCTTGGATACTGGCGCTGGCGCCCATGTTTGGGTCGACGATGGAGAGCTGGCGTTGGCGAATTTGCGTGGTCGCTGTGGCTTGGTGGCCTGTGGCGATGGCTCTGGCGTTGGCTTGTTGCTGGCCATCGCCAGCGGCTTGGTTGACGCCGAAGTTGCCTTGGTACTGAGCCCCGGAACTGTCGATATTGGCGTCGTTGAGCACGGGCACCGGCGATTGCGCCAGCGCCGATGCGCTAGCGGCAAAAGCCAAGATGAACAGGGTCTGCCTCATTTCATTTGCCTCCAGTGAGGATCTGCAAGGGCGCAAGACCGCGCTGGACGCTCGAATTGACCATGTTGGATATACCGTTGCCCGAGCCTGTACCACGGCCGGCAGCCTGGTTTGCCAGTTGGGTCTGGTTGCCTATAGGGCCGCCGAGGTTGTCGGTTTGTTGGGTGACCAGCGAGGAGATTCCCGTGCCGCTTGTGATGCTGGCAAAATCCCCATCACTGAGCTCATTGGTCTGCCTGAGCACGTAAGCAGAGGGGTTGGCATTGGCGGTGGTAGGGTAGGGGTCAGGTGCCAGAGGCGCGCGGGTGGCGATGCGCGGTTGCACGTCGCGGGTGATGACGATGATCCCGTTGTCGGCTTGTGCAGGCAACGCCGAAGCCATTGCACAAGTAATCAGCAGCAGGCCATAAACGCGTCTATCCAGTTTCCCCATGACGGCTACTCCTTCTTCGAACGCTGGTCTTGTTCAGCGATGCGAGGGAGGAGAGCGAAAGCCGTGCCGCTTTTTGCTAACGCTTATGAATCAAATACTTGAGTGAATAGCCTGAAGCACTCATCGATGTTGTGTATCACCCTTGAGACAGACATTGAGGTTAAAGGCCTGGGCGCGCAGATCAGATCTGTTCAGGCACCGCACTGGCGGAATGTCTCATAACCTTGACACTGCCCCGGCCCAAGGCTGGCAGCCTACAGATACAGCGACTTGCGTGACTTGAGTGTGTCATGGGCTTAACACTCAGTGGGGCAGGTTGGCATTTTATCTTCGAGCAGACGCTCAACCGCCCGCAAGGCATTGGCGCTGCGTTGCGGCCAGTCGCCGTCGATAATTTCCACGGTTTGCCTATGGTGCAGCAGCCAGCGGTGGCTGTCCTCGAAAAAAACCTGTCGGTCGGCAAGGTCTGGCTGACTGCGCTGACCATCGGCGACCCAGCCCACCCCTTGAGGGCTGAGCAGCAGATGCAAATCGTAATGCCTGTCTAGCAAGGCATGTTCCAACCAAGGCGGGCACGCGCCGAACAGCGCGCGGCTCCAGAGCATGTTGCTGAGCAGGTGGGTATCGAGAATCAGCAGCTCAGGCGCCAGCATTCGGGCCCGGTCTTCCCAGTCCAGTTGACCGCGGGCAATGGTCGGCACGTCGGCATAGCAGGTGTCCCGGCACTGCTGGTCGATGAAGTGACGGACGTATTCGGCTACCACAACGCCGCCGAAATGCGCTTGGATCTCGCCGCTCAGCCAGCTCTTACCGGTCGATTCGGGGCCGCACAGGACCAGGACTTTCATGCCGGCACCAATGCTGGATCGCGGCGCCATTGCAGCCAACCGCGTACTGCGATCAAGGTCAGCACGCTGAAGAACCCGGCCGTGAAATACAGCTGTTGCTGCAGATACAGGCCTACGTAAACGATATCGACCACGATCCATAGCGGCCAGCACTGCACGCGTTTGTGTGCCATCCACAATTGCGCGACCAGGCTGAAACCGGTCAGTGTCGCATCCAACCAGGGGGCGGCAGCATCGGTCCAGCCAGCCATTGCAGCGCCCAGTACGCAGCTCAGTCCCAGGCCAGCCATCAGGCCCCACAACAGCTTGCGCAGCGGCAGGTGCGAGACCCGCCGGGCCTGCTCGACCCGGTCGGGGCGTTTCCACTGCCACCAGCCGTAAAGCTGAAGTACAGCGTAGGCCAACTGAAGTAGCATGCCTGAATAGAGTTTGACCTCGTAGAACAGCCAGCCGTAGATCAGCACCATGATCAGGCCGATTGGCCAGCACCAAGCGTTCTGCTTGACGGTGAGCCACACGGCGGTAACGCCGAGCACGGCGGCGATGAGTTCGAGGCCGGACATCGGCGATCCTTGGTTGGCAAAGGGCGGCGATTGTAGCCTGTGGCGTGCGTGAGTTGTAGCGTGTAACGAGCACCGGCCGTGTCACCGGCTGGTGCCCAAGTGTGGTTCAGAGGCGGAACTGACGCAGCAGTTGCTGCAGCTGCTCGCTCAACTGCCCCAGGGCGACACCCGCGTCGCTGGACTGACGCGCCGCCTCGGCAGTCTGTTGGGATAAGCCTGCTGTATCCAGCACATTGCGGTTGATTTCCTCGACCACGTGGGATTGCTGCAAAGTGGCGCTGGCGATCGAGGCGTTGAGGGCAGTGAGGCTGTGCAGCGCCTGGCTGATCGCGTCCAGGCTGGTGCCGGCCTGCTGAGCTTGTTGCACGGTCTGGCGCGAGGCCTCGCTACTGGTGTCGATGGCTTTGACCGCAGCGTCTGACTGGCTTTGCAGGTGCTCGATCATGGTGTTGATTTCGGCGGTCGACTGTGCCGTGCGCTGGGCAAGCAGGCGCACTTCGTCAGCGACCACGGCAAAACCCCGGCCCTGCTCGCCAGCCCGAGCGGCTTCGATCGCAGCGTTGAGCGCGAGAAGGTTCGTTTGCTCGGCAATGGCGCGGATAACCTCCAGTACACCGCCGATTTTAGTGCTGTGCGAAGCCAGGTCGCGAATGACCTGCACCGCCTGGTCGATGGTCGCCGACAGGCGCTCGATCTGCTGCAAGCTGCCGTGAATGGCCTGCTGGCCATGTTCCACTTGCTGCTGGGCCGCGCGCATCTCCCCAGCGGCCTGCTCGGCAGTCTTGGCCACGTCTTGCACGGCGTAAGTCACCTCATTGACCGCTGTAGCCACTTGATCCATCTGCATCGACTGCTGAGCACTATGGTGTTGTGCAGCACCAGCACTGTCGCCGACGTGCCCGGCGGACTGTGCCAAAGCATGTGCGGCGCCCTGAAGCTGACCGACTACCCCCTGCAGCTTGCCGTTGAATTGGTTGAAATGCTGGCCCAGGTAAGTGATTTCATCCCGGCCATGGGTGTCCAGGCGCCGAGTAAGGTCGCTTTCGCCGCTGGCGATGTTGCCCATGGCCTGCACGGCTTCTTGCAGCGGGCGAGCTATGCTGCGGGCGATCATCAATACCACCAGTGCCATGAGCACTGCGATGGCCAGCCCGAGCAACGAAGCATCGCGTAACTGGCGGGCGAATTCGGCCTGAACGTCGTCGACATACACGCCAGAGCCGATGATCCAGCCCCACGGTTCGAACAACTGTATATAGGAGGTCTTGGCCACCGGCTCGCTGGCACCCGGCTTGGGCCAACGGTAGTCGACCGGGCCGGCACCGTGACTGCGGGCCAGCGCCACCATTTCATTGAATACGGCAAAACCGTCCGGGTCGCGGATCGCGGAGAGGTCTTGGCCATCGAGCTTGGGGTTGGCCGGATGCATGATCATCTTTGGCGACAGATCATTGATCCAGAAATAGTCATTGTGGTCGTACCGCAGTGCCTTGACCACTTGCAGCGCCTGCTGCTGAGCCGCTTCGCGGGTCAGCGTGCCGGTCGTTTCGAGGCCTTGGTAATAGGCCAGCACCCCAGCGGCAGTCTGCACCACGTGACGTGTCTTCTCCGCCTTGGCCTGGTACAGATCGCCGTGGATCTGGCGCAGCATCAACAGGCCGAGCAACACCAGCATGCCGACTGCAACCACCAAGATCAGCCACAAACGGCTGCTGATCGACATCGATCGCAATGCCTTCATCGAACCCACTCCTGTTGTTCTTGTTATTCAGGTGCATCCAAACATGCTTTCCAGGTGACAGGCACCCGACTAATGGCTAAGTGCTAGTTATTGACTACTCTGCCACAGGCTCACGCGAGTTTGTCATGCCCCTTAGCTAGGATTTCGGCCCGGCGAGATGAAACCTTTAATTCTGTAGAACTTTTCCGCTGGCGTTTGTCCCACATGTGCCTGTAAAAAGGCCGCGCCGCGTGCGGTGACAAGCGAATCAAGAAAAAACAGGCCTGCTGCTAGCAGTGCCTCATCGGGGGATCGATGGATTTTTGGACTGCCTTTCAGGCAATCATTCTAGGTGTGGTCGAGGGGCTGACAGAGTTCCTGCCGATTTCAAGTACAGGTCACCAGATCATCGTCGCCGACCTGATAGGTTTTGGCGGGGAACGAGCCATGGCATTCAATATCATCATCCAGCTGGCGGCGATCCTGGCAGTGATGTGGGAGTTGCGCCGCAAGATCCTGGATGTGGTGATCGGCCTTGGCAATCAGCCGAAGGCGCGCCGCTTCACGGCAAACTTGATGTTGGCATTTTTCCCTGCTGTGGTGCTGGGAGTATTGTTCGCCGACCTGATCCACGAGTACCTGTTCAACCCAATCACTGTTGCCGCGGCATTGGTGATCGGAGGCGTAATCATGCTTTGGGCCGAACGCCGTCAGCACAGCGTGGCGGTCGATCATGTCGATGACATGCGCTGGACGCATGCACTGAAAATTGGCTTCGTGCAGTGCCTAGCGATGATACCTGGCACCTCGCGCTCCGGTTCGACCATCATCGGTGGCCTGCTGTTTGGCCTGTCGCGCAAGGCCGCCACAGAGTTCTCGTTTTTTCTGGCCATGCCAACCATGGTTGGTGCGGCGGTGTACTCAGGCTACAAATACCGTCACCTGTTCGAACCCAGTGATCTGCCGGTGTTTGCCCTTGGCTTCGTGACCTCGTTCATTTTTGCCATGATTGCTGTGCGGGCGTTGCTGAAATTCATCGCCAACCACAGCTACGCGGTATTCGCCTGGTATCGGATTGTCTTCGGGTTGCTAATTCTGGCCACCTGGCAGTTCGGCTGGGTCGACTGGTCAACGGTGCACAGCTGACATGGCGCGCGTTCAGAACACCGCACCACGCCGTGGTGAGCAGGCAACGGGCGTGAGCTATGCTCGGCTGAAATGGTTGCTTTGGGGCTTACTGTGCCTGTTACCCGGCCTTGGCGCGGCCTCGATGGCCTTCGATGGCCATGGCTGGGTGCCCTTGGCGTTGTATCCACTGGTCAGCCTGATCAGCCTGCTGCTTTACTGGCATGACAAACGTCAGGCCCGAGGTAATGCTTGGCGCACGCCGGAAAAAGTGTTGCATGCCAGCGAGCTGCTGGGGGGGTGGCCTGGTGCACTGATAGCTCAACAGTTGTTGCGCCACAAAACGCGTAAAGTGTCTTACCAACTGGTGTTCTGGATCATCGTGCTGCTTCATCAAGTATTCTGGCTGGACTATCTGTTCCTTGGCAGCCGTTTCCTGCCCTTCAATTAGTCAACCTAGCACGGCCGCCTGCTGACGCTTGGGCAGCCGCCGTACCACCAGCTGGTGCGAGCGCTGCAGCAAGTCGCACAGCTCCTCACAGCCCATGGGGTAGGGCGGTTGCATGCTGATCCACCTGGCGCGTGCGAGGTAAGGGGCTGGGCGCACGCCAGGGCGGTCGCAATAGCCCAGAAACAACTCGTCGGCCACCTTGAACGACAACCCTGCTCCGGCCAGGTCGAGCACTGCGAACATCTTGTTGCCGGCCACGGAAAACACCCGGATGCCGCCCCATTTGTAGTCCTCTCGAGCACCTGGCAGGCCCAGGCAGAAGGCTGCCACCTGTTGCGGGCTCATTTGCGGCTTAGACATAACGCTCCCCGCAGGCTTCGAAGGATAAAGCCAAGTGGTCGATCCATGCCCGTACGGCAGGTAACAGTCCACGACGATGAGGGTAGACTGCCTGCAGATAGCCGCCAGGTAGGGACCAGTCAGGTAACAGCCTCACTAGCTCACCGCGTTCCAGTTCCGCTTCGCAGAACATGCTGGGCAGTGCCGTGAAACCTAGCCCGGCGCGCACTGCGGCATTGCGCACGACAAAGTCATCGATGGCCAGCCGCGGCTCCAGCGCGATGTCCTGACGCTGACCGTTTGGCCCAAGTAACTGCATGTGCACCAAGCGATCAGCTTCGGCTGCACCAAGCACAGGCAAACTGGCAAGGTCGGCGGGGTGGCGTACGTGATCGGCGAAGCCCGGCGCTGCCACCAGCTGCATCTGTGCCTGGCGCAGGCGACGGGTGACCAGTGCTGGGTCTTCGTCGCCAAGGTCGCGTACACGCAAGGCGACGTCGATACCTTCGGATATCAGATCGACACGCCTGTTCAGTAGCACCATGTCCAGTTGCACCTGCGGGTAAAGCTTCAGAAACCCCGCGATCACATCCGGCAGAAACGCGTGGGCCAGTGCCACTGGGCACGACACGCGCAAACGCCCACGCGGCTCGCTGCTCATGCTCGCGACCACTTCGTCGGCGGCTTGGGCCTCCAACAGCATGGCTTGGCAATGACGCAGGTAGCGCTCACCTACAGAGGTAAGCTTGAGCTGGCGGGTTGTGCGCTGTAGCAACCGGGTGCCCAGGCGTTCTTCCAGTTCTGCGATACGCCGTGACAGGCGCGACTTGGGTATACCCAGCTGGCGCCCGGCGGCAGCGAAACCGCCGGCTTCGACTACCTGGGTAAAATAGAAGAGGTCGTTAAGGTCTTGCATGGCCGATCCACTGTTCCATAGATGGGACAAACTAGCGTATTTTTCGCTACTTTTCAGCCATTGAACCTCCCGGTAGGATTCTCCTCATCGTGATCGCCCACTGCTGCGGTCTTCAATCACAGGAGAGTCCCATGAAACTGTTGCATATCGATTCGAGCATCCTGGGCGACAATTCCGCCTCTCGCCAACTGAGCCGTGAAGTGGTGCAGGCTTGGAAAGCCACCGACCCAACCATCGAAGTGGTGTACCGGGACCTGGCAGCCGATGCCATTGCTCACTTCTCTTCCGCCACACTGATGGCTGCCGGCACCCCCGAAGAAGCCCGTGATGCGGCGCAGGCCTTCGAAGCCAAGCTCAGCGCCGAGACGCTGGAAGAATTTCTCGCCGCCGACGCCGTGGTGATTGGCGCACCCATGTACAACTTCAGCGTACCGACCCAGCTCAAAGCATGGATCGACCGCGTTGCCGTGGCCGGCAAAACGTTCCGCTACACCGAAGCAGGCCCCGAAGGCCTGTGCGGTAACAAAAAAGTCGTGCTTGTTTCCACCGCTGGTGGCTTGCATGCCGGCCAACCTACCGGGGTTGGGCATGAGGACTTCCTCAAGGTGTTCCTCGGCTTCATCGGCATCACCGACGTTGAAGTGGTGCGTGCACACGGCCTGGCCTATGGCCCGGAACAGCGTACCCAGGCTATCGATGCCGCCCAAACGCAGATCGCCTCCGAGTTGTTTGCTGCGGCCTGATCATCCTGTGACAAGAGCCGGCAGGCGCGACTTGCGCCTGCCGGTTTTTTCATTCATGTTTCATCTGCCAGCCGCCTGGCTGATCCTATGCTCAAGCTATCCTGATGCCTGTTGCGCGATAGCTGACCGATGAACACTTCTCGTTACTTGCTGGCATTTCTGCTCAGTGGCTTATTGGGCCATGCCAACGCTGCGTCTTGGGTTGTCGGCCTGCACCACATGACGCTGGACGACCCGGTTGACGCAAGGCCCATGCAGGCGCTGGCGTTCTATCCCTCCAATGGTACGCCCCGCGCTATTCGCATCGATGGTTACCCGATCGAGGTTGCCGAAGAAGCGCCGGTAGCGCTCGGCCAGTTTCCGTTGCTGGTGTTGTCCCATGGCAATGCTGGCAGCCCGCTGGCCCTGCATTACTTGGCTACCGCCTTGGCCCGGCGGGGCTTTGTCGTGGTGGCTGTGGTGCACCCTGGCGACAATGCTCGAGACCACAGCCGCCTTGGGACCCTGAGCAACCTTTACGGCCGCCCTCTACAGGTCAGCGAGGCGATCACCGCCACCCGCGAAGATACCTTGCTCGGCCCTTATCTGAATGACGGCAAGGTCGGTGTGATTGGTTATTCGGCCGGTGGCGAAACCGCGTTGATCCTGTCTGGGGCTCAACCAGACCTCGAACGTCTGCGCCGCTATTGCCTGGAGCGCCCAACTGACGCCGACGCCTGCAAGACGCATGGCGTGCTCATTGCCGACCGCAGCGAGCTGCAACCTAAGGCCGATGCGAGGGTAGGTGCGGTGATGCTGATGGCGCCGCTAAGTCTGATGTTCGGCCGCCACGCCCTGGCAGGTGTGAAGGTGCCAGCGCTGATCTATAGCGGCGACAGCGACCAGCTGGTGGCTGTGGACCGTAATGCCGAGCAATTGGCGCAAAAGTTACCGATTGCACCGGACTACCGTTTGCTGGCCGGTGCCGGGCACTTCGTGTTCATGGCCCGTTGTGACCAACAGCAGTGGCTACGCATGCCAGCGTTGTGCAAGGACGCCGAGGGCGTAGATCGGCGGCACATTCACCACTCCCTGCAGCGCGATACCGCAAACTTCTTTACCCAGACCCTGGGCGCTCCAGAGCCCGCCGAGCGTTCAGCTGCGACGGCTGCGGCGCGCCAGTAACATCGTCAGGCCAACTCCAGCCAAGGCCAGCAGGGCAGCCACGCAGAAGATCGAGGCATAGCCAAGGTGCACAGCCACCGCGCCCATCACTGGGCCGGCTATAGCCAGTGCCATGTCGAAGAACACCGCGTAAGCGCCTAGTCCGGCGCCGCGGCTGCTGCTCGGTACCTGTTTTATCGCTTCGACCCCAAGGGCCGGATATACCAGCGACAGACCAAAGCCGGTCAGCCCGGCACCGACCAGCGCCCAGGCCGGTGAGGGCGCCAACCACAGCAGGCTCAGGCCCAGCACCTCCGTGGCCATGCAGGCCATGGCCACGTTGAAGCCGCCAAAGCGGTTGACCGCATTTACGAACAGTAGGCGCGAAATGATGAAGCACAGCCCGAAAGCGCTAAGGCACCAGGCTGCGCCAACCCAGCCACGTTCCAAGTAGTAGAGCGTCACAAACGTAGTCAGGGTGCCGTAGCCGATCGACGCCAGCGTAAGGCCGAGCCCACAGGGGGCAACGCGCAGGAATGCCGACCAGAACGCCAGCCGCTCCCCCCGTGAAACCACTGCGTCCGGGCGTGTGCGTAGCACTAGCAAAGCCAGCAATGCCAGCACCAGCAGAGCCGGGCCCAGCACGCTGAAATTCAAATCGGCCACCGCCAGCACGCCCAGAGGCGCGCCTATGGCTATCGCCCCATAGGAAGCGATACCGTTCCACGAGATAACCCGCGCCGTGTGCTCGGGGCCAACCTGGCTGATACCCCAGCTCAGGGTGGCAACCCCGATGAGCCCCTGCGCCAGCCCAAGCAAAACGCGGCCACCGAGCAGCAGCCCCAGGCTCAGCAGAGGTAGCTGAAGCGACCAAGCCGAAAGCAGTGTCAACACACCACAAGCGCCGATGGCGAGCAGGCCACAGCGAATCGCCCGTTTACCACCCAAGGTATCGGCCACCCGCCCCGCAAATGGGCGGCTGAGCAAGGTGGTCAGGTATTGCAGGCCAATGGTCACCCCGGCAATGATCGCGCCAAAGCCCAGTTGGTCATGCACATAGCTGGGCAGCACCGCAATCGGCAGGCCGATGCACAGGAAGGCAATGAAGGTGTAGAACACGATCGACAGAATCTGCACAGTGACGGTGAACGTGCTACTGGCGGGGGCGGGCTGTTGCGCGGTCATGGGCTCATTCGCGGACGGGCGGGCGTGGGCTAATCATGGCCGTTGGGCGAAGGAAATGAAAGCAGGCTAACTAATTAATCGACCGAATGTTCGATCCTAGGCCGTTCGGCCCTGAGAGGAACGGCCGGGGTGGTTGCCCCGGCCGGCCCAGGTGACTTAGACCACAACGCCCTGGCTGCGCAGGTAGTCGTCGTAGGTCCCGCTGAAGTCAACCACACCGTCGGCGCTCAGTTCGATGATACGGGTCGCCAATGAGGAAACGAACTCGCGGTCGTGGCTGACGAACAGCAGGGTACCGGGGTAGTTCTCTAGCGCCAGGTTCAGGGCTTCGATCGACTCCATGTCCAAGTGGTTGGTCGGCTCGTCCATCACCAGCACATTCGGCTTTTGCAGAATGAGCTTGCCGAACAGCATACGGCCTTGCTCACCACCGGAAATCACCTTCACTGACTTGAGAATCTCGTCGTTGGAGAACAGCATGCGCCCGAGGGTGCCCCGGATCACTTGTTCGCCGCTGGTCCACTGGCCCATCCAGTCGAACAAGGTCATGTCGTCTTCGAAGTCATGGGCATGGTCCTGGGCGTAGTAGCCTACCTCGGCGCTGTCGGTCCACTTCACTTCGCCTTTGTCCGGGGTCATTTCACCGACCAGCGTGCGCAGCAGGGTCGTTTTGCCGATGCCGTTGGGGCCAATGATCGCCACGCGCTCGCCGGCCTCGATGGTGAAGCCCAGGTCTTTGAATAACACCTTGTCGTCAAAGGCTTTGGCCATCTTCTCGACGGTGACTGCCTGGCGGTGCAGCTTCTTGGTCTGTTCGAAGCGGATGAATGGGCTCACCCGGCTCGACGGCTTGACTTCGGCCAATTGGATCTTGTCGATCTGCTTGGCGCGCGAGGTTGCCTGCTTGGCCTTCGAGGCGTTGGCCGAGAAGCGGCTGACGAAGGTCTGCAGCTCGGCGATCTGGGCTTTCTTCTTGGCGTTGTCCGACAGCAGTTGCTCCCGCGCCTGGGTAGCAGCGGTCATGTATTCGTCGTAGTTGCCTGGGAATACCCGCAGCTCGCCGTAGTCCAAATCGGCCATGTGCGTGCACACGCTGTTGAGGAAGTGCCGGTCGTGGGAAATGATCACCATGGTGCTGTTGCGCGCGGTGAGAATGCTTTCCAGCCAGCGGATAGTGTTGATGTCCAGGTGGTTGGTGGGTTCGTCCAGCAACAGTACATCCGGGTCAGAGAACAGCGCCTGGGCCAGCAGCACACGCAGCTTCCAGCCAGGCGCCACTTCGCTCATCGGGCCAAAGTGCTGCTCCAGGGGGATTCCCAAGCCCAGCAAAAGCTCACCGGCACGGGATTCGGCGGTATAGCCGTCCATTTCGGCGAACTCGGTTTCCAGCTCGGCGACGGCCATGCCGTCTTCTTCGGTCATTTCTGGCAGCGAATAGATACGATCACGCTCAGCCTTGACCTTCCACAACTGGCCATGGCCCATGATCACGGTATCGATCACAGTGAAATCTTCGTAGGCGAACTGGTCCTGGCGCAGCTTACCCAGGCGGGTGTTCGGCTCGAGCATGACCTGGCCTGCGGACGGCTCAAGATCGCCGCCGAGGATCTTCATGAAGGTCGACTTGCCGCAACCGTTGGCGCCGATCAGGCCATAGCGGTTGCCGTTGTTGAATTTGACTGAAACGTTTTCGAACAGTGGCTTGGAGCCGAACTGCATGGTGATGTTGGCGGTAGAGATCAAGTGCTTGTCCTGCGGGGGTTCCAGAGGTGTATTTAGGCCCTCTCGTCATTTTTGGGCCAATTTTGGGCCAATTCGACTCGGAGCGGCAGCTTCTCCAGCTCCCTCCAATCCGAGGAGGAGCTGATCCATTTCGCGTAGGTAGAAAGCAACATCTCGACGCTATGGCCAAGCTGGTTCGCGATGAGCGCAGGGTTCATCCCAGACATGAGGCGCATGGTTGCGTAGATGTGGCGGGTGTCGTACTGACGGCGTTCACGGATGTTCAGCGCCTTGAGCGCCGATTTAAAGTGGCCGATTGTAACACTTGGCTCGTTGATCCACAGCCCACCTTTGCTCGGTTGGAACACAAAAGGGCTAATTGGGTGAGCTGATTTGGATGCCATGGGTCGAAGAGTCGCCATCTGCTGGGCCTGGGTGATGGCGGCTCGTTGAGTGGCACCTCCCTGTGATGCTTAGTCTTCGTGCGTTTCTCTGGTGCGAGGTTGCCTCTGTGCGGCGTCTCGAAATCGGCCTCCGCTAACGACTGCTATCGACCGTTGGAGTCGCTGGAGCCGTCTAGGAAACCATGGGCGATTCAACTGACCGGTTGCAGGCGAAGCATTCATCGAATGCCCAGCACTCGATCCAGCGAACAGCTTCCGCCCCCTCTGCCGATCAGCAACAGCAGCAGGCCCGCCCAAACCAAATGGGTGGGCCAGGCGTCCGGGTAGACGAACACCTCTATTACCGTGGTCATGCCCAGCAACGCTAGGGCCGATAGGCGGGTAAACAGGCCCAGTACCAACAGCATCGGGAAGAAGTGCTCCGCGTAGGTTGCCAGGTGCGCGGCGATGTGCGGTGGTAGCAGCGGCAACATGTACTCGGTGCGGAACAACTCGTAGGTGCTCGGAGTGATGCTCAGGAGGCCCTCGACCTTGGTGCGACCGGAAAGAAAGAAGGTTGAGGCAATCCCGAATCGCGCTACCAGGCACAGAAGCGCGTCGCTGAGCCGGTGCTGCAGTAATTCGGCTAGGCGATTCCAGCGCCGGCGCAGGCCGCTGCCGTGAAGGGGGGGGCGGGCGATATCCATGGTGGCCTCCTCAAGTGAGGTTGATGGGACGGAAAACCCCGGCACCGAGCAGCCGGCCGAGCAGGTCGTGAAAGTCCAGATCGGGTTGCGTCGCGAGCGCCAGGGCCGAGGCCCGGTCCAGGTCGTTGCCGGCCGCGCAGGCGTCAAGGAAAGCACAGCCGCCTGCCTCCAGCGCATGCCAGGTGACGCCTTCGGCATGGCCGACGAGCAATGCGCCCTCGCCCCGCCAGGGTAGTTCCTCCGGTATCGGCAGGGCCTCGCGGTTGTAACGCCAGATGCTGTAGATCGGTTGCCCGTTGAACCAGCCCCAGCGCACGCAGGTGCGCGGCTCCAGGCGGCAGGCGGCGAGGTCACGCGCGCTCATGCCGGCGAGGCTGGCCAGTTCCAATAGCGCTTGTGCAGGGGCGGCGAAGGCCTCGTTCCACAGTCGGTCCAGGCGCGCCACAGGGCCAAGGTAAGGAAGCTCCCGCGCGGGTTCGAACGCTTCGAGGAAGTCTGCGAAACCCTCACCGTAAAGAATCAGCCTGACATCGCAAGGCGGCGTCTCGCGAGCGTGGATGGCGGCCGCGGCACGTAGCCAGTCTTTCCCGACCAGGCGTTCGATGGTCGGGAAGTTGTCGCACAGCGCATCGACGCAGCCCTTGAGTACGGTGTTGCGATACACCTCAAACCCCGACTGCGCGGTTAGGCTTCGCAGCGCCGGGACAGGGCGCCGATGGAGGGCTTCGACGAAGGCGTCCTGGAATGCACCGAGTGCGGTCTTCATGGGGTCACTTGAGCCAGGTTGAGGATCGCCTGGGCGCGATGGCGTTCGGCCTGCAGGACGTCGAAGGCTGGCAGATGGTCGTCACGCTCGATCAGTGTTGGTATTGGACCAATACGCTGAATGAGATGCTCGTAGAGCGCCCAGACCGGTTCGGCGACAGGTGCGTCGTGGGAGTCGATCAGCAATTGGCCACCCTCATCGTGACTGTGCCCGGCCAGGTGGATTTCGAGAATGGCCGCCGCGGGGAAGAGATCAAGATAGCGCATGGCATCGAAGCCTAGGTTGTGTGCGCTGACGTGCACGTTGTTGACGTCCAGCAGCAGGCCACAGCCAGTGCGCAGCGCCAGTTCCGTGAGGAATTCGATTTCACCCCAGTCGTGGCCCTCCAGGCGCACGTAGTGGCTGGGGTTCTCGATGGCGATGCGCCGGCCCAGAGCTTCCTGTGTGCGCTGGATGTTCTCAGTTATGCGTGCCAGGGCAGCATGACTGCGCGGGAAGGGCAGCAGGTCCGGGTGATACTGGCCGCGCCAGCTTGACCAGGCCAGGTGCTCGGAAATCAGCAGCGGTTGCACGCGCTCGACCAACACGCGCAAGCGTTGAAGGTTTGCCTCGTCAGGTGCGGCATCGGCCGCCAGGGACAGCGAAACCCCGTGCAGCGACAGCGGATGCCGCTCGGCGATCCGCTCCAGCCAAGCAAGGCGGGGACCGCCGACCATGTAGTTCTCCGGATGCACTTCTAACCAGAGACCTTGGCCAGAGCAAGCCAACGCCTGGGCGTAGTGTTCGCCTCTGAGCCCCAGCCCGGCGCCAAGTTGATGGAATGCGCTCATGGTCGGCGGCCTTGGTTCAGGCTTTGCTTGGGGTCAGCGAGCCCATGCCATTGGGCGTCTTGATGGTGGTGCAGGTGCCGGCCGGAACGTTCTTCCAGTGCATGCCGTCGTAGTCCTTCTTGGCGCTGCCCGCACAAGTTGTACCCGCACCTGCCTTGCAGTCGTTCTTGCCGGCCTGGGCGACGCCGTAGCACTTCTCCATGGTGGTGCCATTGCTGGCCTTGGTGTTCATGTCCTCGGCCAGAGCGTTACCGGTGATGGCGGCAAGGGCAAGGGCGGCGGTGATGAGGGGCAGGGTTTTCATAGTGCGGTCTCCGGTTCGAGTAAGGGGCCGCGGAAGGATCCGTCGGCTCGATGAGTAGTTCGCCAGCAGTTGCGATCCGGTTACAGCGCCTTAAAATTTTTTGAGATTTTTTAGCTGCGGCCCTAACGTATTGAACGAATACCTGTTTTCCGCATGCCAACGGCACGCCAGTTGGCTTGGAGGAGGGCGGGACAGAATTCATTTACGGTGTAACCAGGACGGCCGATGCAACGAACTACCAGCCAGGAGGTGCTGATCGCGCGTGAGGCTCAGCTGCAGGCGTTGCTGCTGCGTGGCCTGGACGGTGACGGCAGGGCGTATCGCGAGTTCCTCAGTGCGCTCGGCTCGCACTTGCGAGCTTTCCTGGGCCGGCGCCTGAGCCAGCGCCCCGACGAGGTCGAAGACCTGCTGCAGGAGGTGCTGCTGGCGGTCCATAATGCCCGCCACACCTACCGCGCGGACCAGCCTTTGACTGCCTGGGTGCAGGCCATCGCGCGCTACAAGCTGGCTGACCACTTCCGCGCCTTCGCGCGCAGGGAGGCCCGCCACGATCCGCTGGCGGACGACGAGGGAGAACTGTTCGCCGTTGAGGATGGCGAACCCGCTCAGGCCAGCCGTGATCTGGGCAAGCTGCTGCGCCAGCTACCCGAAAAGCAGCGCCTGCCGATTGTTCATGTAAAGCTCAATGGCCTGTCGATTGAGGAAACTGCCAGTCTGACTGGGCTATCCAGCTCTGCCGTGAAGGTCGGCATCCACCGTGGGCTCAAGGCCTTGGCGACTATCATCCGAGAATTGCGAAACGATGAAGACCAATGAACTGATCGACCTGTTGAGCGCCGGTGAGGGCGCGGTTGACCGACACCTCTCTGGCAAGCGTTTCGCCATCGCCTTGGGGGTCGGCGCCTTGGGCGCGTTGCTGCTGATGGCGGCAATTTTCGGTGTGCGACCTGACCTGGGCGAGATCGCACGCACCCCGCTGTTCTGGGCCAAGGTTGCCCTACCCGGTAGCCTTGCCGCACTTGCCCTGTGGCTGAGCAGCCGCCTGGCGCGGCCAGGCGTGGGTGGTGGTGCAGCCTGGTTGCTGCTGGTGCTGCCCCTGCTGCTGGTCTGGATCGGCGCAGCGGTGGAGCTGGCTGCAGTACCTGCTGACGTCCGCGCCGACCTTATTCTTGGCAAGACCTGGCGCACCTGTGCGCTGAATATTGCGCTGCTCTCGGTGCCGACTTTCGCCGGCACGTTCTGGGCGCTGCGCGGTCTTGCGCCAACCCGCCTGCGCCTTGCCGGCGCGGCGGGAGGGCTGCTGGCGGGGAGCACGGCGGCGCTTGCCTACTGCCTGCACTGCCCGGAGATGGGCATTCCATTCTGGAGCGTCTGGTATCTGCTTGGCATGTTGCTGCCGACAGCCATGGGCGTGCTGCTCGGACCTCGCTTGTTGCGCTGGTAGCGCGGCGTTTCCGGTCTAGGTAGCACCCGCGCAAGCCGCGGTGCGCTACGGTTGTCGCAGGTGCGGGACGATTCGGCGATTCATGCGGCCAGCATGTCGTCCCTATGGGGCGGCCTAATTGCATGAGCCTTGAATCGCCCCTGGTTTTGTAGACATTTGAATGGCTACAAAGGGTCAATAAGCGTCTCTAGATTGGGTAAACCATCCTTGTCCTACTTCACATGAAGGACAAGCCATGAACGCTATTACGAGCAGCAGCCATCAGCCTTGGAGCAAGGAAAATTGGTCGGGCAGAAAGTCCCGCTCCGACTGCAAGATATCTGGGCCATTCGGGTTGAGGCTCCAAATCGCGGAGGAAACCTGTGATTTGGCACTTTTCGATCTGGCCATCGATCGCAAGCTACGAGCGTGCGTTCTGACCAAGCTTTGCGTACGCGACATTGCTCATGGGGAGCACGTGTCATCGCGAGCGATAGTGATGCAGCAGAAAACCCAACGTTGCGTACAGTTTGAAATTACAGACAGCGTCCAACGACGTTCGAGGTATGACCGTCGCGACTCGACCCAAAGCAGCCCTTCACAAAAGGCCGCAATGGGTCACTGGTCATAGCTGATGAGCAATTGGCGCTTTCTCTCGGCGATTGATGCGGTGGAACTCAACCCGCTACTCGGCAAGGTTCAGTAGGTCTCTGCATCATCAGGTTGCGCAGCTAAGCCCATCATATTCCTTTACGATTGTCGGTTATCGTATGGTGGATTTGCCAATGATGGATCAAACGGCCATGAGCGATACCCCCCACACTGCCCGCAACCACTGGACTGTTTTCTTAATCTTTCTGCGATTGGGCCTGACTTCTTTTGGTGGCCCAATCGCTCACTTGGGGTACTTCCGAGACGAATTCGTTGTGCGTCGACAGTGGCTAAGTGAGCGCAGTTATGCGGATTTGGTCGCCCTTTGCCAGCTTCTACCGGGGCCTGCTAGCAGTCAGGTCGGCATCGCGCTTGGGCTGTCTCACTCGGGCTATGGCGGCGCACTGGCTGCGTGGATGGGATTCACCTTACCTTCCGCGACTGCTCTGATCCTCTTGGCCTTGGGCATCGCCAGTTATGGCCATGCCGTGCCCACTGGCGTGCTGCACGGCTTGAAGGTGGTTGCCGTGGCGGTGGTCGCGCAGGCGGTATGGGGTATGGCGCGTAATTTGTGCCCTGACGTGCCGCGTATATCCATCATGGCGGCAGCGACCTGCTTGGTGCTGATCATGCCGTCCGCCTTAGGGCAAATGGGCGTCATTGTTATCGCCGCGACCATTGGTCTGTTGCTGTTCAAGCCCCTGCCGGACGAGTCCCATGATCCATTGCCCATTAGCATCCGGCGGCGCGCTGGCCTATTCTGGTCGGCCCTGTTCTTTGCTTTTCTGATCGGGCTGCCGCTCCTGGCAACGTTGTTCCCATGTCAGATGCTGTCGATGGTGGACGCTTTCTACCGTGCCGGCTCGCTGGTCTTCGGTGGCGGGCATGTAGTGCTGCCGCTATTGCAGGCTGAGGTCGTGCATTCTGGTTGGGTCGACAACGATATATTCTTAGCTGGCTATGGCGCAGCTCAGGCAGTCCCTGGCCCGCTATTCACCTTCGCAGTATTTCTCGGCGCCTCAATGAACCAGGCACCCGGCGGTTGGCTTGGAGGCCTGATCTGCTTGCTGGCGATTTTCGCGCCTTCTTTCCTGCTGGTGGTCGGAGCTTTGCCGTTCTGGGAGCGTCTGCGTCGCAACAGCCGCACCCAAGCGGCACTGCTGGGCATCAACGCGGCTGTGGTGGGGCTGTTGCTTGCCGCCCTATATCAGCCGGTATGGACGAGTGCGATTCACGCCCCACAGGATTTTGGTCTGGCCATTGTGGCACTAGTTGCGTTGATGTTCTGAAAGTTGCCGCCGTGGCTGGTTGTACTCGGCACTGGCGTGCTGGGCGGGCTCTTGAATACCGCTGTGTGAGGCTAATTGCTGAATGTCCGCAATCAGCCGATTAATACATCTCGCCAAAGGCGGCTATGGTTCGATAGTTGCCTTTCACCGCTGACCTCACTGCCTCGTTGTTTGGACGCTCGTACGCAGTCTGGAAAGCTGTTGGGCGGCACCGAAAATACGCCTGGGTTTCCACCTGAAGTCATGGCCCAATCCTTGGGCCAATGTATGAGTTGTGGTGCGGTGATGAGAGGCTGGAGCCCGCGAAAACAGGCACTGCACACCGCTCAACACCGCGAAAATAATCGTGTGGTGATGTTGGCGGTGGAGATCAAAGGGCTTTTCCAGCCCGCTCCAGTCGGACGGGCATACGTCGACAGCGTCTGCACGCTGTAACCCTGCTGTTGAGCGATAGATGCGGGCTTGTTTACGCAGATTGTCGCATGGGTAACCGTACCCTGCCTTTTGGTGGAACGTTCTGGCCGAAAAGCTTCTCCTCCAAGTCGGAATGGAACCAACGTAACGACTGCCAGACCGGCTTGAACCTAAAGCGTTACCGATAGGCATTTGGGCGGCGAACGCAAGGAAGCCGGAAATGTTTACAGGGGAAGTGGCGGGCGATTGCAACACGAAGAGCGCCAGTATTGGGCCCGGGATCACTGTTGTGATCAAAGGGCCAGCGACCGTGCGGTAAATCGCAGAGGTTGGTCAGGCATCATGCATTGGGATGTCCTTCTACGACCAGGCGTGAGCCATCTCTGCCATTTGGCGTATTCGGCAACGTGCCGGCGCTGACCGATGATTTGAACCCCTATAAAATGCGGGTCATTATTGGTAGTTGAGAGTAAGCGTATAATTACTTGAAAAGTTTCCAACCGGTTGAGTGCTGGCGCCATTCAAACGTGGAGTGAAGCGCAGGCGCAGTGAGTTGCCGCCCGATTTAAAGCTAAACGTGCGCGCGGCAGAGAAATCCACGGGCTGACCTGTGTCTGCCCAGCAGCTTACCATGGACAGTCCGCTCAACGTGGTTGCTGAAAGGCCTGGTGTGCTATTAATTATGCTTTGACTCGGTGTCAGCTTGGCTGTTACCTGGACGTCTTTTTTGCAGGAAACAGCTATGTTGGCTGTTTGATTGGCTGTGGAGATGTCGCTGCCTGAGAAAGCCCCGAGATATAGATTTACCGCTGCCCCAGAAACCAGGTCGCATGCCGGGCTTTCCACCCTATAAGTAATAACGCCAGCATTGACTTCATCTGAATACTGGGGGGCTGATCTATGAGTGCCGAATACCTGCCATTTGAACTCATAGTATCCCGGCTCAACTCCTGCCTCTAGCTTGAATGTGACACTTGAATAAAAGCGCACATTTTGCTGAAGAGACCTGCATGCCCCTAATGGGCAGACATTTCCCTGAGTGCCGAAGCCGCCTTGCATCAGCTGCGCTCCTTTGACGGTTATGGATTTAGCCTGCGGTGCGGGCACCCCGGGGTAGGTCGTATAGCCAGACAGCTGGCTGAGATTCATGTCGAATGGATAGGTGAAGGACATGATGCAACTGATGTCGATTGTAACGGTAATTTCCTGCCCTGCACTTACTGTCCCTACTCGCCAGATTTCTCCACCCGAGTAAGGGCGCGTGCATCTTGCCCCCCCTTGGATGGCCAATGCACTGGTGGAAAATAGGCTGACTGTAATACTCATGCAAATTATCAAAATCCGCCAAAATGCACGGAATCGCCTATTGTCGCGTAGCGTTGACATTTCAGGTCCTATTTGAATATCTGTGTTGCCCAGCTAGGCAGTCGAGTTACTGAATTTAAAAACTCAAAGGTACCCTGTAAGGCAGGTCCGGTCGCGTGAATAGTACCCACAGCGCAAGCGTGAATATCTCAAGGCTAATGAAGTGACGACGGCAGGCGAGGATGATGCTGTGCTACAAAAAAAGCAGTACTGCCCAGGGTTAGATCTATCGGCGGCGGCACAGCAGAAACAGGTAATCGCGCGGTGGGCCTCAGTGCTGATGCGACGGTTCTAGCCGAGATTGGCATCGATTCCAAGGCGGTTTGCTTCCATTTTCAAAATAATTTTCCCGACATCTTTATCGCCATCGTGCAGACGATCGAAAAGCTCGGCAAAAACAAACAGCATCAAGTATTGGGCATTGGCAGGTGAGTGCTCTTCGAAAGATATACTTTCCGATTTGAATTTGTTGTTTGCGGTTGCCTCTGCCTCGTTGATGAGTGTCAAGACCTTGAGAATCAAGTCCCGCTCTACGCAGCGAAGCGTTTGAACAATGACTTTTCTATTTTTCCTGGAAGTGTGCGACACGTTCAGCTCCTCGATGGTTAGTCAACAACTTGGGTGGAACCTTGCAGTGCAAATGGCTAGCAGTGATGAATCGCCCAGATGATCTTGCGCCGGCGTGCCGTTCGAAATTGCTAAATTCACCGGTTCGATAACTAAGACCTGAACGTTACAGCCGCGCCTACGTTTGACACAATAAGACACATCTCAAACATACCGCATGGATTCGGCGCTTGTGCCGCGGCGCGTCCGACAGGTCACGTTCCTCGAACGTACCCAAATCTCTCAACACCTCGTCTCGCGCCGAGGCATTGCCATGATCGTATACCTCGATGAGCACATCGATTTCGGGTTTCGCCGCGAGACCTGGAACAGAGGTGCTTCCAACGTGGTGTATCGCAATCAGCGCCTCGCCAAAGGCCGAAGCGATGAGTATCTTGTCTGCCAGAATGCGGGGTCATAGGGAGTGATCTTGCTGGTCAGTACCATGTACGTTCCTTGGCGGGAAATACTCGAAGTCGAGAACTGTCTTAGAGCTTGCCCTATTTAGCATGGCTGATTAGCACCTTCGATCAATACGCCAGACGGCGGATCGGCACGCTACCGCGTTTGTACTGCTGGTAGGCGGTGAACGGCAAGATAATCGTATCGGCAACTCCAGAGGCTGCCATGTCAATCAGGATAGGAAACGGCGCCCAGTGTGCTCCCGTTCGTTGCGGCCCATTTAAGTTGCAATACTGATAAGCGACGCCACTGTATGCTCGACTAAGGGTATGACAATTGGTTTGCCATTTCGCCAAGTCGTCTACGGCTTTTGATTCGTCCGATACCGTGTGCACCGTGGCACAGCCACTCAGCAATATCGTTAGCGCCACGCCACTCCATAGCTTGCTCATTCGAAAACTCCATTTGAGGTAGCCAGATCATAGCACCTCGATGTCCGACGGTGCTCGCGGTGCCGCTCGTTCCCCAACGCGAAAAATAGCTACAGAAGCCGAGAGCCGGGCGCGTTACCTGAGTTAGCCTTCTGGGGCAGTAACGCCACAGATAAATTCATCGGACCCAAGCCGGTGCGACCCAAACTCGACGACATAGTCGGTACCACGTCGCTGTGCCTCGGCCCTGGCGGTTTGCTGGTCGGCATAGATGTCGACGAAATGCCAAGGATGAGTCGCTCGTAGCACACCCCATCCGAGGACCCAGCCTGGATTATCAGGATCAGCAGGAAGGTTTTTTGCAAGGCTTCGGATACTCATGCCTTTCTCCTTCAAAACTATCACCGCTACTGATGGTCGGTACCCGTTGGCTTTTGCGGGCATGCATGGGCTTAACAACTGTAAAGAAATGGCAAAATTTGCCCAGGCTTGCTGTTTGGAAATTACGCTCTGCGGCACAGCCCTGCCGTGCACTAACCGGGGCTGTGATTCGTAACTTTTGCAGTCGTGTAATGAGGTTCAAGCATGTCGTGCGTGCGATCATGGCCGTAGCAGTGGTATCGATCCTTACAGGTTGCTGGATGTTCATGCCGCCAGGCGGCGGTGGGCACGGTGGCGGTCATGGGGGGCCGGGTATGATGGGCGAGGGGCCTGGCGGCGGCCACCGCTGATCCTCAAATGTTCAATTGACTCATCAGTGATCAAGCTTATGGCGATTCGCTGGTCTGGCAATCAGCATCATCAAGCAGCCTTTCTGGATTGAAGAAGAACGATGCAATGATCACCGCGCTGACAACGCCCATTGCATCGGCGAGCAGCAGCAGAAATTCGCGCCCCTCTCCCAAAATCATTGTATGACTGAGCGCCAGGCTCGCGCCATGCGGGAAGGCGGCAATGCTGAGCAAGGCGACCGCCAACGCGGTTGACAATAGCCGCGTGTAGGTCCTCCCGAATGCTGACATGTAAGCCCAGAATATAAAGATGCTGCACACCGCCAAGGCGGTAGATGTTAAGAACTGGGTGAGTATTTCCAGCCACCACACCATGGCGTTCTCCTGAGGTCATGCGGGGTTCTTATGCATGAGAATCATGGAGCGAAACAAACGTTCCGCTGGCGGAAAAAATTACCTCAAGACCGTGCACAGGCCTGAACACGCTCGCTGGCGTTATAGCCAAAAAACCTATAGCGCCCGCTTCTTTGCGCAGTAACATAGGCCGATAAGAGCTCAAAAACGGGTTGTGACTTGGCAAAGCATTCTTGAGGGGGTAATTGGAGCGTGTCGCGTGAAAAGCTCAAGCGTATTTGCAGGCGCAATACTGTCGACCACCCTCACTGCGTTGTCCTTGGTTGGATGCGCCCAGCACCCTGATGTACGGGCAGGGCATGATTTCACCTCTGGTTACACGCAGCGAAGCCCACAGGCCTATCTGGGGTGCGTCAAAGATGAACTCCCGAGTAACGTGAAAACCTACCAAGTCGCTACCGGAGATTCGCTCAAGCTTTATGTTCAAAGCATTGACCCCGATAAGGCCGACGGCTTGATCGAACTTCGAGAAACAGGCAACCAGCACGCGTTTACTGCCTACCAGCGTGACGCCTGGTACGACCATGGCCGGCTACTCGATGCAGCCTTGATGTGCAAAAGAGTCTGAGGCAGGACCTGCACACACGAAGAGCCCGCAACAGTAAGCGGGCTGTTTGCATTCAGACTGCTCCAGGCCCGTCCGGATCTAACGTAGACTTCCGATTCTGCGTGAGATTGTTCAGCCCGCGACTTTAGTGGATTACGTCGCAGCACCTATCCCGGATACAATGAACCACGTTCCAGACTGGTTAAATGAAAATGCCAATTTTTCGCATCTTTGTTCTTTCGGCAATCACAGCTGGCCTTGCCGCCTGTGCCAACCCTGGCAAGCCCACCGCAAGCAAACTCACGGCAAAATCTCCGCAAGATTACGCTGCTTGTGTCCTGCCGAAGTGGCAAGCCGTCTCTGCGCAAACTACGCAGAAGTCGATCAGCCACGGTTATCGACTGACGGCGCCCAGCGCCGTAGCCTCGGACGAGGTGTTGGAAGTAGTGGAAAGCCGTGAAGGCAGCCGAGCAACTTTCTACAAAGGGAGCTTCCTGTCCACTGACAAGCTGCGCTTGGCTGCCAGAGAGTGCTTGTAGTAACCGGCTGCATGGGAAATGCCGATGTCCAACGCCTTCACGTTCATGTCGTCGCCAGTCGGCACCCTTACTTTGGTGGCACGGGGTGAGCGGCTTGGCGCCGTGCTGTGGGAGGCCGAGCGGGAGAACCGCGTCAGGCTGGGCCAACTGCACCGCGATGACCAACACCCCATGCTCAGGGAAGCGGCCCGGCAGTTAGACGAGTACTTCGCCGGCACGCGCCAGCGCTTCGACCTGGCACTGGAGTTCGCCGGTACCGATTTCCAGCGTCAAGTGTGGACGGCTTTGCTTACCATTCCTTTCGGCCAGACGCGCAGCTACAGTGACATCGCCCGGCAGATCGGCGCTCCCCAGGCAGTGCGCGCGGTGGGGGCGGCCAACGGGCGTAATCCGATCTCGATCATCGCCCCTTGTCACAGGGTGATCGGTGCATCCGGTAACCTGACTGGGTTCGCCGGAGGGTTGCCGGCCAAACAGTACCTCTTGGCATTGGAAGGGCGACAGACCTTTGCGCTGGATCTGTAGTGCACAGTTTTACCTAGATTTCCAGCGGCACCGCGCATGCTGTATTGCTTGCGACGTCCAATAGGATCATGCCCTCTGCTTTGTCAGTCAGTGCCGCCAGCAAATTGCCGTGGCGGTCCCATGCCGCAGAGCCTCCTGCACCGACGAATGAGTCGCAGGGGCCAACACAGTTGGCCATCAAAACCGGCATGCTAAAGGCTCGGGCCACTTGCGGATAATGCTCGTGGCCCTCGCGGATTCCTTTTGCGGTCTTGGCAACACTGACCAAGTACAGCTCGGCGCCCAAGCGATGGGCGTGGGCAGCATGGTCGATGAACATCGACTCGTAACAGATCGCCGGGGCAATGGTCAGTGGCCCCGCATCGAACACCAGGGGATGATCCCCCTGCGCGAAAAACGGCCGCTCATCCTCGTGCAGGCGCTGCTTGACGTAGGCCAGGGCGGGCATGCCTGGGCGCAGGATCGGCATGCCGATGCGGATACCCTCTGCGCTGGGCAACGGTAGCCCCACCGCGGCACTGATTGCCAGCTTGTCACACAGTGCCTGCAAGGGTTCCAGGCTGGCGCAAGTCAGCGGCAGTGCGACCTGGCGCGCCAGGGTCGGCTCGTAGCCGGTCAATGACAACTCTGGGAAAACCACAAGCTCGATGCCAAGTGACGCCGCTTGCTCTATACAACGCATATGGCGGAGCAGATTGCTCGCCAGGTCGCCCTTGCGCGACGCCAGTTGTACGGCGCAGAGTTTCATGGTGCGTGCCTTCCAGGGTGCCAGAATGGCCGAGCATACCCCCCGCGGGCTGAGCTGCACCAGTAGAGCCTCGCGCCAGTGGTCGTACCCAATCGTAGCTGCCGTGGCCAGTGCCATGAGCATGCAGGCCGAGCATCGAATCGCAACCTGGACCTGCGCAGGCAAGCGAGCCTGTGCCATGCTGTTGGCAAATGCGCGCGTGCCGATGGCCACGCCGGACAACCCAGGCAGTAGAGGAGCAGGGCGATGAGCCGGTTTCGGCGGGTAGCCGCCAACAGTGCAGGACGGGATTTGGCCGTGGGCGATATCCATGGGCATTTCCCAAGGCTTGAGCAGTGCCTGCAGGCCGTGGGCTTTGACACCAAAGTGGACCGCCTATTCAGCGTTGGCGACCTGGTCGACCGTGGACCGAACAGCGAAGCGTGCCTCTGGTGGCTGTCTCAGCCTTGGTTTCACGCGGTTCAGGGGAACCATGAGGCACTGGCGATCAGTTACCTGCACGGTGGGCGCCTGGACCTGGACATGTACCGTGCAGCGGGTGGGGGTTGGTTCATGGATATGCCTACCGAGCAGCAGGCGGTGTTCGTTGAACGTTTCATGCAACTGCCGCTCGCGATGGAAGTCCAGACCGAAAGCGGCCTGATCGGCTTGTTGCATGCAGACACCCCGTTCAATCAGTGGCAAGCGCTACGCGATAGCCTGCTATTCGACGACGACCCGACGGTTCGCCAAGTGTGTCAGTGGTCGCGTCAGCGCCTCAAAGATGGCAACGATGAGGTCGTACACGGGGTGCGGGCTTTGTTGGTGGGCCATACACCCGTGCTGCAAGCCAAGCAACTTGGCAACGTCTGGCACTTGGATACCGGCGGTTGGACAACCGGGCATTTCAGCCTGATGGACTTGGCCAGCCTGCAGCTGATCAGCGCCACAGCAGATGAATCAAAAGCCCCAGGGCCAGCAGGATGAGCACGCACCCGGCCACTCGCTCCAGCCATGGCAGAGCACCGGCGAAGCGCTTGAGCAGCCGCTGGTTGCCAATGGCGCCGGCCACCAGCAGGTCCCACAACAGCACGATAGCGAACATCCACGCGCCGTAAAGCCACTTCCAACCTGTGCTGGTGCTCGCGACCATGCCCGCCAGGCTGGCGTAGAACAGCGCGTTCTTTGGGTTGAGTGCGCCACAGACGAAGCCCATGCCCAGCGCGCGTCCCCAACCAGGGATTGCCCCCTGAGTAGTCACGGCTGTCAGCTCGCTGCTGCCCGCATGGCGCAAAAACAGCAGACCGATATAGAGCAGGTAGCCGGCCCCGGCCAGTTGTACGGCGGCGAACAGCGCACTGCCTTCGCGCAGGATTGCCAGCCCGGCAAACGCCATGGCGATGAACAACCCATTGGCCAATGCAATACCGAGGCAGGTGCCACTGGCCACCCGCCAACCTGCCGATATCGAAGTGCGCGCCACTAGGAAAAAGTCAGGCCCCGGTGATAGGAGGGCGAGGAAGTGGGCGAGGGCGACTATCAAGAACTGTTCCATCAGAGCTTACTCATGGCTAAAGCCGTAGTCTGAGTGGTAGCCCTGAAGCGGTATTGAAGATTATTGCGCTTGACGATATTGCCCCGGCGTCACACCAACGTGGTGTTTGAACACGCGCTGGAAATGGCTCTGATCGGCAAAACCCAAACGGTAGGCAACCTCTGCCAACCCCAGCCCTTCACGCAGCAATAACCGGCCATGGTTGATCCGCGCGTTCAGCAGATAAGCGTGGGGCGTCAAGCCGGTCGCTGCCCGGAACGCGCGAATCAATTGATAGCGGCCCATGCCCACTTGGTTGGCCAGATGCTCAAGGCTAAGTTGCGCCAGATCCTGCACTTCGATGTACTTGATCAGGCCGTGTACGGCGGGCTTCGTCAACTCAGGAACCGGCGCCGCCGGGCACGCTGGCTGCGCGGCAAAATCGTGATCGCCCAGGAATGCCACCAGCGCCGCCCCTTTCTCGGCAACGCTGGCTGCAGAGAACAGCAGCGCATTGAGTTCGCAAAAGTCACGATACAGCGCAGGCTTGCGGCTTACCCGTGCTGGGGCGCCGGGCTGCGCGGCTGCCAAACCTGACTCCAGGCGCATCTGCGCCAGCCAGGTAGCGTCGATGTGAAGCATCTGGTAGCTCCAGGCTTGGCCCGGTTGCGGGTTGCAGGCATGGACCCGCTGTGCCGGCACCAGGACCAGAGTCCCAGGGCTCAGGCGCTCTTCCCCCTCGCCAGCGCCAGTGAAGCAACTGCTGCCGGCATCCACCGCGCCAATGGAGAAAGTCGGGTGGCTATGGGCTTTGTAACAGGCGCGGCTATGGCAGGCACGCCGGGCTTCTACCCACGGCAATGCCGGGTCGCGCCATAGCACAGAGCGGGCAGCGGGCATGGCAAGCTCCTTGATCGGCAGCGCAGCTTAGCAGCGCAGAGCCGGTGGCCGTACAGTTTTTGTCGGTGGCTGTACCTTGACCCAACACCACCGTGCATCGACAGTAACGGCGCCTTGTCTGGAGAACAAAATGGACCTGCCAAGCCTGTTGCTATTCATCCCGGCCTGTTTTGCCCTGAACATGGCGCCGGGGCCGAACAACCTGCTGTCACTGCACAATGCCAGCCGCTTTGGCCTGCGCACCGCTTGTGTGGCCGGGGCCGGGCGCATCCTGGCTTTCAGCGGCATGATCGCGTTAGCGGCAATGGGCCTTGCCGCGGTGCTGCACACTAGCGAATACCTGTTTCTGGCAATCAAAGTAGTGGGCGCGGCCTATCTGTTCTATATCGCCTGGCAACTCTGGCGCGCCCCAATTGGCGAGGCTGTTACGCCCGGCGATCAACCGCGTGGCACGTGGCGCCTTGCGCGTCAGGAATTCTGGGTAGCGGCGGGCAACCCGAAGGCCATTCTGATTTTCACCGCATTCCTGCCGCAGTTCGTCTCGGTCGGCAGCGCCACTTCGGTGAGTGAACAGTTCCTTTGGCTCGGCGTGCTGTTTCTGCTGCTGGAATGGGCGGCGATTGCCATCTACTCGGGGCTCGGTGCCTACCTGCAGCGCTGGTTCTGCCAGCCGCGCTCACGTCGGCTGTTTAACCGGATAAGCGCTTCGCTGCTCGGCTGTGCCGGCCTCGGTTTGCTGGCATCGCGGCGCTAGAACTCCCAACGCACCCCCAGGTTCACGCCGCTGGCCTGCTGCTGGCGGCTGTCGAGGTTGCTTGCGTAGTGCACCCCCGCGTGCATGCTCAGCGCACTGCTTATCTGCGCTACGAGCCCGCTTTCAACGCGCAGCGAGCTGGACCGATAGTCGGTTTTGATGCTGTCGACGTTATCGAAGGTGAGGGTGTCGCGCCCACCGTCGCTGTGCCACACGTCAAACTGCACATAGGGCTGCAACAAGCGCCCATTCGCTGTGTGATAGGCCCCTTCTAGGCGCACGCCAAGCCGACCGGTGATCTCCACCTGGGCGTCGTGGCTGACCCGCGAGACACTGTCGCTGGCACTGTCGAGCAAGACTTTCTGAGCAATCAGTTGGGCTTGAGGCTCCAGAGTCCAGCGTTCAGCCACGCGGAGCGGGTAACCGGCTTCCATAGACGCGCTCCAGGCGTGGCCGTCGATGTTCAAACGGTCGCCTCGGTTGGAGCGGGCGCGGCCTTCGAGGTGGGTATACTGCAGCACCGCATCGATGTAAGCCCCGCGTGGGTCGATGAGCGTCCAGTAGGCGCCGACACTGTCCCCGGTCAGGCGCAAGTCGCCGACACTGCGGCCATCCTCGGCCAGCGCGAAACCTTTGACATCGGCATCCAGCCGGCTGTGACCGACGTAAAGGCCCAGATGCCGGCGATAACCACTGTCGCTGGCCGTGGCATAAAGGTCCTGGCCCACCTTGAAACCATACAGGTCCCCATCCAGGCTCGGGCTGACGGTGCCGCTCCACCCTTGACGTAACCCTTGAGCGTAGGCTTGACCCCAGCTGGCAGGCAGCGCGCCCTGACCGTTCATAAGCCGCTGGTCACCTTGACGCTGATGGAAGGTGCCAAGTGCCTGGCGGGCGATGACCGCCGCTCCCCGTGATGCAGCGGCATACACCGGCACCTCGGGGCGATACAGGGGCAGGCTGGTACTGGCAATGGGAGCGGGCAGTTCAGCTTGGCCAGGCGCTGGGGCAGCCACTGGAGGTGTTACTGCTGGCTCGACCTCAGGCTCGGTAGGGAAGGAGGGCTTCGAAGGCTGTGAAGGCTGTGAAGGCTCGACAGGGTCCTGAGCCGGCACTGTGACCAAGGTGGAACGCAGGTACCAGCTGTTTTCGCTGCCTGCGGTCACGCCGCCTTTGAACAGCCTGTAGTCGTAGGCGCCCGCTGACAACGTTTGGGTCTGGACAAAGGCGGTCGCGCTGCTGGTGGCGGCGTCACGGGCCTCGACGACCAGTATGCCGTTTTGCTGGGTGGCGGCACCTGTACCAGCCAGGTTATTGACCTGCAGTAGGGTACTTCCTGTGATGCTGCCACGGCTGACCACCAAGCGGTCGGACGCGGCGTCGTCGCCAGCGAGCACACTGTTGACCCGCAACAGGCCATTGTCACCTTGATAATTGCCGATGATATTCAACCGCCCTTGAGCATCCTGGCCTGCGCTTAAATCGATGGTGCCTGCATTGCGGACACTGGTCTGCCGTTCGGAAATCAAAGGCGCGACGGTGCCCAGGCGCGAAACCAGCGCACTTGTGTCATCGACTACCAGGGTGCCAGTGCCGCTGTCCGCGTCGCCCAGAACCAGGGTGTCATCCAGCGTCAGACGGCTGCCCTGCTGCAGCTCGATCGCTTCGAAGTTGAGGTAGCGTGCGCCACCTTCGAAGGTGCTGTTGATGAAGTCCAGCCGGTCGTTGCCAGCATTGCCATCGAGCGTGATGTTCAAGGTTTGCGAAGTCAGGTTGCTGATGCTTACCTGATCGTCGCCCAGGCCCATGTCGACACGCCCGCCGATGGTGCCGCCTGACCAATTGAGTGTGTCGTTGCCCGCGCTGGCGAGCACGTTGCCATTGAGCATGCCCCCACTGATGGTAATGCTATCTCGCCCGCCACTGGTGCTGATATTGCCGCCGATGGTGCCACCGCGCAGAATGATGGTGTCGTTACCGAACCCGCTGACCAGGTTGCCGTCAATCAGGGTTTCGACCCCTGAATCCTGAGACATCTCGAAGTAGTTGTCGGCTAGCTTTAGGTCGACCCTGCCAATCCGCCCGCCTGCAAAGATGGCGTAATCGCCATCTTCGAATGCGCCAACGATTCGCCCTCCGGACATGTAAAACGTGTCGTAACCTTCCCCTTGATTGAGCGACTGCACGGTGCCGCCGAGCATCTTGAAATCATCAATCGCGGCGCTTTGGGCGATAGCGCCTAAGGTGTCCCCTGGCCCGACCTCCAGCGATTGAGCAGCTACCGCAAGAGGCAAGGTGAGCAGGCTGAAGGCGACAGGCAGCAGGTCATGGCAACGCATCGGCAGGTCTCCTTAGTCTGCGAAGAAGCCACTACCTGAAGCGGCACTTATGTACCGTTTCGGCCCTGCCTGTGTTTTTAGGTAAAAGGTCGTAACAAGACAACTGGCAAAAATGTCAGGGGGCACATAGCCATCAGTCGCGGTAGAAAGTTTGAACCAGATGGTAACCAAACTTGCTTTTGATCGGCCCGTGGACCACCCGCAGCGCCTTTTTGAAGATGACCTGGTCGATCGAGCCAACCAACTGACCAGGTCGCACTTCGCCCAAGTCGCCGCCGCGCTTGCCTGAAGGGCAGATGGAAAACTTCTTTGCCAGCACGTCGAATGCCTCACCGTTGGCAATGCGCTGCTTGAGCTTTTCAGCTTCTTCAGCAGTCTTGACCAAGATGTGACGGGCTTGAGCTTTCATGGGGCACCTGTGCTTGCGGGGCAAAAAGGGCAACATTATGCCTGATCGAGCAGCGCGGTGCGGTCACGCAACTGCTCCAACGCTTGCGGGTTGGCCAGGGCATCGGGGTTTTCACCGCGATTGCCCGTTAACGGCGCTACGGATTGCCAGTTTGCCTTTCACTGGGCCAACCAGCCTCCATCGACGTTCCAGGCGGCACCGCGTACTTGGCTACCGGCCTCGCTGCACAGGAAAAGTACCAGCTCACCAAGGTGCTCGGGTGTGACGAAGGCGAGCGAGGGCTGCTTCTCAGCCAGCAGGTCGTGCTGGGCTTGCTGCGGGTCCACGCCATCGGCGGCGCGGTCGTCGATCTGCTTTTGCACCAACGGCGTCAGTACCCAGCCTGGGCAGATGGCATTACAGGTCACGTTACTAGTGGCGGTTTCCAACCCCACCACCTTGGTCAGGCCGACAACGCCGTGCTTGGCGGCGACATACGCTGCCTTGCCCGTAGAGCCAACCAGCCCATGCACCGAGGCAATGTTGATGATTCGTCCCCAGTTACGGGCGCGCATCCCTGGCAGGGCGAGGCGAGTACCATGAAACACTGCCGAAAGGTTCAGGGCGATGATCTTGTCCCAGCTTGCCACTGGGAACTGCTCCACCGCAGCCACATGCTGTATGCCAGCATTGTTGACCAGGATATCGACCCCGCCAAACTCACGCTCGGCCTGGTCGAACAGCGCCTCTATCTGTTCCACTTGCGAAAGATCCGCAGGATGGTGGATGACTTTAACGCCGTGCGTGGCGATCTGCGCGGTGGCCCAAGCAGGGTCGCCAAAGCCGTTGAGCACGATATTGGCGCCGGCGCGGGCCAGCACTTGGGCGATGCCAAGGCCGATACCACTGGTGGAACCTGTGACCAGTGCAGTCTTGCCTTTCAAACTCATGGAGAAACTCCTCAGACGATACCGGTGGCGTAGAAAATGGCGATGACGATGATGACCGCCAGCGTCCTGATCAGGGTAATACCGAAATGTCCTTAACTAGCTACGGGGGTCGAACGCTTCGCGCAGGGCATCGCCAATGAAAACCAGTAGCGAAAGCATCACCGCCAACGCAAAGAACGCGGTAAAGCCCAGCCAGGGCGCCTCCAGGTGCTGTTTGCCTTGGGTAACCAACTCACCCAAAGAGGCGCTGCCGGCGGGCATGCCAAAGCCAAGAAAGTCCAACGCCGTCAAGGTCGTGATAGCTCCGGTAAGCATGAACGGCACGTAGGTCAGCGTTGCGTTCATCGCGTTGGGCAGCACGTGCCGCAACATCACCTGGGTATCCGGCAACCCCAAAGCGCGAGCCGCCTTTACGTACTCAAGGTTACGCCCCCGCAAGAATTCAGCGCGTACCACGTCGACCAAGGTCAACCAGGAGAATAGCGCCATGATCCCCAGCAGCCACCAAAAGTCCGGCTCTACGAAACCACTGAGGATGATCAACAGGTACAACACAGGCAGCCCCGACCACACCTCCAGCAAGCGCTGCCCGAACAGGTCTACCCAGCCGCCGTAATAGCCTTGCAGAGCACCGGCGCCCACCCCGATCAGCACGCTGATCGCTGTCAGTGCAAAGGCGAACAGCAGTGAAGTACGCGTGCCGTACAGTACCCTTGCCAGCACGTCGCGGCCCTGATCGTCGGTGCCTAGCCAGTTGCTCGGGCTAGGTGGGCTGGGCGTGGGCACTTGCAGGTCGTAATTGGGTGTATCGGCGCTGAACGGGATAGGCGCGAACAACATCCAGCCGCCCTGACCCTCGATCAGTTGGCGCACATAGGCGCTGCGGTAGTCTGGCTGAAACGGCAATTGGCCGCCGAACTGCTGCTCGCTATAGCGCTTGAGTGCCGGTACATACAGCTGGCCCTGGTAACTGAGCAACAGCGGTTTGTCGTTGGCCACAAGTTCCGCGCACAGGCTCAGCAGCATCAGGCCGGCAAACAGCCAAAGCGAGACCCAACCCAAGCGGTTGCGGCGAAAGCGTTGCAGGCGACGACGCGAAACCGGCGAGAGCATCAGTGCGCCCTCGAGTCGAAGTCGATGCGCGGGTCGAGCACCGTGAAGGCCAGGTCGCCTATCAGCCGAAACAGCAGCCCGGCGAGGGTGAAGATGAACAGCGTGCCAAACACCACCGGGTAGTCCCGTGACACGGCGGCTTCGTAACTCATTCGGCCCAGGCCATCGAGTGAGAAGATCACTTCGATCAGCAAAGAGCCTGCGAAGAATACGGTAATCAGCGCCTGCGGCAGCCCGGCCAGTACCAGCAGCATGGCATTGCGCAACACATGCCCGTATAGCACCCGGCGCTCGCTCAGGCCCTTGGCGCGAGCGGTGGTCACGTATTGGCGGGAAATTTCGTCGAGAAACGCGTTTTTGGTCAGCAGTGTGAGCGTGGCGAAGCCGCCGATTACCAGCGCACCCACCGGCAACACCAAGTGCCAGAAATAATCGGCCAGCTTGCCTAGCAGGCTCAGTTGGTCAAAGTCTTCCGAGACCAGCCCACGTACCGGGAACCAATTGAGCGAAGTGCCGCCGGCGAAGAGTACGATCAGCAGTAATGCGAACAGGAAGGAGGGCAGGGCATAGCCGACCACGATCAGCGCACTGCTCCAGGCATCGAAGCGGCTGCCATGGCGTAGCGCTTTGCGGATACCCAGGGGAATGGACACCCAATATGTGATCAGTGTGGCCCACAACCCTAGTGACAGCGTCACTGGCATCTTATCGAGGATCAGGTCTGTGACCTTGGCTCCGCGAAAGAAGCTTTGGCCAAAGTCCAGTCTGGCGTACTGGCCAAGCATCAGCCATAGGCGCTCGGGAGCGGTCTTGTCGAACCCGTACTGACGCTTGATTTCTTCGATCAGCTTCGGGTCCAGGCCGCGGGTGGCTCGGGACTCTCCGTGGACGACCTCGGCCCGAGTGCCGGGCGCGCCGCCACCCAGCCCTTGAAGGCGTGCCACTGCCTGCTCGACCGGGCCACCGGGCGCAGCCTGAACGATGGCGAAATTGACCAGCAGGATCGCCAGCAGGGTCGGGATGATCAGCAGCAGACGCCGCAGGATGTAGCTGGTCATGGCTGCGCCTTGCGCCGTTTGGCCATCTCTTCGTTGGTCAGCGCGGTTGGGCTGATTTCCCACCAGCTGTCCAGTCCTTCGTCATAGGCAGGCTGAATGTTCGGTATGCCGAAGCGGTTCCACCACACGGTCGAACTCCCTGGCGGGTAGTAGTTAGGGATCCAGTAATAGTTCCATTGCAGCACCCGATCCAGAGCATGGGCATGGCGCAACATGTCGGCCTGAGTATCGGCGCGCACCAGCCCATCGATCAACTGGTCAACTACGGGGTCCTTGAGCACCATCAGGTTGTTGGAACCCGGATCACTGGCAGCTGCCGAACCGAAGTAATTGTAGAGTTCTGTGCCCGGCGACAATGTCACGCTGTACCCAGTGACGATCATGTCGTAGTCGCGAGCCATCAATCGATTCACATATTGCGCCGAATCGACGTTACGGATATTCAGCGTGATACCAATCTGTGCCAGGTTGCGCTTCCACGGCAGCAGCAACCGCTCCATGCCCGACTGCCCGTTGAGGAAGGTAAACGTCAGTGGCTCGCCTTGGGCATTGACCAGGCGATCGCCTTCAGGGTGCCAGCCGGCTTGTTGCAGCAACGCCAGCGCTTGCAGCTGCTGGGGCCGAACGATCCCCGAACCGTCGGTTACCGGTGCGCTGAACACGCGGTTGAACACTTCTTCCGGCACCCGCCCACGCAGGGGTTCGAGCAGCTTGAGTTCGGCGGCGTCCGGCAGTGCCCTGGCAGCCAGCGGGGTATTGGAAAATACGCTTTGCTGACGGATGTACAGGTTACGCATCATCTGCCGGTTGCTCCACTCGAAGTCCCACAGCATGGCGAGCGCCTGGCGTACCCGGCGGTCCTTGAACTGCGGCCTGTCGAGGTTGAACACGAAACCCTGGGCCGGCTGCGGCTTGGCCGGGCCCAAGTGCGCGCGCTGCAGGCGGCCATCATCCAGTTGCGCCCCGTTGTAGCCCAAGGTGTAGGCAGTGGCGGAAAATTCGCGGTTGTAATCGTAGCCTGCGCCTTTGAGCACCTGGCGCGCCACTTCGGTGTCGCCGAAGTACTCGATACGAATGCGCTCGAAATTGTAGCGCCCGCGGTTGACCGGAAGGTCTCTGGCCCACCAGTTCGGATCACGCTCGAAAGTGATACTGCGCCCATTATCGATACGAGCGATACGGTATGGGCCACTGCCAACCGGTTTGTCGAAACCTGCACCGTTGGCGAAGTCGCGGTTGGCCCAGTCGTGGGCGGGCATTACCGGCAAGCTGGCCAAATCCAGGGCCAGAGTGCGGCTGTGGGGCCGCTTGAAATCGAAGCGCACCTGCTGTGGGCCCTCGATTGTGACCTGGGCCACATCGGCGAATTGCGTACGGTACTTGAGGCTGCCCTCGGCCATCAGCTTGTCGAAGCTGAACCGCACGTCTTCGGCACGCACCGGCTTGCCATCGGCGAAGGTCGCTCGCGTGTCGATCTCAAAGCGCAGCCAGGCATCATCCGGGCCACGCTCCATGCGTCGGGCGATCAGACCATAAACGGTGTAGGGTTCATCGAACGAACGCTGCGCCAAAGGCGCGTACAACCAGCCATCGACCTCGCTGACACCGATGCCTTTGTCGATGTAGGGCAGTATGTGGTCGAACTGGCCGATCTCGATGGCCGAGCGGCGCATCAGCCCACCCTTGGGCGCGCTGGCGTTGACATAGTCGAAGTGGCGAAAACCCTCGCTGTAGCGCGGCGCGTCACCATAGACGGTGAGGGCGTGTGTCGGCGCTGCCTGGGCTATCGAGCCCAAATACCAGGACAACGCCCCAACGATGACGCGTAGGAGCGGGTTTACCCGCGATAAGGCCGAGCCAGGCACTTGTAAGGGCTGCCTGAAGCTTTTCGCCGGTAAGCCCGCCGCCACACAGGGCATGATGATCAGCAGATCAGTCCTGGCGGCTAGTGACTTCCAGCAGGTGGTAGCCGAACTGGGTTTTCACCGGGCCCTGGACGGTGTTGACTGGGGCGCTGAACACCACGGTGTCGAACTCCTTGACCATCTGGCCTGGACCGAACGAGCCCAGGTCACCGCCCTGGCGGCTGGACGGGCAGGTGGAGTTGGCCTTGGCGATTTCAGCGAAGTCGGCACCGTTTTCAATCTGGGTTTTGAGTTCGTTGCACTTCTCTTCAGTGCTGACGAGGATGTGACGTGCGGTAGCGCGTGCCATGGGTACTACTCCTTGAGGGGTAAAAACGGCAAGCCTAGCGCACTTGGCCAGTGAATGTCTCGTTGCGCTCGGGGGCAGCATTCTTGCGACAGACTCGCACACCGCGTAACTGATATTTCTGCCAGTTGTTGGTGTAGCTGCCGGTTCCTAACCTGAGGCGGCACTTCCATCAATGCGCCAATGCGCAAGGGGCACCTCCATGGTTACCGCAGAGAGTCTCAAAGACCCGGTTTTCAGTGCAGCTGACGTCGTGCAGGATGATTCTGATGGCACGACGAGCGTTAAAGCCTCGCTCGATGTTTTTGCCAAGGCGATGAAGGCCAAGTACCCAAACGATCCGGCCGGCAAGGCTCCACGCCCCATGGTTTACGACGCGCTCAACGGGGTTTCTACTGCGGATCAGGGGATCAGCGTTGCCTTGCTTGAAGACGATGACGCTGGCTTGTTGGTCATTGTCCCAGCTTATCCGGGCATGAAGGATGGCCATAGCTTACGTTTGGCTTGGGGGCTGGCCATCGTTGGAAGCGCCAAGGTGACCGAGGCCGATGTGGGGTCTTATGTGAGTATCCGCGTGCCCCCTGAAAAAGTCCCCAAGGGCCAAAGCCGTTTACGCTATTACGTCACCACGGGTCTGAAAGTGTTCACGACCTCTCTGGAGACCATCACCTTGTTGCGTATGGGCCAGCCAGGCGTGCTTGGCGCTCAGGGCGTAGATGAGGAATTGGCTGCTCCTGTTGTCGAGTTGCCGGCATCCAAGGTCGTGGGGCCTGCGCAAGCCAAAGCCAAGGTCAAAGTGCACATCCCGGCTTACCTCAACAAACAGAATCTTGACCGGATTACCCTGTTCTGGGGCGACCAGACGATCGAACACGTGGTGACGGTGAAGAGCAAAGCCGATGAAAGTACGCCGGTGATCATCGAGGTGGATGAGAGCGTGATCAAGGCGGCAGGCGATAGCGAATTCTTGCCGGTTTACTACTTTGTGACCGACGAAGTTGGCAACGAGTCCGAATGGTCAGCCGATGCGCTAGTCAACGTGAAGGTGCAGCCAGTCGAGTTGGCAGCCGCCCCTGTATTGCTGGACCGAAATGGTAGCGTGAATACTTCTGGCCTGGTCGACTTGGGCGACTTGGGCGCGGACCACCTTGCGGTGCAGGCTAAGGGTGACTTCAAAGCCGGTGACAGCATTGTCCTGAACTGGACGGGTTTGAGCGACGCCGGCCAATCGCTAGCGAAAGTTTACGGCCCTCAGGTATTGGCCAAAGACAGCACTGCGCTGACTTTCAAGGTGCCAATCGATGTACTTGCCGCCCTGACCGGCGGCAGTGCGCGGGTAACTTACACACTCACCCGTAATGGCGTTAGCAGCACGTCAAAAGTCGCTGTGGTCGATATTCAGGGTGAACCGATCGGGCTACCGGCACCTGTCCTGAACAAAGACAAGAACCTGGATCACTGGATCGAGGCCGATCATGCCTTTGTTCATGTGTTGATTCCTATTGAAGCTGCGCTGCTGGAAGAGGACGAGGTGACTGTGCATGTAGTGGGTACCGCCTCCGATGCCAGCGTCAAGGCCTTGAGCAGCAAGATGTTCCGTATGACCGCTAAACGGGTAGGAAAAGTGCTGCCCATCAATTTAAAGGGTGCAACTTTCATCAAGCCTTTCGACGGTGGCTGGGTGGATGTGTCGTATGCAGTCAAACGCGGCACCCTCGTGCTGCGCTCTGAAGTGGTCAGGTATTACCTGGGCGAACCTGCCAGCACGCTGGCTGCACCGACGACGGACCCGCTACTGGCCAAAGGCCTGGTTGACCCAACGCTGCCAGAATATGAATACGACATGCAGATCGTCATCCCTGCCGACCAGGTAACACCGACTCCCTGTACAGTGACCTTGTACTGGGAAACCTCCGATGGTGAATACTACGAGGACGAACAGGTGCTCGAAGCAGGTGATGAAGTGAGCCCGTTCATGGTGCCTGCTGAACACCTTACTTACAAAGGCGATAAACCGAACAAAGTGTGGGTCTACTACGTTGTCGATTGGGAAGACAAGCCCAGCAAGGCTTCAGAAGACTTCGAGTTCAGTATCGGCACCCAACAGGCCGTGGCGAAATTGCCACCAGCGCTGAGCCTTCCCGGAGTCAAAGGCGGCAACCTGGACCTTGGCAAGGTCGCTACAGGTGGGTTGGTGGTAGAGATACCGCAGTATGAAGGCATGGCGGTCGGCGACAAGATACGCATCAAATTTGATAATTTGACCGTCAAGGAGCACACGGTTGCAAGTATAGGTAAACAGACCATCAACCTGACCTCAGCTGACCTTACGCCGGTAAGCGGTCTGAAAAACGCGGTGATGACCTACGAGGTGGAGCACTATCCCTCGGGTGCAAAAACAACATCCCAACCGATGCCCGTGGGGATTTCCGGACAGCTGAAAATCCCCAGCTACAACCGCACTGAAACGTTCGGAACTGGAACCGGGCAGTCTGCAATGGTCCGGGGTAAAGAATATAAATACCCTGCTGCTGATGTACGACTTGACAGTGGTTTGGGCTGGATCATGTCTACGCGCGAGGCGATACACTTACCCGTAAGCGGATGCGTGATAGCCGGGCATTTCGGTAGTACAGTGAGTTTCTTCCTCAAAAACCCCGTCACCTCATTCTCTTTTGATTTCACCACGGTTTCAGGGAGTGAGGTGAAAATTATCGACGACGCTGGGAAGGTCATCGATACGCTGCCGATGCCTACACCATCCGCGTCTCCGCCCAAAGGCTATACAGTCTATACGACTCGCTTTAGCTACTCGACCACAGGGGCTGCGGTCTCGCATTTTCAGGTCGTGAATATGAGTAAAACCAGAAATACGATTTATATAGACAACCTGCGCTATTGACCTGAGCGTTGGCTTGGGGGCTGTGCAGTCGCGTATGTAACTGTCTCGTTGCAGTCTGCTTTGCAACGAGACAGTTATTCCAACTACCGCCGGACCTTTAGCGAGGATCGTTATCGCTTGGCCGACCCAGTCTCCAGCTGGCAGTTGGCATGCATCAGCAGGTGTTCAGTCGCAGCCCAACCCAAACAGCCGTCGGTGATTGAAACACCATACTCGAGCGCCCCTTTTTCCAACGCCTGACAGCCATCGAACAGATGCCCTTCAAGCATCACACCGACTATGCAACGGTCACCTGCCAGACGCTGAGCCAGAACGTCCTCGAACACAGCTGGCTGGCGGGCAGGGTCTTTGCCGCTGTTGGCGTGGCTGCAATCGACCACGATTCTTGGCTGCAAGCCGGCCTTCACCAGACCCTGGCGTGCCTGGGCAATGCTGTTGGCATCGTAGTTCGGGCCCTTGTGGCCGCCACGCAGCACCAGATGCGTATCCGGGTTGCCCAACGTCTCGATGATTGCCGGGTAGCCTTGGGCATCCATGCCGAAATGGCGGTGCGGTGCGGCGGCGCTGCGCATGGCATCGCATGCGATGCCGATGCCGCCGTCGGTGCCATTTTTGAAGCCCACCGGCAGTTCCAGCCCGCTGACCATTTCACGATGGATCTGCGACTCGGTCGTACGTGCGCCAATTGCCGCCCAGGCCAGCAGGTCGTCGAAATAGCCGGCGGCCATCGGTTGCAGCAATTCCGTGGCGATCGGCAGGCCACGTTCGAGCATGCTCAGCATCAAGCCGCGGGACAGGGCGATGCCGGCATGCATGTCGTCACTGCCGTCCAGGTGCGGGTCGTAGGCCAGGCCTTTCCAGCCCACCGTAGTGCGAGGTTTCTCCACGTAGGCGCGCATTACCAGCAGCATGTGTTCATCGACCTTACGGCTCAATGCGGCCAACCGATCGGCATATTCCAAGGCCGAGCGCGGGTCGTGGATAGAGCAGGGGCCAACGATCACCAACAGGCGCTCATCGTGGCCCTCGAGGATGGCGCGGATGGCCTGGCGTTGATTGTGGACTTGCTGGGCGAGTTCAGTTTGCAGCGGCATCTGCTGTTTGAGCAGGTGCGGGCTGGGCAGGCGCCGACTGACAGTGGTATTGGCAGCTTGTGGCTGGGACAGGTTCAGTGCGAGGTTGGAGGCTTGCATGGCTTGTGTTCCCTGGGCGGACGGCGGGTTCTGGCCCGCGCTGTCGGCCCTATCGAGGTGTTCGACTATTCGTTGAATGATGCGCTGCAGCGTTGCCACCGATGAGCGACCGATCGGAGGCGGCAGGCTGGCCCGAACGGGATTGGCTAAATCGCCAGGCAGCGGTGCTTGGGTAGTGATAAGTGACGTAGTTCATGAATCTGTCCTCTGTTCGAATCGGTGAAAATACAATGGCCTTGAAAGCAAAAACCCCCGGTCGGGAAGCCGACCGGGGGTTTGAGTATTCTCATGTTCGGCGGCCCCTCGAAGGTGGGCGCCGGATGGGTGTCGGCGCCTAGTGGCTAAACCAATACCCGAAATAAAAACTGGCAGCGGCCTGGCAACCAGCCACGGCCAACACAGGGCGCAGGTTGCGACCGGTGAGGTTAGCGTGGTTGTGGGTGAGTGGCGGCATGTTGCTCTCCAGTGAATGGCATCGAGCTTACTTCAAGCCCTACGCAGTGTTCAATGCATAAATGCTATTGCGCCGATAACCAAGTGGCACTGATTGCGTACGGGTCTGTCCGAAAGGTAGGTTTGGTCAATTGCCTACCAGGAAGTATCCTTTGGACTCCATCACTCAAGCCGTACTCGGCGCAGCTCTGCAAGGCGCGGTGCTTGGCCGTATCCAAGGCCGTCGTGCGCTGGTTTACGGCGCCGTACTGGCAACTGTGCCCGACCTCGACGTGGTCATTCGCTACGCCGATCCGGTGTCGCAGATGACCTATCATCGCGGCTTCTCTCACTCGATCTTCGTGCTCACAGGGCTGGCCTTGCTACTGGCCTGGATGGTGAGTGCAGTCGCCCGACGGCGCTGGCCCGATAAGGGTTACAGTCTGACAAGGCTGTTTCTGGCATTCTGGCTGGTGCTGGTGACGCACCCTATCCTGGATGCTTTCACCGTCTATGGAACGCAGCTGTTCTGGCCGCTGCACCTCACGCCGCAAAGCTGGGCGGCGGTATTCATCATCGATCCGCTGTATACCGTGCCGCTGCTGTTAGCGGTGCTCTACGCCGCTTTCAAAGGGTTGGAGGGTCGAGCTGTGCGGGTATTGAGCCTGGCTCTGGCGATCAGCACCGCTTACCTCGGGTTCGGCCTTGCTTCGCGCATGGCGGCCGAACAGCGCTTGCAACTGGCGCTGGAAGAAAAGGGAATCCAACCCAGTGAGGTGCGTGCCGTGCCGATCGCTTTCAACAGCCTGATCTGGCGCGTACTGGCCAAGACACCAGACGGTTACTACTACGAAGGCATCAGCAGTATCTTCGACCGCCAATCGCCGGAGATGCAGCGCCTGCCACTGAATCAAGCCTTGGGTGAGGCACTCCACAATGCGCCGTTGCTCGAACGCTTACGCTGGTTTACAGGGGGCTGGCTACGCTTTGATGTTATCGGCAACGACCTGGTGGTCAGCGACCTGCGCATGGGCCTACCTGGCAACTATACGTTCCGCTTCAACATGGCCCACCGCGATGGTCAGGGCCAGTGGGTGAGCGACACACCCACTCGTTGGGTCGGGCCTGGTGTCGGCGCGATGATTGCCAACGGCGAGCTGACACTGATCTGGCGACGCATATTTGATCAGCAACCGCCCTTGCCATTGGCCGCCTGGACTGGCAGCTATCAAGGTCAGGCCAGCGAGCAAGAGCCCTAGGGTGCGCTCGGCGGGGCTGGACCTGGTCAAGTGGGTGGCGATCATCACAATGGTTGTCGACCACCTACGGTATATATGGCCAGAAGCTCAGGCCTTGTTCATCGTAGGCAGGTTTGCCTTTCCCTTGTTCTGCCTGGCCGTGGCCACCAATGTGGCGCGCGGTGGCACGATCAACCTGCGCTACCTTGGCTGGCTGCTGGTGTTTTCAGTGCTGTCCGAGGGGCCCTATCGTTGGGTAGAGCCGGACTCGCAAACCCTCAACATCATTCCAACGCTGACCCTGGGGTTATTGATCGCTTGGGGTGTGCAGCACCGGCAGATCGGCGTGCAGTTGGTAGGGCTGGCAGCCTCGATGGTAGGGGCCGTCTTTAGCGGACACTTGATGTACGGCCTCCCGGGGGCGCTGCTGCCCGCGGGCTGGTTGGTAGCGCGCCGCCTAGGGGGGCTTTCCTGGTTGCTGCCAGGCGCGCTCGCTGTGGCGGGCAATTTGACCAACAGCTGGCTGCGTGAGCATCTCGGCGCATCGATAACCTGGATGACCATGGCCTCTGCGGCGCTGGCCATACCCCTGGGTTGGCGGCTTTTACAGGTCGAGCACTGGCCAGTGCCTGCAGTGCGGCGGTGGGGCTATCTGTTCTATCCAGTGCATCTATTGCTGATACAGCTGTGGATCCAGGCCCACGGCTTGCGCCTTTAGCCGATCAACTTCAGGGCATCATCAAGGCTCAGAGGCTGTTTCATCCTTTGTGACAGCATTGCCATGGCATCCGAATAACCATTGGCGATCACGGCTTGCACCCGTTCACCGGTGCATTGCAGCGCCAGAAACTCTCCCGTTTCTGGCGCCCCGACGAACTCGATGCGGTCCCAATCCTGAGCATGCCCGAGCATCTCGTAAGTGCGCCCGTGATGGTACGTCCAAAAGAATGGCACATCATCGTAGCGGCGATGCTCACCCAGCATGTTCATGGCGGCTATGACCCCGTGCTGCTGCGCCAGACGCCAGTGTTCGATACGCACGGGCGTCCCTGCGCAGGGGAAGGTCACCAGATCGCCAGCGGCCCAAAGCCCGTGCGCGACCTTAAGCTCGGCGTCTACCGGTAATGAATGGTCTTCGCTCAGTTGGACACCTTGCACACAACCAGTGGCCGGCCTGACACCCGTGCCAAGTACCACAACCGAAGCTGCGAGCCGTTCGCCGTTGGCTAATTGCACGGCCTCCACGGTGCCGTCACCGAGGAAACGCTCGACCTCGGTTGGGGCATGGAACGTGACGCCTTTGCGTTCATGCAGCATACGAATGCTGTGGCCAATCCGATCACCGAGTTGATTGGCCAAAGGAACTTCGTGCCGGGCGACCACATGTACCTTCGCGCCATATTTTTGCAGCGCCGAAGCCGCCTCCAGGCCGATGAAACCATCACCTACCACCACCACAGGTTTGCCCGGTTCGGCGGCATCGAGCAGGCGGGCGGCGTCTTCGCGTGAGCGCAAAGTCATGATGCCTTGCAGGTCGATACCTGGCACGTTTGGGCGTAGAGGTATAGCGCCAGTGGCTAGCAAGGCAGCGTCATAATCGATGTGATGGCCGTCGGCGAGGGTGATGCGTTGCTTTTTCGCATCCAAGCTACGTACTTTGCCGATACGCCGGTCTAGTTGGCCCCTGCGCAATTGTTCAGGCTCCAACAGTGAAGGGACCTCGTCCGGCGACAGCTCGCCGGAAATGACGAATTTGCTGAGGGCGGTGCGGTCGTAGGCGGGGTGGCGCTCCTGGTCCAGCCATATCAGACGCCCGCCAAAGCCATGATCGAGCAGCGTTGCTACGGCTGCAGAACCTGCGGCACCTGCACCGACCACCACGAAAGTGCGCGCATCACTACGTCTGGGCGGCTCGCTTCTGGGTAGCGGCTGGTCATCAACCCATACTTCACCGTCTTCGACCCACGCCCGATATCTGCGCAGGCCAGCCAGCGCCGGCGGTTCGCACACCGAACCGTCTTTGATCGCGAAGGCGGCCTTGTGCCAAGGGCAAACCAAAACACCTGCGCAAATCAGGCCCTCTTCCAACGGCGCGCCCGCGTGTGGACAGTTGCCTTGGAAGGCATGGATTTCGTTGCCCTGGCGTACGAGAATCACTTCCTCGCTGCCGGCCTGTACGCGCATAGGGCGTCTGGCGTCGAGTTGATCGAAACGGGCCACGGCATGCTGGGTCATAGAGCTGCTCCACAGAGGGCTTTGGAGCTTTGACGCCTGGGGTGTGCACCGGATGCATTGACCTGACGATCGGTGCCGCAGGGTTAAGCTGTTGCGGCGGCTGGGTACCCGCAGCCGCCGCATGGGGCTCAGTGAGCCCGAGCCATGCCCCTTGCGCCAGCCCGCGTGACCCGCAAGGCCACAAGACTGCCCAAGACGATCAGCGCTGCCAGGGAGTAAAGGGCAGCGTCGGTCGAACCGGTCTGGTCCTTGATGAAGCCCACCAGGTACGGGCTCAAAAAGCCCGCCATCTGCCCAACCGAGTTGATGATCGCCAAACCTGCGACCGCTGCGCTTGCGCTCAGCAGCGCCGTGGGCATCGGCCAGAACATCGGTAGCCCGGTCAGTGCGCCCATGGTAGCGATCGACAATCCCAGGATGGCAATGGTTGGGTTGCCGGCAAAATTGACTGCGATAAGCAGGCCCACAGCGCCCATCAACATCGGCACCACCAGGTGCCAACGGCGCTCGTTGCGCAGGTCCGCCGAGCGGCCGCACAGAATCATGAACACACCGGCCAGCAGATAGGGAATGGAGCTAAGCCAGCCGATCAGCAGAGGGTTGTCGAAGCCCATGTTCTTGATGATTGAAGGCAGCCAGAAGTTGATTGCATACACACCGCTCTGGATGCAGAAATACACGAACCCGAAGGTCCAGATCAGCGGGTTGCGCAGTACCGCCAGGACGCTGTCGCCGGCAGTGCTTGGTTTGCAGGCGGCATCGGCTGCGAGGTCAGCTTCGATCAACTGGCGCTCGGCTGGGCTCAGCCAAGCGGCTTTCTGATAACCATCGCTAAGCAGCTTGATGGCCAACAAGCCAAGCGCAACGGTTGGCAGGCCTTGGATCAGGAACATCCATTGCCAACCGGCAAGCCCGTGCTGGCCAGCGGCGAAATGCTCGAGAATCCAGCCAGAGAAAGGTCCGCCCAGCAGCCCAGACACAGGGATGGCCGACATGAACAGGGCCATGATTCGGCCGCGACGGTCGGTGGGGAACCAGCGCGAAAGGTAAAGCACCACGCCAGGAAAGAACCCAGCTTCTGCGGCCCCGGTGAGCAGGCGCAGGGTATAGAACTCGGTGGGCGTGGTGACGAACAGCAGGCAAGTCGACAGGCTTCCCCAGGCGATCATCATGGCAGCAATCCAGCGCCGCGGGCCGAAGCGGTTGAGCGCAAGATTGCTCGGCAGGCCGCAGAGCACATAGCCGATGAAGAAAATGCCGGCACCAAGGCCGTACACGGTTTCACTGAATTTGAGTGCATCAAGCATCTGTAGCTTGGCAAAGCCAACGTTGACGCGGTCCAGGTAATTGAACAGGTAGCAGATGAAAATGAACGGGATCAGTCGCAGGGTGATGCGCCGGTACAGCGCGTTGCGGGTGATATCGTTGCCTTGGTCAGAGGCTGGGCTGTGTGCCATGATCGGATTCTCTGTTGTTATGATTGTCGCCGCGTCGCCTGTGCCGGCGCTCGCACTGTCGAGTCTCGGGGAGTGTGGCGCGGCTGTCTTTGTGCGTTTGCACAGCGTATCGTGTCCGGCGCTGTGCCATATCACAAAAGCTGACACGATTAAGGACCGCTGAATGTTCGAACTGGACCATGACCTGGCACAAGATATCGTCGATCGAGCGATGGCCATCTTGCCTTGCAATGTCAATGTCATGGACAGCCAAGGTCTGATCCTGGGCAGTGGTGAGCCTGAGCGTATCAATACCCGCCATGAAGGCGCGCAACTGGTCCTCGCCAATGGGCGGGTAGTCGAGCTAGACACAGACGCCGCCAGGTGCCTCAAGGGCGTCCAGCCTGGAGTCAACCTGCCGCTGATGCTGGACGGCCGCTTGATTGGCGTACTGGGCCTGACTGGCGAGCCGCAGCAGTTGCGAACCTACGGCGAGCTGGTGCGCATGACCGCCGAAATGCTCTTGGCTCAGCGGCACCTGCAGGTCGAGCAGCAGTGGCGGCGTCAGCGGTGCGACGACTTGCTGGCGTTGTTGCTCGGCGCCAATGGCGATTCGCCAAGGCTGTTGGACGAGGCCCAGCAATTGGGCCTCAAACCCCACCTGCCGCGGGTGCCATGCCTGTTCGAGCTGCACCTTGGCGCACCGGCTGAAACCCTGTCCGCCTGGTTGATGAGCCGATACCCGGACAGCTGGTGCGTCAGCCCGTCACGCCAGTCGCTGCTCTGGTGCCGGCCAGCGGCACAGGTGCTGGACGAAACACGCCTGATCGAGCGCCTGCAACGCCATGGCTGGGATGTCGAGCGTGTGGCGCTTGGCAACCCGGCGCAAAGCCTTGAGCAACTGCGGCGAGGTTACCGGCGCGTGCGGGACTTGCTGGCCTACGGCCGCGAGGTGTTGCCCCATGTTCGTCTGCTCAGCCTGGCTCGCTACCGTCTGCCAGCCCTGCTGTGGCGCCATCGCAACGAAGATGCCCTGGACGAGTTGCTTGAACCGCTGCAGCGCATTCGCGCACGGGATGCCAGTGGCCAGTTGCTGATCACGTTGCGGGCCTGGTGCGCGCACGATGGGCAGAGCCAAGCCTGCGCCGATGCATTGGGTATCCACCGCAATAGCCTGCGCTACCGCCTTGAACGTATCGCTGAACTGGGCGAAGTGGACCCAGTGCGCCTGGAAGGCATGCTAAGCCTGTACCTGGGTCTGCAGCTGCTGCCGGTCGAGTGAGCGCTGGCGCAGGCATTTGCCCAAACAACGGTAGCCGCCAATTGTGCATCCGACTGAGGCCGGCGCGCTGCTCAACTGTCAGCATGCCAGGCATCAGGACAGGAGAATCCCCATGAAAGTCGTCATCGCCCCGGACTCGTTCAAGGACAGCCTCGACGCTGCTGGCGTCGCCGACGCCATCGCCAAAGGCCTCGGCGAAGTGTGGCCCGCTGCCGAATTGGTCAAATGCCCAATGGCTGATGGTGGCGAAGGCACCATGGAAGCGATCCTCGCCGCCAGTGAAGGTGAGCTGCGTCGCCAGAGCGTACGTGGGCCGCTGGGGCAAACCGTGCTGGCCGGCTGGGGCTGGCTGCCGCAAAGCCGAACGGCAGTGATTGAAATGGCTCAGGCCAGCGGCATCCAGTTAGTTCCAAGCGACCAGCGAGATGCCTGCCGCAGCAGCACCTGGGGTACCGGCGAGCTGATTGGCGCCGCGCTGGCGGCCGGAGCCCAGCGTATCGTACTGGCCATAGGCGGCAGCGCCACCAATGACGGCGGCAGCGGAATGCTACGGGCCCTTGGCATGCGTTTGCTTGATGCTCATGGGCACGCACTGGAGGAGGGTGGCTTGGATCTGGCGCGCCTTGCCCGTATCGACGCCAGTGGCCTGGATCCCCGCCTGGCCGAGGTGCAGGTCGAGGTAGCAGCCGATGTCGATAACCCGTTATGTGGCGCCAATGGTGCCTCGGCTATTTTCGGCCCGCAAAAGGGCGCCAATCCCGAGCAAGTGCAGGCCTTGGATCAGGCTCTCGGCCATTTCGCCGACCACTGCGCGCAGCTTTTGGGTGAGGACGTGCGTGAATATCCTGGGTGCGGCGCGGCAGGGGGGATGGGTTTTGCCGCCAAGGCATTCATGGGTGCGCGGTTTCGCCCAGGTGTCGAGGTAGTTGCCGAACTGGCTGGGCTTGATGCCTTGATGCGCGACGCCGACCTGGTCATCACCGGTGAAGGGCGCTTCGATGCCCAGACCCTTCGCGGCAAAACGCCAATGGGCGTTGCACGGGTAGCCAAGCGTCATGCAGTGCCAGTGGTGGTGCTGGCTGGAACCTTGGGCGACGGTTACCAGCAGCTTTATGCTCACGGCATCGATGCAGCTTTTGCCTTGGCCAGCGGGCCGATGACTTTGCAACAGGCTTGCGCGAACGCCGCACAGCTGTTGCAGCATCGCGCCGCTGACATTGCCCGCCTCTGGCAATCGGCTTCACGCAAATAACCACGCTCGCGCCCTAGCCCCTGCTTGAAAAAAACGAACGGCCGCCCGAGGGCGACCGTTCGTTTTCAACCAGCGATTGCGTCAGTCTTTGCTGACGGCATCTTTAACGTCACCCACCACTTGCTGGGCTTCACCCTTTTTCTCCTGCAACTTGCCCTTGACTTCAAGCTCTGTATTGCCGGTGGCCTTGCCGACAGCTTGCTTGATCTTGCCGACGGCTTCGTTGGCCATGCCTTTAACTTTGTCCGAAGTGCTGCTCATGGAGATTCTCCTTCAATGATCATCAGTTAACATCGGGTGGTTCAGATAGGCGTAGTTGGGTCTGGACTGCTCTATCACTCAACAATCACCTGGGGCTGCCGTGACGACAGTGCGAAGCGACCGACTGCAAAGCTCAGGGCGGCACCGATCAACAAGGTCACCAGGGTGCCCCAGGCCGCTTTCGAGACGTTGCTGGCGGCAACTTCGGCAGCCTCACGTGCCTGCTGCTCTGCCTGCTCCTTCAGCGCTTTGACCTGTTCGGCAGCTTGCGCATACGCCTGGGCATAGTTGTCCACCACCTGCTCAGCCTCCTGCTGGTTTTTGCCGGTGCGGGCCGCGACGATATTGACCAAGGCTTGTTTGTCTGCAGCGCTCAGGGCAGGCTCACCCGCTTTGCGCACGCGCTCGAACCATTGCTTGAGCTGGTCGATCGCCAAGGTAGGGTTTTCAGCTGCCACTTGACCTGCCGACTCACCTTGGGCCTGTGCCTGATCGGCCTTGTTCTGCAGCGTCGAAGGGTTCAGCTCGGGTTTGCCGGTCTGTTCCAGGGTCTTGTTCAACTCCGCTTCCAGGCTATCCCAGTCCAGCGAGATGCCACGTTTGTCGAGCTGATCTTTGATGCCTTGGCCAACCCCCGGCGCTGCGGCGGCCACACCGTCGGCAGCGAGCGATAGGCCTTTGCCGGCGATATTGCCAGCGGTGCCAACCACGCTACCGGCCAGCGACGCCAACAGCCAGGTAGCCATCAACGTGGTGATTGTCCAGCTCAACAGGCCATGCAGGCCACCACGGGTCGGTGCGGTACGCCCAGCCACCCAGGCACCGGCTGCTACCGACACCAGCGTGCTGACGAACAACCAAACGCCTGCGCCCGTACCGAAGCCTCGCAAGGGATTACCTTCGGCCATGGGGTCCACGGCGCCTGCACCAATTGCTGTGCCCAGTACACTCAGCACCAGGTAGCTGGCCAAGGCGATGGCGCCGCCTGCGAACACGGCGCTCCAGGATACCCGCAGCGAGCTGACAGCGTTGGCTGGGGCGGTCACATACGATTGAGTCATCTATGCATCCTCGAGATGAAGAGTGGAAGTACCAGCAACTGCTAGCGCTAGTGCAACGTCAGGGTCAGTTTGCCGGTCTCATGCAAGGCTGTGATGGCGCATCTGCACCGGATCGATTAGTGCATTGGCACCACCCTAGGCCTGATTGCAGCGTTATATGCTCCAGTCACTACCCAAACATGCTTTGGAGAACTGCCATGAGCGATGCCGTGCTCTCCCGGGAAACCAATCGCCGTCAGCTCCAGCAAATCATCGCCGGGCTGTCCGACGGTGTGATCCTGCTGGAAGTCGACCAATCGATAATCTGGGCCAACGAGGCCGCGCTGCGTATGCATGGGGTCGACAGCCTGGAGCAACTAGGAGGCAACGCCGAGGCTTACCGCGCGCGCTTCGCCCTGCGTTACCGCAACAACCACCCGCTGGAGCCCGAGCAGTACCCAATGGCGCGGGTGGCTGCAGGCGAGGTGTTCAGCGACGTAGTTGTGGAGGTGGCGCGGGTCGATGATGAGGAGCAGCGCAGCCGGGTTCACCGCGTGCGCAGCATGGTGCTGACCGACAGCCGAGGTGAAGCTGAATCTCTGGTGCTGATCATTGCCGATGCCACCGAGTGGGCCAGCGCCGAGCAGCGTTTCGAAAAAACCTTCAATGCCAACCCGGCGCCTGCGGTCATCTGCAGGCTCAGCGATTTGCGTTTCATCAAAGTCAATCAGGGCTTTTTGGAGATGACCGGGCACGTGCGAGAAAACGTGATCGGTAGGTCTGTTTACGAGGTGGACGTACTAGAGAACGCAGAGCGCAAAGAGCTGGCGATCGAGCGGCTGATCGAGGGCGCGACCATTCCCCAGATGCAGGCCGAACTGCGCTTACCCGATGGCGGCACGAAGCTGGTCATCGTGGCTGGACAGCCGTTGGACATGCATGAGGAAGATTGCATGTTGTTCTCGTTCACCGACCTTGAGCCACGGCGCAAGGCGGAAAATGCCCTGCGTCAGAGCGAGGAGCGTTTTGCCAAGGCGTTTCGCCTGAGCCCCGTGCCAACGCTGTTGTGCAGCGCAGACCGGCAGCAGCTGATCGATGCCAATGATGCGTTTCTTCAAACGCTCGGTTACACCGCCCAGGAGTCGATCGGCAGGACCGTGGCTGAAATGGATTTTTTCGAAGACAAACGCGTTACCTCTCAAATCTTCGATATGTTGGAGAAGACCGGGCGCATAGAGTCGTTAGACCTGAACCTGCGAAAAAAAACCGATGAGCGCCTGGACTGTGTCCTGCAGGCCGACAGCGTTAGCCTGCAGGACACCCCCTGCTACCTGTTGGTTCTGATGGACATCACCGAACGCAAGCGCTCAGAGTTGGAACTCGTCGAGGCGATCGAGGCGGTCATGAAAGATGCGTCGTGGTTCAGCCAGACCTTGATAGAGAAGCTGGCCAATGCCAAACGCATCAACACCGGCCGTTTACCTGACGCTTCGTTCACCGACCTGACACGCAGAGAGCGTGAGGTCTTGGCGCTGATCTGCGAAGGCCTTGCCGACAAAGAGATAGCCTCGCGATTGAACCTGGCCCTCAACACAGTGCGCAACCATGTGTCCACGGTGTACTCCAAGCTCGATGTGCACAGCCGCAGTGAAGCGATGGTCTGGGCTAGGGAGCGCAGGCTGTTCGTAGGTTGAGCTCCACTCTCGACAGCTACTGCGTTCAAGGCGTGAGCGCTTTGATCGGGGCGCTTTGCGGCAACACGGCCAGCTCGCCAAAGCCCTGTGCAGCATCGATGTAGCGCAAGGCCGACTTGGCATCCTTCCAGCCAACGTAGCTCATCAGCGCCTTGAGCTCCCAGCCGTTGGCGGTCGCCCAGGTGGCAAAGCCGCGGCGCAGGGAATGGCTGGTGTACAGCGTGCCCGGCACGCCTGCGCGCTGCAGCATACGCTGCAGCATGCCGACCAGGCTGTTGCTGTGCAGCGGCAGGTCGCCAAGGTTGCCCCAGCGGTCGAGCTTGCGAAAAACCGGGCCATGGGCGATGCCCGCCACCTCCAGCCACTGCAGATAGGCCGTGACTGGGCAGAGTGTTTTCAATGCCGGGGTTCGGTGTTGCACGCCAAGAGCCTCGCGGTCACCCTTGCTGCGAGGCAGGTACAGCGTTATGCCAACACCAGCCTCGGCGCGAATGTGCTGCACCTGCAGGCGTGCCAGTTCATCCCCGCGAAAGCCGCGCCAGAAGCCGAGTAACAATAAGGCGGTGTCCCGGCGAGCTCGGCGCAGGGTTGCCAGGTCATGGCAGTCACGGGCCTGCCTGGCCTCTGCCTCGAAGCAGTCGACGGCCGTTTGCAGGTGTTGCAGCAGTAAGGGTGCGGCCTGCCTGGGTGGCGTTGGGTGCAGGGTGCGGATGCCGCGCAGTACCTTGCGCACCAATGGCGCTTTGGTCGGGTCGGGGAAGCCTTGGCTGATGTGCCATTGGCTCAGCGCGGCAAGGCGTTGGCGCAGGGTGCTGACCGCGTGCTGCTCGGCATGGTCGGCCAGATAGCGGGCGATGCTCTCGGCCGTGGCGGGCAAGAAACCACCCCAGTGGGCCTCGAAATGTTCGATGGCGGCCCGGTAGCTGCGCCGGGTGTTGTCACGGGTAGCGGCGCGGACGTAACGCTCGATGTCGGTCATGGGAGTGTGGCCAGCTTCGTATTGCCGACACCATACCGCCTAACGCGTTGCCTGTCCGGTCTGGCTCACGCCAGGCAAGGTTTTTCCTCGCAGCCGTTGAACGGTGGATATTCGCGCAACTGCGCTGCCGACAGGGGGCGGCTGAAGTGATAACCCTGGGCGATATCGCAGCCAGCTAGCTTCAGGCACACCACTTGCTCACGGGTCTCGACGCCTTCGGCCACCACTTCCAGGCCCAGCCGTTTGGCCAGGATGATGGTCGATGACACGATTGGACTGTCGTCGTAACTGTTGGATAAGGGGGCGATCAGCGAGCGGTCGATCTTCAGTTTGCTCAGTGGCAGCGATTGCAGGTGCGCGAAGCCCGCATAGCCGCGGCCGAAGTCATCCAGGCTGATGCCCAGGCCGGCAGCGCGCAGGCGATGCAGGTGATCGATTGCGGTGCCTTGCGAGTCAAGAATGGTGGTTTCGGTGATTTCCAGCTCCAGGCGATGGGGCATGATGCCGTGATACTCCAGCTTGGCCAGCAAGCGGGTACTGAAGTCGGCCTGACGCAACTGCATGGCTGAGACATTGACGGCCAGCCGGGCCTCTTGGCCCTTTGCCTGCCAGCGTTCGAGGTCTTCGCACGCCAAACGCAACACCTCCCAGCCAAGCTCAATGATGAAGCCGCTGCGCTCGGCAAGATCGATAAATCTGTCCGGATAAAGCAGCCCGAAATCGGGGTGGTCCCACCTTACCAAAGCTTCATAGCCGAGCACACGATGGTTATCCAGGCGGACTTGAGGCTGGTAGTGCAGCACGAACTGCCGCCCGCTCAAGGCGCTGCCGAAGGCCTGTTCGAGTGCAAAGGCCTGAATATCGGAGCGGTTGAGCGATGGGTCGAAAAACCGATACTGCGCACGGCCAGCCTGCTTGGCGCAGTACATGGCAGCGTCGGCAAAGCGTATCAAACTGTCGATGTCCTGGCCGTCGCGCGGGCAGATGCTGACCCCGACACTCGGGCTGGTATTGACCTCTTGGCCATCGAGGGCATAGGTGGCCGAAAGTTTTTTTACCAGTGTGTGCACCCAGACGGTGATCTGTTCCTCACTGCGTTCGCCGGCCAGCAGCACCACGAATTCGTCACCGCCAAAGCGTGACGCCTCATCCCCAGGCTCAAGCAGCCGGCGTATGCGCCCGGCCACCGCCTGCAGCAGCAGGTCGCCAATTTTGTGCCCCAGAGAGTCGTTGATCGATTTGAAGCGGTCCATGTCGATGAACAGGATAGCCATCAAACAGCGCTTGCCCCGCTGTCGGGTCAGCGCTTGCTCGGCCATTTCGACGAACTGGCGGCGGTTGTGTAGGCCGCTCAGGTGGTCGGTCGCAGCCGCGTGGCTGCTGCGCCGGTGCTCGGCCTCGAGCCGGCCGATCAACTGCTGGTTGACCTGCTGAGCGTGCTCGAGGTCGCAAAACGCCTCTTGACGCTTGCGCAGTAGGCGCAAGGCCCAGGCCAAACCGGTGAGAATCACCAGTGTCATACCTAGGTTGAACCATAACTGGCGTGCGTAAGCTTTTGCCCAAGGGGCCAGCATTTGGTCATACCGCTGGCTGACCACTACGCTGAAAGCGTGCTCAGGCACGCTGCGATACAGGCTCTGATAGGGAACGCCGTCAACGAACTGTGTCATTTGCCCAGCGCGCTGGCCGGTATCCGCCATGCCCGGTGCGAAGCTGTCGCCTGCCACCGGCATTGCGTGGGTATCGATGTGCAGGCGTTCCTGGCCATTGCTCTGGAGCAGCCGTACCAAGCCGCTCTCGCCCAGATCGATAGGCTGCAACAATGCTCCTAGGTAACTCAGGTCGAGCTGCATAACAACAAGCGTGTTTGGCTCATCACCATTGAGGCCCGGCAGCGGCAGCATGAAGAACTGATGCCAGTCGAGCGGGGCTGGCAGGGGGGGCGGGAGCAGGAAGGGCGTGAATCCGAATTGCCTGGCGTGCAGGTTCAGTTGATCCAGCCAGCTGGGCGGTAGGAGGGCTGGTTGGCCCTCGACGCTAGCCACTAGTAACTGGCCCTGGCGGTTATAGAGCCCTATGCCCTTGAAGAGCGGGTCGTCGGTGAACAGCCTGGGCAGGTTAAGGTTGCCGGCATTCAGGGATTTACCCTCGCTCAGGGTTATCTGGAGCATACGCTGGGTGCGGTCGACCAGTTGGCACAGGCTCTGTGCAACGACACTGGCAAGGTTCAGCTGCTGCGCTGCCTTGGCGGCCAGCACATCCCTGCGCGCAGCGGCCTTCTGAGTGAAGTACAGCCCCCACAGGAAGATCAGGGTTGCTGCGCAGAGCGTCAGGATCAACAAGCGTAGAACGCCTGTAGAAGAGTGAGAGCGACGGATCACTGCTGGTAGTCCTGACCCTGGGTGATCAGATGAAAATACGACAAGCAGATGACAGCCTGATGACTAGTGGCTAAATGCCTTACCTGTTTGCCTCGATGCGCGGCAAGGTAAAGGCCCAGGCCACGTGCACCAGGCCAATGATGACAAGCGGAGTCTGGCGCTGTATATCTGTCGCCTACCAAGGGGAGCCCTGCAACGGGCTGAGAAACCGCTGGCATAGCAGCGCGGTGACCCTTCGAACCTGATCCGGATCATGCCGGCGAAGGGATGGGACTGCCGACCTGCCTTTTAGCCGGCCTCACTGCGAGGCCACACCATGCCAAGCCACAAAGGTCTCGCTGTCATTCCCAAGGGGGAGAGCAGCATGGCTGAACGCTTCAGCGATACTTTGCAACGTCAGAACCAATCGACCTGGTCAGCGGCGGTTGAACACCGATTCGTCACCGAGCTTTGCACGGCCAGCGTGCCGGATCAGGTTATGATCCGTTACCTGATCCAGGATCACCGCTTTCTCGATAGCTTCGTGACCCTGCTTGGCGCTGCCATCGCCAGCGCGGATACTTATGAAGCTCGTCTGCGCTTTGGCCGCTTCGCGGGCATGATCTGCAGCGATGAAAACACCTACTTCCTACGCGCCTTCCAGGCGTTGGGCGTCAGTGAGGCGCAACGTATGCAACCTGCCGATACCGCGCCCACCGCAGGTTTCAAGGCGATCATGCGCGAGGCTGCTGATACTCGCTCTTATGCAGCGGCCCTGGCCGTGCTCAATGTGGCGGAGGGGCTTTACCTGGACTGGGCGCTCAAGGCACCCAAGCCATTGCCTGACAACTTCGTCTACGCCGAATGGATCACGCTGCATGACAACCCAGCGTTCTGTGATTTCGTAGGGTTTCTCAAAGCCGAACTGGACCGGGTAGGGCCAAAAGAGGCGGCGGTGGCCAGCGATTTCTTCGCACGGACGGTGGCGTTGGAACTGTCTTTCTTCGATGCCGTTTACCACGAGCAGGCCTGAGCATGGATATTTTCGAACGTTTGAAGTCCGCTGGCAGCACGCAGTGGAATAGTTATGTCGATCACGATTTCGTCCGGCAGATGGGCGAGGGCACTTTGCCCGAAGAGGCCTTTCGGACTTATCTGATCCAGGATTATCTGTTTCTCATTCAATTCGCCCGTGCCTGGGCACTGGCGGCTTACAAAAGCCGCCTGCCCGCGGACATTCGTGCGGCCCAGTCCGGCCTTGCAGCAATACTTGACGAGACCGAACTGCACCTTAGGTTGTGCGCGCGGTGGGGCTTGTCGCAAGCCGACATTCAGGCAGCACCGGAGCATCAGGCGACTGTGGCATACACCCGCTACGTTCTGGATTGCGGCGCAGCAGGTGATTTGCTCGAACTGCATGTGGCGCTGGCACCCTGTGTAATCGGTTACGCCGAAATCGGCCGCACACTCGCGCAGCGTATTGGCGACTTGAGCCAGCACCCGTACCGAGAATGGATCAGCGAGTATGCCGGCGAGGCTTACCAAGGCGTGGCAGCGGCGGCGCGCAAGCACTTGGATGAGCTGGCAGCGCGAAGCATGACTGAACAGCGGTTCATCGAGTTGGCGCAGATTTTCGGTCAGGCATCGCGGCTAGAGGCAGATTTCTGGCAGATGGGGCTCGATGCACAACGTTGACCCGAGCAGCGGTCATCCCCGTCAGTGCGCATGTAGACGTAAAGCGCCCCGCACCATACCTACGCACATAAGTGCGCCAGCCCTTTCCTAGTGCCCAGCGCATTGTCCGACTCGACTGGCAGCAGCCACGCTGCTGCTAGTTGTTAGATTCCGGTCGCGCAGTTACCTGAATTGCCCTTCCAATCTCACTTGAGCTACTGACTGATGGTGCGCAGCTAGGAAAGTGCGCGGCTCAAGGTCGATCTCGGCGCGCTGCTTGACTCTGGACCTTCCCAAAGGCACCCCGAAGCCCTGCCCACTCGGCGCCAGGAGTCATCGCTGATTGGCAGCGATTTCATGAAGTGGCCGAGCATAACCAGCCCTCTCGACCCTTGTGCCGACTTAAGCGTGCATTCAGCACCGTACTGCTTGGCTTGCCTGCACATACATGTGATAAACCGTGATTATTCCATCTGAGAAAGATCTTGAAATTCGTTCTTGAAAGAGCAAAAATCACATGTAAATACATGGTACGTACCATGCTACGAAATAGTAGGAGTAACCATGGCCCGGGGTGGTATCAACAAAGCAGTAGTGCAGCAGGCTCGGCAAGTCCTGATCGCCCGGGGCGAATACCCCAGCATCGATGCAGTACGTATCGAACTGGGTAATACCGGCTCAAAGACCACCATCCACCGCTACTTGAAGGAGTTGGAGGCCTCCAAGCCTGCCGGCCTGCAGGGCCAGGCGGCGCTTAGTGATGCGCTCACCAAGCTGGTTTCGCAACTGGCTGCTCAGGTGGAGGAAGAGGGCAATATCCGTATTGAACAGGCCAAGGCTGCGTTTCTTGAGGAGCGGCAACAGCTAGAGAATCTTTTACAACAAGCCCAGTTGGCGCTGGCGGCTGCTGAGCAGCAAAATCAGGTTCAAGCCACTGCCCTGGCGGCAGAGTCCGAGCGCCTGGTCACCGCACAGAACTCCCTGCAGGCCGAGCAATTGCGTAATGCCAGCCTCAATCAGTCATTGGGTGAGCTGCAGGTGCGTCTGGCAGACAAGGATGAACAAATCCGCTCGTTGGAGGACAAGCACCGCCATGCGCGCGAGGCACTAGAGCACTACCGCAGCGCCAGTCGCGAACAGCGTGAGCAAGACCAGCGCAGACAAGAAGCGCAGGTTCAGCAACTGCAGGTGGAACTGCGTCAATTGCAGCAGGGCATGATCGTCAAACAGGACGAGCTGACTCGTTTGCATCGCGACAACGAACGTATGCTCGGTGAGCATCGTCAGGCGGCCAGTGAATGCAAGGTCAAAGACGAGCTACTTGAACAACGCGATGCGCAGATCCAGGGGCTGCGAACGATCTTGGCCCAGGCTCAAGGCGCCAGCGATGAGATGCGCCGTCAATTTCAGGCGCAGGCACAGAGCCTGGAAAACAGTCGTGCTATTTCCATCGAGCAGGCCAGGCAACTGCAACTGCTCAAGGATGAACTGCAAAAACGCGATGCAGTCGGCGATGGAAGCCTCCCTCAACCGCCCTCTGCATCCTGAGTGCTTAGCAACAGGCCCATCGCGCAGCGCCTGGGCAAACCCTGAGCGCGCTCAGTTGCAAGAACAGCTTGCAACCTGGCCCCAAGGCGTTGCTCTTCGAGTACCTCGAAACCGTATTTTGTATAAAAAGGGCCATTCCAAGGCACATGGGCAAATGTGGTCAGGGTCACCATGGGCAGATCACTCAGGCGTGCTAGGGCACACACCTTGTCCAGTAAGCACCTGCCGATTCCTTTGCCCTGCGACTGCAGCCTCACCGATAGCTCGTGGACATGCAGCGCCTGCTCCTCAATGGTCAAGCACACGAAACCCACGGCCTGGCCTTGATCATTTTCGGCCAGCCAACTGGCACTGGCCGCGATGAAGGCTGTGTGCGCATCCCTATCAAGCCCCTCGGCCCTTGCCAACCACGCCAGCTCCGGAAACTGCCGAAAAGCTTGGGCCGCAGAGTGTTCAATCTCGATCAATCGACTGATATCAGAAGGCAGGGTGGGGCGGATGTGCATGCTGATGATCCTTTGATGGGCTGGCGGGCCAAAGTGATGGTAGCGCGAAGCTTGCACTTCAATCGTTATAACGTAACACTTTGACTTTTCGGTTAAGCGAGAGTGCCTAGATGACAGAAGATGAACTGCTCAGCCAAGCGCCTGCAGCCTACATGAACGAAGTCCAACAGCAATTTTTCCGTAGACTTCTGCTGGATCAACGCGCTGATCTGCAAGCTCGGATCGAGGAAGAATTTCAGGCCTTGCGCGAACAAGAGGTGCTTAGCGACCCGGCTGATATCGGCAGTGCAGAGGAGGAACGACAGTGGAGGCTGCGTTCCCTGGAGCGGGAGAAGAAGCTCCTCGACAAGATTGACCAGGCACTGGAGCGCCTGGCCCGTGGTGAGTACGGCTGGTGCGAGGAAACCGGGGAGCCAATCGGCCTGCGACGGCTACTCCTGCGCCCAACCGCAACCCTATGCATTGAGGCCAAGGAGCGTCAGGAGCAGAAAGAGCGGCACCTGCGCGATGAGCGCTAGTCAGCCGCCATGACCTGAGGCTGCAACTGCCAGCGCACCGAGCTCACGCCTTTTTCAAGGCTAACCCGGCTGACTAGCCGTTCCAGTTGTGCCGGGGCTTGCGGGTTGCCGAGCAGCTCTGCGCGCACTTCCAGGCGAGCAGGGTTAGTCAGATCCTCGCTGTGCAATGACTGCAGGCGCAATTGCGGGTCGCCGAAGCTATGCAGCATCAGGCTGCGTACCTGTATCTCATCCTCGGCGCGGCAAATGATGCGCACTTCATAATGCTGTTCCACTTCGCTAGCCGGTAGCACTTCCTGGCGGTCAAGCCGTTGGGCGATGTCGCGCAGCAGGATGTTGGCACACAGCACCATCAGGCTGCCCAACACTGCCTCCAGCAGCAGGCCCAGGCTGCACAACACACCGACAGCTGCGGTGCACCAGAGCGTAGCGGCGGTGTTCAGGCCACGCACATTGAAGCCATCGCGCATGATCACGCCACCACCTAAGAAACCGATACCCGACACAACATAGGCGGCAACTCGCGACGCGTCTGCCGGGGCCATGCCCGGCACCGCCTGGGTCATCAGCACGAACAGGCAGGCGCCCGTGCTGACCAGGGCATTGGTACGCAGCCCGGTCAGGCGTTGGCGCAGTTGGCGTTCGGCACCGATCAGAGCGCCCAGCAGCAGGGCGACGCCAACACGCAGAAGAAAGACTTTCCAATCCATAGCAAACCTCTTTCACGGGCGTACGCCCGCACGGTTAAAAAAACCAGAAATAAGCGCAGGACCACGAAAGAGAAGGGGAAGTAATGCCTAATAGGCTCAGAGGTTCCACTGTCTGACTTTTGGCGAGACAGTGGCAGGAAACTGCCGGACTAGCTCGCCTTGTGGGCCTGTCGCAAGCGACTGGGACTACTGTCCAAAGCAGGGCTCCTGTTCGGGGGGGGCGAAATTGCGTTGCGGACCTTACGCCGCCAAGCTCCGAGGGTCAAGGGTTGAAACATGACAAGGGCTTCATCAGGAAATTTCCTACAACCTGCGCCACCGGCATGGCAAAAAACCGGGGCACTGGTTACCCTTGCGCCATTCTCCGCCATTGCCCGGATCGTTACATGCTGTTCAATCTCGTTGTGCTGCTCAGCACCTTGGTGGCCATGGAAGGTGTCGGTACGCTGGCCCACAAGTACGTCATGCATGGCTGGGGCTGGTGGCTGCACCGCTCGCACCATGAGCCGCAGTTGGGCATGCTGGAAACCAACGACCTGTACCTACTTGCGCTGGCGCTGATCGCCGCCGCGCTCATCGCTTTGGGCAAAGCTGGCCATGCTCCGCTGCAATGGGTGGGCGCAGGGGTGGCAGGGTATGGGGTATTGTACGTACTGGCCCACGACGGTCTCTTCCACCGGCATTGGCCGCGCGCGCCACGCCCGGTCAACCGTTACTTCAAACGTCTGCACCGCGCTCATCAACTGCACCATGCCGTGAAGGGGCGCACCGGCTGTGTGTCCTTCGGCTTCTTCTATGCGCCACCGCTGAAGGTGCTCAAGCGCCAGTTGCAGGCGCGCTGGCCACGCGGCCGCGGCTGACCCACCAGCCGAACCCTGCGGCGGTGAAGAACATGATCAGGCTGTACAGGGCCGCTGGAACTGCCATCGTCGCGTTATTGAGCAGCGATGGGCTGAGCGCGAGGGCGATGGCCAGCGTGCCGTTGTGGATGCCGATTTCCATGCCGATAGCGATGGCCTGGCGCTTGGGAATATTGAGCAAGCGAGGTACGCAGTAGCCAACAGCAAGGCTGATCAAGTTGAACAACAGGGCCGCCAAACCCACCACCGGGGCATATTCCACTACGGTCTGCCAGTCCTTGGCCAAGGCCAGAACGATGGTGAAGGCCAGAAACAGCGCTGCCACAAGCTTCATGGGCTTTTCCATCCGCGCAGCGAAGCGCGGTGCCCAGTGACGGATCAGCATGCCCAGCGCCACCGGCAGTAGCACGATAGCGAATACCTGCAGCACCTTGGCGAACTGCAGTGGGATGGCTTGGTCCGACGCCATGAAATAGCTCAACGACAGGTTGACCAGCAGCGGCATGCTCAGGATAGCGATCAACGAGTTCACCGCCGTCAGGGTGATATTCAGCGCCACATCGCCGTGGGCCAGGTGGCTGAACAGATTGGCGGTGGTGCCCCCTGGTGACGCTGCAAGCAACATCAGGCCGACCGCCAGCGCCGCTTCAAGGCCAAACCCATTCGCAATGAGGAAGCATACCAATGGCAGTAGGAGGATTTGGCAAAACAGGCCGATCATCACCGGCTTTGGGTATTTCAGCACGCGAGCGAAATCGGCCATGGTCAAAGACAATCCTAGGCCGAGCATGATGATGCCAAGCGCCAAAGGAAGAAATGCGGTCAGCAACGGGGATGCGGTCATGGGCGGGCACTCGGGTGAAGGATGCAAGCAGTCTAGGTGGGCTCTAGGCGTTGTATGATTGCACTGAGCCAGCACTTGTTTACCAGTTGTTACCGAACACTCGCTAAACTGCGGCACAGAGCGTCGCCATATCGCGTTGCGATAGGGCTCTTGGCGCAGTAGCATTCGCTTTTTTGCCGAGGATTCGCCTGTAATGCCTTTCCAACAAGGTCTGCTTGCTACGCCCGTGCCGGTGCACGCTCGTCACCTGTTCTTCGCCCTGCAGTCGCCCGAGGCGTTGCCCGCGGTACTGGATACCCTGTTGCCACACGTAGACGGCCGTAGCCTGATCCTTGGTATCGGCGCACCCTTGGTCAAAGCCCTAGGCCGCGACATCCCAGGCTTGCGTGCGTTCCCACAGCTTGACGCCGCCGTGGAAAACCCAAGTACTCAGCACGCGCTTTGGTTGTGGCTACGCAGCGATGAACGCGGTGATCTGGTTTTGCAAGCCCAGGCACTTGAACAGATGCTGGCACCCGCGTTGCGCCTGGCCGATAGCGTCGATGGTTTCCTGCATCGCGGTGGCCTTGACCTGACCGGTTACGAAGATGGCACTGAAAACCCCTCCGACGACGATGCTGTGCACGCCGCCATTCTGGCTAACGGTCAGCCGGGTATGGACGGTTCGAGCTTTGCCGCCTTCCAGCTCTGGAAACATGACCTGTCGTATTTCAAGGCGCTGCCTCAAGCCGATCAGGACAATATCATCGGCCGCCGCCTGAGCGACAACGAAGAGCTTGATGACGCCCCAGCGTCTGCCCATGTCAAGCGTACGGCGCAGGAAAGCTATGCGCCAGAAGCTTTCATGGTCCGCCGCTCGGTATCTTGGGCCGATAATCGCGGTGCTGGCTTGGCATTCGTCGCCCTCGGCCGCAGCTTTGAGGCTTTCGAAGCCCAGTTGCGGCGTATGAGCGGCCTGGAAGATGGCGTCACTGATGCTTTATACCGTTTTAGCCGGCCATTGACCGGCGGCTACTACTGGTGCCCCCCCATGGGCGAGGGCGGCCTGGACTTGCGGGCGCTGTTGCAGGCTTAGTCATTTTACATCCGGATACAGAATCGCCGATCAGTTCAGGCCTCAACGGCTAGCCTTGAAAGTTTCCCTCCGGGGCGGGAGCTTTCCTATGCTTAAACGTCGCGATGTCTTACGCGCTGGCGCGACTCTATCCGTAGCAGCCGCCACGCCCTGGTTGTATGCAGGCAGCACGGGCGGCTTGCTGACCCGTATTATTCCAGCCACGGGCGAGGCTCTGCCAATCATCGGTGCCGGCACTTCCGGCAGCTTCGAGGTAGCAGCCAACTCCCCGGAGTACCAGCAGCTCAAGCAGGTTCTCCAAGCCTTCTTCCAGGGGGGTGGCAAAGTCATCGATACCTCGCCCAATTATGGTGGTGCTGACAGCATTCTGGGCCAGTTGCTGGAAGAGGGCGGCTGGCATCACCAATGTTTCATCGCCACAAAAATCGCTGCCGACAACCCCGCCGATGCCCAGGCGCAATGGTTGGGAACACTCAAGAGCCTGCGCACGGACAACGTCGATCTGTTGCAAGTCCACAATCTGCGCGACTGGCAGACGCAGTTGCCCTATGCCCGGGAGCTACAGCAGCAGGGCAAAACGCGTTACGTCGGCGTCACCCATTATTTGAATAGCGGCCACGAGTCCTTGGCGCGAATTGTGCGCAGCCAGAGGCTTGATTTCATTCAGATCAATTACTCGGTCACTGCCCCCCAAGCTGCGCACGAGCTCTTACCGTTATGTCAGGACAAAGGTGTCGCTGTACTGGTCAATCGTGCATTCGATGACGGTCGCCTATTTGCCAGGGTCAAAGGCCAGCCCCTACCGGCGTGGGCTGCCGAGGCCGGCATCGGCAGCTGGGCGCAGCTGTTTCTCAAGTTCGCCATAAGCCACCCGGCAGTCACTACGGTGATCCCCGCGACCAGCCGCCCGGATCGCCAGATCGACCAGCTTAAAGCCGGTTATGAACCACTGCTGAGCCAGGCGCAACGGCAAGCGCTGATCAAGCAGTTCGCCTGAGATCATGAGCAGTTGGCTCGAAGGGCTTAAGCGGGGGCTGAATATCCGTCCCGGCGAAGGCCCTGCGGTGGTAGCAGCCTGGCTGCTGTTCTATTTGCTTTTCACGGGCTATTTCATGCTGCGCCCGGTGCGCGAAACCATGGGCATAGCCGGCGGGGTCGAAAACCTTCAATGGCTCTTCACCGGCACTTTCCTCGCCACATTGGTTTGCCTGCCACTTTACGGCTGGCTGGCTAGCAAGGTGCAACGCCGTCACATCTTGCCTTGGACCTACGGCTTGTTCGCCTGCCAGTTATCGCTGTTCGCGTGGCTTTTTGCCTTTGATGCAGAGTCGATATGGGGTGCTCGGGCTTTTTACATTTGGTTGTCTGTGTTCAACCTACTCAGCATTTCCCTGGCCTGGAGCGTACTTGCCGACCTGTTTTCGACCAGCCAAGGCAAACGCCTGTTCGGCCTGCTGGCAGCCGGTGCGAGTATGGGCGGCCTGAGTGGGCCTGTTCTAGGTACGCTGCTGGTGGCGCCATTGGGACATGCAGGGCTGCTGTTGCTGGCGGCTTTACTATTGGTAGGCAGCGTAGCTGCCTGTTCCTACGTGCAGCACTGGCGAGATGGTTACCGGGAAGCCGTCATCGGCGGGGCCGCTTCATCCCGGCCCCTGGGCGGCAACCCTTTTGCGGGGGCTACGGCGGTTGCTCGTTCTCCCTTTTTGCTGGCGATCGGCGTGTTCGTCGTGTTACTTGCCAGCGTCAGTACTTTTCTCTACTTCGAACAGGCGCGCATCGTCAGTGAGACTTTTACCGACCGCACCCGCCAGACCCAGGTGTTCGGGCTTATCGATGCCGTAGTGCAGGCACTGGCTATCGTGACCCAGCTGTTTCTTACCGGGCGCCTGGCCAGACGCCTGGGGGTCGGGGTGTTACTGGTGGCCGTTCCGTTAGTGATCGCCGCCGGGTTCGTTTGGCTGGCCTTTGCCCCCGTGTTCGCGGTATTTGTGGTTGTAATGGTGGTGAGGCGCGCCGGTGAGTACGCCTTGGTCAGGCCGGGCCGCGAGATGCTGTTCACCGTGCTGCCGGCCGAGGATAAATACAAGGCCAAGAACTTCATCGACACGGTGGTCTATCGCGGCGGTGATGCGCTTGGCGGCTGGGTCAAGCGAGGGCTTGATGCGTTAGCTGACCATCCTCAAGCAACGCTTATGATCGCAGCGTTGATCGCATTGGGCTGGGGCGTCGTCGGGCACTGGCTGGGCCGCCAACATCAGCTCAAGGAAGCGTCGAAGTCGGCGTAGCCATGAAGCGGCTATTCGCGCACCAAATACACCCTGAACGGTTTATTAGGGCCACCGGTCTGACGGCTTGGCGATAAAGCGAATCTTGCGCGGGGGCTGGACTCGGAATTTATGTACGGCACAACGCCGTCCATTCTCAAGCCAAATGAGGTTCCACACCATGGCCAACAAAGACAACAGCCGCAGCGGCAGCCAGGGCGGCAACAAGAATCCAGGCAACTTTGCAAACGACAAGCAAAAGGCATCCGAAGCGGGCCGTAAAGGTGGCCAAGCCTCAGGAGGCGCAGCGCACCAGGATCACGAATCAGGCCGCAAGGGCGGGCGTTCGTAACTGATGGTATGCAGTGCCGGGGCGCCCTGGCACTGCAGACACAGGCTGTGGCAAATGGGAGGGTTGCAATCGGCAATCGATTGCACAGAATGCATGCTTCAACCGCATGCCATTTGGAATCCCAGCTCCATGATGCTGACCCAGCAGTTTCCCACTATCTCTCCCTCCGACATTTTGTTCGTATTTGCCTTGGAAGCCGAAGCAGGGGATGTGTTCACCGGTATGAACACATTGTTCACCGGTATTGGCAAGGTCAATGCCGCGGTTGCTCTGACCAAGGCGATAGCGCAGCAACGCCCCAAACTGATCGTGAACCTCGGCTCGGCCGGTAGCCAGCGCCATGGCAAAGGTGAGGTTGTGTGTTGCACGCGTTTCGTGCAGCGCGACATGGACGTGACCCCGCTAGGTTTCGCCCGCTACCAGACGCCACTCTCCGATACCCCTGTGATTTTGGAGCATGGTCATGCAATTGATGGCCTGCCGCTGGAAACCTGCGGCAGCGGCGACAGCTTCGAGATCAACCACGGTGATGCCCCCTACGACGTCGTCGACATGGAAGCCTATGTGTTTGCGCTGATCGCGCGCAATGAAGGCATACCTTTCGTTTGCCTGAAGTACGTTTCAGATGACGCTGGCAGCGATGCTGCCGATGATTGGGCCGTGCAGGTGCACCTGGCCGCCGAGGCTTTCAAACGGGTGCTGTTCAGCCATCCGGTTGCGCGTCTGGAGTAAACCTTCGCCGCTAGCGGTAGTCATTTCAGGTATCAGTCCTACTATCCGAATCGGGAGGGTACCTGTAATGGCCAGGGCTATCTGGAAAGGCGCTATCAGTTTTGGCTTGGTGCATATACCGGTTTCACTCAATACCGCTGTGCGTACCGAGCGCGTCGATTTTGACTGGCTCGATAAGCGCAGCATGGAGCCAGTAGGCTATAAGCGCATCAACAAGGTCACCGGCAAGGAAATCGACAAGGACAATATCGTCAAAGGCGTTGAATACGAGAAGGGCCGATACGTGGTTATCAGCGAAGACGAGATTCGCAAGGCCCGCCCCGAAGCCACGCAGACCATCGATATTTTCTCGTTTGTCGATGCGGCAGAAATCCCACTCCAGCATTTCGACACGCCCTATTACCTGAGCCCCGACAAGCGAGGTGGCAAGGTCTATGCGTTGCTGCGTGAAACATTGGCCAGTACCGGTAAGGTGGCGCTGGCAACGGTAGTGCTGCATACCCGCCAGCACTTGGCTTTGCTACGACCGCTGGACGATGCCGTCGTGATGATCACTTTGCGCTGGCCCGAGGAAGTGCGTGGGTTGGATAGCCTCGAGCTGGACAAGACGGTTACCGAAAGCAAGCCAGACAAGCGTGAGTTGGCCATGGCCAAGCGGCTGGTTGAGGACATGAGCGGGCCCTGGGCGCCCGACGAGTATCACGATGCGTTTCGTCAGACGATCATGGACCTTGTTGAAGAAAAGGCCAGTAAAGGCAAGATCGCCGTGGTGGAAAAAGGCGAGGGCGACGCAGCCGAGAAAGGCGCCGATATCATCGACCTCACCGAGTTGTTGAAGCGCAGCTTAGGTGGCAAGAAACCTGCGGCCACGAAGAAAACCACCAAACGCTCGCGAAAAGCGTCGTGACTCGAGCGCTTGGTGGATCAAAGGCTTGCCAGGTAGTCGCCAAACCCCTCACGGGCCCGGCTGTTGGTTCGGCTACTTGTGGCAACGCTGTGCTTGGCCGTCCACACTATCTGCGCGCCATCGGCCTCCAGGTCCCTCACAAGCTGCACATCTTCATGGGCGGCAAGTGGTTGAAACCCGCCGACACGTTCATAGGCTCGGGCACTCACGCCCAGATTGGCACCATGGATGTGGCGATGGCCTTCCCGCGCTTCATAGCGGCTCAAATAGAGCTTACGTAGCGCCGCCCGCTGCCAAGGCTGCCAGCGGGCAACGTGCACCGTTCCACACACCGCATCTGCCGTGCAGGCCAGCTGTGACAACAACCAATGCGACGGCACCTGGCTGTCGGCGTCGGTGCAGGCCAACCAGGTCGCATGGCGGTCCAACATCCACTCGGCGCCTAAGCGGCGAGCCATTCCAACGCTACCGGCCTCGACTGCAAGCACGTCGACATCATACCTGGCGGCCACCTTGGCACTGCCGTCCACGCAGCGATCGAGAACGACCAATACCTGTACCCCATGACCTGCTTCTCGCGCTGCCAAGACGGCCGTAGCCATCGCGCTCAGGCAGCGCCCCAGGCGCCGGGCTTCATTGTGCGCGGGGATCACTACGCCGATCATATGCACGTCTCGTCCAAGTCCACCACGCTGGGTTGGCAGGACCAGTATTCGAGCATGAAGTCGGCCTCGTCATGACGAAGGAGCGGAAATAGCGGCAGGTGTTTGGCCAGCATTTGATGCACCTCACGGCCATCTTGCGGGCAGCCGGCAATGGGGTGCTTCCAGTGACAGGCAAGCAGGGCACCGTCGTAGGTAAGGCTCGCAAGGCATTGCTCAATGACCTGCAGCCAATCGGTGGGGTCCAGGTAGTATCCCACCTCACTCAGCACGATCAGATCGAATTGGCCTGCGGGCCAGTCACCAGGCAAGCGAGCCAATTCGACTGAAGCGTTCGGCACATCGGTCAGGCGCTCGCGGGCAAGGTTCACGGCAGTGGGATCCAAGTCCTGGCACAGAAGTTCAGCACTTCGCTCTGCCAGTAAGGCACTGAGCTCTCCATTGGCACAGGCAGGCTCGAACACCCGCTGATAGCACTGACGCGGCAGACTGGCCATCAGCACATCGCGTTTGCGTTTTTCGTACCAGCGTGTGCGAAAAGCCCATGGATCTTCATTGGTAGCATACAGTTCAGCGAAGTACTGGGGATCGAGGCTCATGGCAACTCCGTTTACAGGAACATCAGTTCAAAGGGTTGCAGCAGGCAGTCCAGCAGGCTGGCTGGCAGTACGGGCGGGCGGGGATCGTCCGGTGTCAACTGGCTGACGTGTGCAGCTAGGGCCTTACGCTTGCGTGCGAGGGCGCTTTCGTCCAACTCGATGCGGTGCGCGCGTGGCCACGGCAGCCGTGGATCATCCGGCTGGGCCCAGTGCCAGGCCCATACGGGCACTTCGACCAGTTGCGCCTTGCGCGCCTGCGCTGCCTGGGCTGCGGCCCGGCCAACGGCCTCGTGATCGCAGTGGCCGTCGCCCCGCCAAGTGGCCATCACTACATCGTCCGGGCGCAGCGCCTGAGTCAGGTGGTTGACCAGGAAAGCTTCCTCGCGCGGCAAATTCCCGTCCTTCAGATTAAGCCTGCGCCACTCCAGATGGTTGACGTTCAAGTCAAGCTGCATCAGTGCCTGGCGGCTCTCCAGCGGTCGCTGGCGCCGCAGCCGATGTTCGGTCCAGTGCTCGGAGCCCGCGTGGCTGCCTTCACCATCGGTGGCCGAAATCAACAGAAGGTCCTCTTCACGCCCGCGAAAGTGGGTCAGCAATCCGCCCGCCATGAGAATTTCATCGTCGGGGTGCGGTGCGACCAGCACCAGGCGGCGCCCGGGGGGGCACAGCTGCGCAGGACTGATCCATGTGGCCCTTGCCAGATGGGCGGCATGTTGCCAGTCAGCCCAAGGCGTGCCACTGCTAGCTTGAATCAAGTTTTGGCTCATAGCTTCCAGGCTCCTGCAGGCATCTGTGTCAATTGTTCACCCAGCGCCGCCAGATCGCGCTCGGCATGGCTTTGGCGCATGTACACTGGCAAGTCTGCGCTGAGCCTGGCGAAATGGCTGTTACGGCAAAACGGTGTGGCACCCAGCGCGCGGCCCACGTGGCGGATCACCTGTTCGACGGCCTGCTCGACTTGAGCGCGAGTGCGGCAAACTTCCAAGCCTGCGTCAGCGTCAGGGTGCAGGTCGATCCACTGAGCACATTCACGCAACGCAGCGCGGGCGCCGTACAAGGCAGCGTCCACCGCGCCGAGGTGGGCATGGGCATGTGCGTCGGCATGGGGTTTGCGGCAATGCGCCCGCAGGTAATCGGCCAAGGCCTCGGCCGCGCCGTACCAACAAGCTGCGATGCCTGCGCCCCCGTGCCAGAAGCCGGGGCGCGACAGATACTGGCCGGGGCGGCCAACGGCGATGGCGGGCGTATTGCTGAACTGAAGTTCGATACTAGCCGTGGTGGCCATCCCCACTGCTTGCCAATGGTCGATCACCACACTCTGGTCAGATTGCCCCAGCTCGATCGCTACCAACTGCGGCTGCTTATCGTCGCCCCAGGCAGTCAATAACGCTTTGTCTATCTGCAGGGCCCCCGAACACCATGCCTTGCGACCGCCCAGCTGCACCTGATCACCGTCACGCGCGACAATCCGTGCGCGAGCGTCCGGCGGTTCAGCAGCCCAGACGCCCCATATACCGTCGCCAACCAGGTGCGCCGCACCACATTCGGCCAGAATGGCCAGCGCATCGGTGTGCCCCTCATAGAGTTTAGCCAGTGCCAAGTCGCAACCGGCAACCCGCGCCAAGGTCTGCCAGCGGCGCAAGGTGTTGCCTTGCCCCGGCAGTGGCAGTAGGTCGAGCTGATCGGCTTTGAGTGCGTGCATCAACTCTGGTAGCTGCGTGTCCAGTTTGAGAGGTTGGGGTCGCTCGCCGAAGGTGCGTAACAATCGGTCGAGGTTGGTGAGGTCGAAATCCTGAATGATGCTCATGCCATTCCCATTTGCTTGCGCATACGTGCAGTGATCGATTGACGAACGTTGCTCATCCCGGCCCAAGGGTCGTCGAGATCGACCAGGCGCTCGTGCAGGTTACCGATATGCCATTGGTCGGCGCCTTTGAGCCCTGCCAACTCTTCGCGCCAGATCGGCACAGACACCGGCAGCCCCTCGCGGGCTCGCAGCGAGTAGGCGCATGCCGTGGTGGCGCCTTTGCCGTTGCGTAGGTAATCGATGAATATTTTACCGATACGGTTTTTAGGGCCGGAAACCGCACTCAAGCGGTCGGGGAACAGCTTGGCCAGGTAATTGACAATCGCCTGGCTGAAATCCTTGACCTCATCCCAATTCGCACGCCGGGTAATGGGTACGACCAAGTGGATGCCTTTGCCGCCACTGGTTTTGATGAACACCTGCAAACCCAGCTCGTCGAGCAGGGTAAGGACCAGTTGAGTTGCCTCTAACATGGCTTTCCAGGGCAGCGCAGGGTCTGGGTCGAGGTCTAGGACGAAGCGATCGGGCTTGTCGAAGTCTTTGTCGGTCGCATTCCAGGTATGCAGTTCGAGCATGTTCATCTGCACCGCCCCCATCAAGGTATCGGCGCGGTTGATGACCATTGCCGCTTGGCCTGCGTCGGCTTTGCTGTAATTGACCAGGTGCGGGATATGCAACTGCCCGGCATTCTTTTGAAAGAACAACTCACCTGTCAGGCCCTCCGGTGCCCGGACCAATGCAACCGGCCGACTTTTGAGGTGTGGCAACAACCACTGGCTGACTTGCGCGTAATACTGCGCAATTTGCCGCTTCGTGGCACCCACGGTGGCATCGATCAGCCGGTCAGGGTGGGTCAGGCGCAAGTCGGCCAGCTGATCTGGCTGCTTGCCCTGCTTGGGTTTTGAGCCTTGCTTGGCGGGCATTGCGCGCTCCACGTTGATTGCGGTGGCCGGTTTGTCCTCGCGTAGCCCATGGAACACTGCGTGGCGTACCAAGCCCTCACGGGTCATCTGGGCATAGGCGACTTCCGCCAGCAGATGCGGCTTGAGCCAATGCACCCCGCGGGCTTCTGCGCCCGTTGGCCCCTTATGCACAGTGGGCTTGGCGACCTCTAGGGATTTGAGCCGCTCATGAATGCTTTTAAGCGTTGCCCCGGTGAAGCCGGTGCCTACTTTACCCGCGTACTGCAGCTGGCCGCTTTGCTTGTCGTGCAAAGCCAGCAACAGCGCGCCGAAGCCCGCTCTGCTGCCTTTGGGATCTGTAAAGCCAACGATCACGAACTCCTGCCGTCGCTGGCACTTGAGCTTTACCCAGTCGGGGCTGCGCCGACTCATGTAGTGGCTGCCGACTCGTTTACCGATCAGGCCCTCAAGGCCCAAGCGGCAAGCGCTGTCGAGCAGGGCATCGACAGGCTGGTCGAAGTCTTCGGAAAACTTGAGCTTGTCCGACTCATTGTGCTCAAGCAATTGCCGTAACGCATCGCGACGATCTTCAAGTGGACGCTGACGCAAGTCCTGGCCACCCAAGAACGGCAGGTCGAAGATGTAATACCCGATCTGCTCGTCATCCTCGGTGTCGAAGGCGTTCTGCAAAGCCTGGAAGTCGGTCTTCCCGTCTTCGTCGCTGATCACCATTTCGCCATCGAGCCACGCCGAGTCGATGCCCAGCGCCCGCAACGCCGCGACTTGGGCGGGCATTTTGGCGCTCCAGTCATGACCGTTGCGGGTGAATAACCGGACATCGTCACCTTCGATGCGCGCAAGTATCCGATATCCATCGAATTTGACCTCATAACGCCAGTCGCCAGCCGGTGGCGAGTCGACCAAGGTAGCCAGCTGGGGCTTGAGCTGTTGTGCAAGCTCGGCGTTAGCGGCTTTGCGCCGCACGGGTGTGCGCTTGGCATTTGCCGTGCGCCGCGGCAGCAGCCCACGGTCGCTTAGCACGCTGTCCGGCTGAGCCTCGACGATACTGTACTCAGCTTCACTGCGTGCCTCACCGTCCTGGGACTTGACCAGCATCCACTGCTCCTTCTTGCCGGCCAATTGCGTACGGAATAGGTTCCAGACACCGCTCAGCTTTTCACCCTGCAAGCGAAAACGCAGCTTGCCTTTGGCATAGCCCTGGCGCGGATCGCATTCGGGTTCCCAGACACCCCGGTCCCAGACGATGACGTCACCGGCGCCGTAGTGGCCCTGCGGTATGTGCCCTTCGAAGTTGGCATAGTCCAACGGGTGGTCTTCTACATGCACCGCCAGGCGCCGCACTTTTGGGTCCAGCGAAGGGCCTTTGGGGATCGTCCAGCTTTTCAGCGTCCCATCAAGTTCCAAACGGAAGTCGTAATGCAGGTGACTGGCGTCGTGTTTCTGAATGCAGAACTGCAAGGCATGCGCGCGCTTGCCGCGCCTGCGCTGACCACTAGGTTCAGGCGTCGCGTCGAAATCGCGCTTGCGCGCGTATTCTGCAAGAGGCTTTGCCATGGTCGGCTCCGTGAAGGCATCTGTAGGTTGGGAGGGAGCCGGGCGCAGGGTAGTTCAAAAAAACTCTGAATCATCGCAGGGCTGCAGCAGTCGACAATCTGTATGTCACTGATGGAGAACCGCAATGAGCCGATCTGATGATCTGAAACCCTACACACCCACTGAAATCGATGACACCGAAGACCGTATGGGCAGTGTGCGCGAACTGGATTTCAGTGATCGCCACGACCATCGTGAGGGGCGAGTCGGCGACGAACGACCCGCTTCGGAAATCGACCAGGAGTTCCCGGACCAACGGGTTGCCGAAAGCGGCATGACTGGCGGTGAGGCACTAAGCGATAGCCTGCACGAAGACAACGTCACCTATGATGATCTGAGCCCTGATACCTTGCTGGATGAAACCGGCGCTCGCGACCCCTTTGAGCCAGGCGATGGCAATGGCCCGGCTGACATGGACCTGCGCGAGGTAGACGCGCAGGAAATAGGCGGTGGGTTTGGGCTCGACGAGGCCGAGTTGGCGCGTTCAGCCCCCCTGGATGGCAAGCCTTGGACCGATGATGTGGTCGAAGACGAAGAGGGCGATGCACGTTGAGTGAATGCGTGAAGAGACGGCACCTGACCGTCTCTTCACGAACCCATGCCGGCACGGCCTCAGGCCGGATGTTCACGCTGGCGCATGGCTTTGGCGCGTTTCTCAAGCAATAAATAGGTCATCAAGGCAACGACCAGAGGAATCAGGTAATACAGTGTCCGGTAGCCCAGCAGCGCTGCGATTAACGAGCCCTGGCCTTGACCATGCAGCAAAGCAAGGAATACCGTCTCGAGCACACCCAAACCTGCAGGAATGTGAGCGACCACCCCCGCCACGCAACTGATCAGCAATATACCGAGGATCGAGGGGAAGAAGTGCTCCCCTGGCAGTAGCCAATAAATCAGTAACGCCATCACCGCCCAGTTGCTAGCGCCCAGCGCTACTTGGCACAGTGCCAAGCGCAGCGAGGGCAGGGTGACTTCATGTTCCCTCCAGCGCCATGTGCGCTTCTTCGCAAGGCCACACGCCAGCAGATAACCGATGGCGATGGCCAGCAAAAGCACGCCTATCAGCCTCAGCCCCCCGGTACCCACTGCCCAGTTGCCGGGAAGCTCGACAAGGCCAAGCGCGAATACGCCACCGGCTAGCAGCATGTAACCCATCCAGTTGGTCAACAGGCCTAATGTGAGGATGCGCGTGATGGTGGGTGTATCCAGCCCTAGGCGGCTGTACAGCCGGTAGCGCAAGGCAACGCCTCCCACCCAGGTGGTGAAATTGAGGTTGAAGGCGTAGCAGACGAACGCCACTGGCAGCACCTGCCGCGCCGGAAGGTCATGGCCGGTATACGCCTTTGCCAGCAGATCGTAACTGGCGAAAATCAGGTAGCTGCATACCGCCATTGCAAGCCCGATGGCCAGCGTGCTCGGCTTGTACGCAAGCAGGGATTGGCGCACCTCGTTCCAGTCCAGGTTGCGCGCGAGCATGTACAGCAGCACCGGTATCAGAATCATGAACGCTAGGGTGAATAATCGCTTGCCCCACACCTGCCAGGATTTTTTCGCCATCACGTATTACCCTCATGAAGTTCGCCTTGGGCCTGAATTTCCGGTTGCAGCGACTTCAAGCGCTGACGATGCGCGGGGAACCAGCCGGCGATGCGCGGAAAGTGCCGGACGATGTGAAAACAAGCGAAGATCAAAGGCGCTCGCCACCAGTAGCCGCGTACCATACGTTCAAGGGTAACGGGCTTGCAGTGTTCCTGAGCCAGGCTGTGCAAATGCTCGTACAACGCTTGGTTGAAAGCCGGATCGCGGATGAACAAGTTGGCTTCCAGGTTGAAGGACAGGCTCAGGGGGTCGAGATTGCTCGAGCCGACGGTAGCCCACTGGTCGTCGACCAGTGCCACCTTGCCGTGCAATGGACGCTGGCAGTACTCACGAATGCTTACGCCACCTTGTAGCAGGTAGTTGTACAGCAGCCTGGACAGGGCCCGGACCCAGCGCATGTCGGGCTGGCCTTGTAGAATCAAGGTTACCTCAACGCCACGCCGCGCGGCATTGCGCAGCTCGCGCAACAGCCGGTAGCCTGGGAAGAAGTAAGCATTTGCCACGACCACGCGCTTCTGGGCCGAGCGTATGGCCTGCAGGTAGTGGGTTTCAATATCGGTGCTGCGCATACGGTTATCGCGCTCTATCAGCACCGCCGTGCTTTGGCCGGTTGGTTGCGTCACTGGGCGCACGTCGCTTGGCGGCTCCAGCACCGGAGCCATCAGCCTGCGGCTGGCAGCATGAACCTGAGCCACCACGGGCCCTGTGACCTCCACGGCGTAGTCCTGCTTGGCCATGGGGCCAAAATCCCCCAGATGGTCGGCGCTGTAATTGATGCCACCGATAAAGGCCAGCTCGCCATCGATCACCACGATCTTGCGGTGCAGGCGATGAAAGAGGTTGGTGCGCATGCCCGCCAGCTTGGGTTGCGGGTCGAAGGCGTGGAAGCTCACGCCCGCCTCGGTCAACGCGGCAATGTAGGTGTCCGGGAGGTCCCCAGTACCGTAGCCATCTACCACGACTTCCACCCTGACTCCACGGCTAGCAGCGTCGATGAGCGCTTTCTGCAATTGCTGGCCAACCTTGTCATCAAAGATGATGAAAGTTTCCAGCAAGATCTCTTCCCGGGCCTGGGCCATTGCCTCGAACACGCGCGGGTAATATTGCTCACCATTGATCAACAGTTGGACATGGTTACCGTCCACCCAAGGTCTGTTCACAGGTCGATCTCCGCAGCAAGAGGGGCATGGTCGGACAAATGCGACCAGGGATACATGGACAACACCTGAGCACTGGCCGGCATAGCGTTGCGCAGGTAAATGCGATCCAGGCGCAGCAGCGGCAGGCGCGCAGGAAAGCTGCGAGCCGGGCTGCCAAAATGTTCGCCAAAAGCTTCGACCAGATGCTGCGAGAGCACGGCATCAGCTTTAAGCCGCCAGTCATTGAAATCACCAGCGATGATCACCGGCGCTTGTGCCGGCAAGCTGTCCAGCCGCTGCAGCAGCAGCTTGATCTGGCTTTGCCGATGAGCCTCACGCAGGCCCAGGTGTACGCAGATGGCATGTACCTGCTCGTGGCCTGGCACCTGCAAGCAGCAGTGCAACAGCCCGCGCTGCTCGTTCCCTTGAATCGACACGTCAAGGTTTTCGTAGTGGGTGATCGGGAATTTCGACAGCAGCGCATTGCCGTGATCCCCGTAGGGATAAACAGCGTTACGGCCATAGGCGAATTGCGGCCACATGCTGTCAGCGAGAAACTCGTACTGTGGGGCCTGCGGCCAGTCTGGATGGCGCTCGGCGTGTTGCTGGTGACTACCGTGAACCTCTTGGAGAAACACCAGGTCAGCGTTGGTGGCGCGCACGGCCTCGCGCAACTCGGGCAGGATGAATCGGCGGTTGAATTGGGTGAAGCCCTTGTGGACATTGATCGTCAGCACATTCAAACGGTGCACGGCGGTATCGCCGTCCAGAGCCGGGCTGGGTGATAACTGATTGTTGTTCAAAGCTGCACCTCAGGCGTCACACCCGGTTCGGTGATCAGGTCGTAATCGAGCTTGAGCTTTTCCAGCAAGCGACGGGCGTCAAAGGGCGCATGCACTTTCTGGTCATTGTCGAAATAGCAGTAAATATCCCGCGAGGCCCGCTTGGGCGGAGCCCCCGCTACGATCAAATGCGCGTCGTCCGCTTGGCTGCCTCGCGCCCATGCCTGGATGCGTTGCTTCCAGCGTCGAAGTGCCCGTGCGGTATACCCGCTGCTGTAGAGTTCGATGTCCCCGTGCAAGCGCATGTAGATGAAGTCAGCCGTTACATCCTCGACATAAGGCCATTTACCTGCGCTGTCAGCCACAACCAGGGCCACACGTTGTTTGCGCAAAAGCTTGATGAAACCTTCGCACAGAAAACTCTCGTGGCGGATTTCCACAGCATGGCGTAGCCGTGCGTTACCTTTGATTGCAGTTGCTGCAGGGTCCCTGTGGCGTTCTTCGCAGCCTAGGGCACACTCGCGGGCGGCTTTTCGGTCCTTGGGCAGCAACTGCAGAAAGTGGCTGAACCGTTGCTCGTCGAACTTCATGTTCGGCGGAAACTGCCAAAGAAACGGACCCAGCTTGTCACCCAGCAGTAGCGGGCCAGACGCGAAAAAATTGGCCAGCGCCGTCTCTACATGTTTTAGCCTGAGTACATGCGTGATGTAGCGAGGGCCCTTCACTGAAAACACAAAGCCATCGGGCGCTTGATCACGCCAATTCGTGTAGCGCTGCGCAGTCTGCAGGCTGTAGAACGAGCCGTTGATCTCGATGCTGTTGACCGCCCTTGAAGCAAATGCCAGTTCGCTATCCTGGCGCAGGCCCTTTGGGTAGAAGTCCTTGCGCCAGGGGCCATAGCGCCATCCGGAAATACCGATGCGGATATCGCTCACGCTCATGTCCTCATAGCCTGATTCGTCGAGTACCGTTCAAATGGTGCGACCGACTCAGAGGGGCGAGGGTTCAGCGAAGGTGATCGAAAGACATGGGCATTGTGCAGAATTGAACTTTGGCGGTTTGGGCGATTCCACCGCACAGTGCAGTTGCCGCACCGCAACACCTTGGCGGGCGCTCAGGGGTAACGTCCCTACACTGGAGACAAACATGGCCAGACACATCATTCACTACACCGGGCCGATCAATTCATCCACCTGTGGCAACCTGATCAACACCTGCTCGCGTGCCATTGGGCAAGGTGCGCAGGTGCTGCAACTCAATATCGCCACCATGGGAGGGGAGTGCAGTTATGGCTTTACCCTCTACAACTTCCTGCGGTCGCTGCCAATCAGTGTGCACACCCACAACCTGGGCACTGTTGAGTCGATGGGCAACATCCTTTTCCTGGCCGGTGAGCACCGTACGGCCTGCAGGCACAGCAAGTTCCTGTTTCACCCATTCCACTGGACGCTGCACGGCTCGGTAGATCATGCCCGAATGGCGGAATACGCCATGAGCCTTGACTATGACTTGCGTTTATACGCGCAAATTGTCGCCGAACGCACTGAGGGTGCCAGCGAAGTACTGGATGTGCCACGCTATCTGATGGCGGCTCCGCGGATCTTGGGGCCTGACGAGGCATTGGCAAGCGGTATGATCCACGCCATCGATGAACTACCGATAGAAGCTCAGGCCACTCAGTGGAGTGTGCATGCCTGAGGCATTGCTTGTTCAGCGAATGGAGTCGGCGAGCGTCCGGTCGCAGGCCAGAAGTGATTTGATCAACGCCTTGATCTCGCCGTTGAGCGACGACATGCGCTCCGGATGCCCAAAACTGCACTCGGCGATTTCGTTATTAGCTGAAGGCTTTGGCGCTTGGGCGAAGTCCGCCTCGAACACATAGTGCATGCGCGCCTCACCTTCGTAGCGCATTAAAAAGGTCAATGTATCGGCCTGCAGCCCCGTTTCTTCCTGTAATTCCCGTATCGCCGCCTGGGGTGGCGTCTCTCCGGCTTCAATTTTGCCGCCTGGCAATGTCCAAGGTGCTTTGGGCTTTCTAACCCAAAGCCATTTCTGCGACTGCTTGCCATGGCGACAAATGATGCTAACGCGGTGCTTGACTGGCTTCACTCAGCCTCCTGCGGCAATTCCCAACTTATGTGGGTTAGTCCGCGCGCAGGCACTAAACGTTCTATTGCAACTGCAATTGCCTCAGTAGGTTACTGAGCCACTGAGGGACTCGATAGCCTGGACCAACTCGTCATAACCGACGGGCTTGTTCAAGTGGCGATCGAAGCCCGATTGTCGCGACCTGTGCTGGTCAGCGCTCGCACCATAGCCGGTGAGGGCGATCGCGGGTGTGTGCTGCAGATGAGCAAGGCCGCGCAGGGCCTTGATCAGCGCATGGCCGTCCATGCCAGGCATGCCGATGTCGGAGATAATCACGTCATACTGCGCGTTGGCGGCCGCTTCCAGCGCCTTCACCGGGTCGCTGTAGGCGATCACCTCGGCGCCCTCCATCTCCAGCAACTGCTGCATGACTTCAAGGACTTCTGGCGAATCCTCGACCAGCAACACCGTTACGCCTTGCAGCCGCCCTTCGTTGACGGGCTCAGGCGTATCGATACGCTGTTGCGGGCCATAATCACACAATGGCAGGCGGACAATGAACGTACAGCCTTTGCCAAGCCCCGCTGAGGTTGCCTCGACGGTGCCGCCATGGGCCTCTGCAAGCTGGCGCACCAGGGACAAGCCAATACCGAGGCCTTCGCGACCATGCAAGGATGACTGCGGCGAGGCCTGGCTGAACAGGTCGAAAATATGCTCGAGGTCATCGCAGCTCAAACCCACGCCCTGATCGATCACCAGCAGCCGCGCGTGACTGCCATGGCGCTCGAGTACAAGGCTGATTTCCTGGCCTGGCGGGCTGAATTTCAGCGCATTGTTCAGCAGGTTCCAGATGATCTGCTCCAGGCGTGTAACATCGCCTTCAATCATCAGTGAGGAGTCGTCAGCAGGTAATTCGAGACGCACCGGGCAAGGGTGTTTTTCGTTCATGACCACTGCATGTATGCCTTGAACCACCGCGCCAAGGTCCACTGGCTCGGTTTTGAGCTTGAGCTTACCGGTGCGGATACGTGCGACATCGAGCAGGTCGTCGATAATGCGCGCCTGACTGGTGACGGCCTCACAAATGGTGGCAACGGCTTTGCTCGCAGCGCCCATATTCCTGATAGTAGGAAGCCGGCGCAGGATTTCGGCGTTGAGCTGTATCAGGTTCAGCGGGTGTTTGAGCTCATGGGACATCACCGCGAAGAACTCGTCTTTCATGTGGCTGGAGCTTTGCGATTCAGCCAACTGCTTACTAAGCCGTTCTTCACCCAGGCGCACGCGCTCTTCTGCGGCGTGGTTCTTGCTGATGTCGATGAAGGTAAGCACTGTGCCATCGATCTTCTGTTCGCTGGAGCGATAGGGCAGCAAACGGGCTAGATACCAATGGTTATCCTGGGCGCCGATCTCTCGCTCGATGGTGGTTTCGCCTTTTGCTACGGCGTGGGCGTCATCAGCCAGGGCGGGGTAGTCGAGGCGGTGGGTGATATCCAGCAGCGAGCGCCCGGTATCCACGGGCAGCATGTTGAAAAGATCGGTAGCTCGCGGCGTGAACCAGCGAATGTGCAGGTTGCGGTCGACGAACACCGTGGCGATGTCGGTAGAGGCAATCAGATTGCTCAAGTAGTCATTGACCTTATCGGTTTCTTCGACTTTGTTCTTGAGTTCGTAATTGACAGTCAGCAACTCTTCGTTGATCGACTGCAGTTCTTCTTTGCTGGTTTCCAGCTCTTCACTGGCCGAACGCAACTCTTCGTTGATCGCCTGCATTTCTTCGTTGGAGGCGGTCAACTCCTCGCTCGATACTTCCGACTGCTCGATGGTTTCTTGCAGTTGCAGGCGGGTTCGCAGCAGTTCACGCTCCAGGTTGTGCAGAACCATGCTGTCGGTTTGGCGGATCACACCGGGCAACGGCAGCGTGGGGTCGGGCGTACGCACCTCGAAAACCACCAGCAGGCATTCGCCTGTGCTGAACTCATCCTTGTAAGGCTGCACGGTAATTTCCACTTGCTGGCGTTCTTCACCTTCGCCAAGGTCGACAGGCCTTGAGGTAACGGCTTCTGTGCCTTGGCGGGCCTGAAACAACGTGGTGCGCAACGCCAGGCGCAGGCTAGGCAGTACCAGTGAGAGCAAATTGCGGCTCGGCTCGCCAGCGGCCAGTTGCAAGTAGCGCCCGATGCCTTCGCTCATATGCAGAATGTTGCCGTCGCCGTCGATGATCAGGCTCGGCGGGGTGCGTCTGGCCAGTGCGCGGTGGTGCATCTCCGCGTACGACGGCTTGCGTTCAGGCTTGGCTTTGGTTTGTTGCTCCTGAACCACACCTTTGAAATTCGTTCTGGGCAGCTGCCGGCTGCTGCTGCGAGTAGCCGCGCTGACGTCACGGGCGCGGAAAATGCGGTTGCGCTTGTCCACCGGGGTGAACAGATCGCCCACCACATCTGCTGATTCAGAAGTTCCAAGGAACAGGTAACCACCGCTGCGCAATGCGTAGTGGAACATTTGCAGGATGTCGTGCTGGATCTCGCGGTCCAGATAGATCAGCAAGTTGCGGCAGACGATCAAGTCGATCTGCGAGAAAGGTGGGTCGGATAACAGATTATGGCGGGCGAACAGTACCTTCTCGCGGACTTCCTTGCGTACGCGGTAGTGCTGATCCTCCTTGACGAAGAACTGCCGAAGACGAGTAGGGGGCACATCAGTGACGATAGCCTCGGGGTAGGAGGCTGCACGGGCGGTGCTGATCGCCCGCGCGTCAAGGTCGGTGGCGAACACCTGAACCTTGCTGTCACGCTTTTCCAGCGTCAGTTGCTCACACACCAGCATCGCCAGGCTATAGGCTTCTTCACCCGTGGAGCAGCCAGCCGACCACACACGGATTTCACGAGTGTCCCCGCGTTCGCTGACCAACTGCGGCAGTACATGCCGCTCCAGCGACTCGAATGCCTCACGATCGCGGAAGAAGTTGGTTACACCAATCAACATATCGCCCAGCAACGCCTCGGCTTCGCTGCTGTTTTGCTCCAAATAGTGCAGATAACCCTGCAGATCGGTCTGCCCGGTCACATGAAGACGGCGCTCGATACGCCTCAACACGGTGGCGCGTTTGTAATGCTGAAAATCATGACCGGTGGCATTGCGTAGCTGTAGCAGGATCTCGTCGAGCAGTGGTTCTGCGGCTCGAGGATCACCGGCCCGGGTACCTAGGGCAGGTGGCAGGGTATCGTCTTCGATCTCTGGCAGTTTCACCTGGCGAGCAGTACGCCACAGCTCCATCAGTTTTTGCGGCATTTCGGCGGCCGGCAAGACCAGGTCGACCAAGCCGGTTTCGATCGCTGCCCTAGGCATGCTGTCGTATTGCGCGTCATCAGGGGTTTGCGCCAGGGTCACACCGCCCTGTTCCTTGATTCTGGAAAGCCCCACAGCACCATCGGCGCCTGTGCCTGACAAAACTACGCAGAAAGCGTGATCTTTGTGAACATCGGCCAAATCACGGAAGAACAGGTCAATGGCAACGTGGTCGCCACGCCGACGGTTGGCAGGGGTGACCCGCAGGTAGCCGTCGTTGGTGGAAAGGCGGTTGGCCGGCGAAATCACATAGACGTGGTTGCGTTCGATCGGCACCGGTTCGGTGACCTGGCGCACCGGCATCGGGGTCGTTTCCTGAATGATCCGATCTGCCACGCTCTGATGGTCGGGCGATAAATGCAGCACGACCACGAATGCCATACCGCAATCGCCTGGCATCTGCTGGAAGAAGGTGCGAATGGCCTCCAGGCCACCCGCCGAGGCGCCAATGCCGACCACCGGAAAGTCCAAGTGGCTGGGGCTCAAGGCAGGGTTTTGCGGCGATGCGGGTTGATCAGTCATGGAAATGCCTTGTGCACACCAAAAATTTGGCCCGAGGACATGGCTGCGGGCGCCTGGGTCCATTATATGCCGCCCCTCGGCAGGGCCGCGAGGCGCCAGGGCACAGGCAGCCCAAGAGTCCTAGCTGGGCAACAAGGAGCATATAGAAGCTGGACGTTTGGCACACGATCCTTTTTGAGACGAACGTTTGGCACCTTCGGTCAGCCAACCGCAATCGGATCGAGCAGCTCCGTTATGAGTTCGTTCGGACCTAGGATAGGCCTGTCATCATAGGAGCCGCATAGGTGACACCGGTCATCAAGGCCCCGCACTGCGCTCATCAACGGTTCCCGTTGAAGTACCCGATAATTTTTTTGAATCTTTCTCCAGTGCTATCACTCAATGCATTGTCATCCATGGAGAAGAGGAGGGCTGCGCAATGCCGAGTCCCCAGCTGTACATTATCGATTACCTGCTGCACGGCGACCCCCGTAGCTTCATCATCCGGCTCGAGAAAATCGATAACGCCGAGGCTTGGCACTGGGCAAGTTGCGATGCAGGCATCGGGATCATCCCAAAGTTTGGTCGGGAGAAAATTAGAAAGGTAAGCCGACCTATGGCGGAGCGGTACGGAATAACCGACGTAAGTTGGCGACTATCCGGTAGCAAGCCCAGCCGGGCGATCGGCGATACGAGTGTAACCGGTTAAGCTTTCAAGCACCCGATTCGGGATCGCTGGCAGGTTCCCCGGGCCTGTTACGCGCGTCGTCTTCCGGGTGTTGGTCAGCCTTTGAGTCATCAGTCCGATCTTCATGCTTGGCAGGATCCAGTTCTGGCCAGTCATCCTGGACGTTGCCGCCTCCCATTCTCATTGTCATGTTCATACCGTGCCCTCGCTCTTTTAAACAGCCCGCCATGGGCGTGGCTTGAAAGGGGTGAGGGTAAGACGATTATTCACCCCGTATCAGGTGAGAGCTTCGAAAGCTAAGCTTGATCATTTGCACGGACATGAGCTCCGACCGGCGGTATGTAAAGCCTTAGCTGAGCAAACGTTGTCACCTCAGATTTTGAATTATGCCTGCTCATAGCCAGAGTTCACGGCGAAAGACGAGGGGCAGCAAATAGAGCAATTCTATAACTAAACCAGATAGTCATTTAGTCGAGTTATAACCTGACGTCGAACCCAAACGAGCAGTGGAAAAGAGTCCTCAAGGCATTCGCTCCACGGCAGAGCGCGCTTTAGCTGAGATACACCAGGCTCTGCGCAATGCTTGCAGACCTTTCTCAATGACGGCCAGTCTTCACGGACTTGCTTTCGTGGCAGCGGCGTAGGGTGTTCGGTAAAGTCAGAACTAGCAATTCGGGTTGATGTCATAATGATGTACAGGGACATCGGCGCGTATCCTCGAGCCAGCCCTTCAGGACATCAGTCCAATGCTAAGCCACGACGATTTTCGGTACACCGCTCATAGGCACCTCCTTGAATTGGATGCTTCAAATTCCAGGCTCAGGCATCTAGTTTCTCGGGGTGAAATCAACGGTGTCCTCTGGGACGATGCTGTAAAATGGCATCAACACTCGTATGACGCCTGGGCCATCTTTATAGGCGAAAATCCTCAGCGTTTGTTGCCATCCTGATCTGCAATCGTGGAGAGATCTTCGATTTTCAGCGGTTTCCACGTGACACCATTCTTCCTCCTCTTGAGGCCAACTGTGCTTCCACAGGCTCCGGCTGGTGTCAGTGCGAGATTCCCTCCCTATGTCTTCACTGGAAATCATAACGTTGTTGCCGAACCGCCCGCCCAAACCCCATCAAAAGCTGACTAGCCGCTCAAGAAAAAGCGGCCTGTGTCGATAATTGCTGATTCAGCATGTGTGGAGCCTTAAATTGTTCAACCGCAAACTCAAAAAAACGCTGCAGGAGCAGAGCGCGGAGCTGAATCTGCTACGTCAGCAGGTCGAGCAAATGGACAGAGGGATGCTTTCTATAAGACTTGATTCTCAGTTCCGGATCTGTGCAGTCAATCGAAGTTTCTTGGAGACCCTGGGGTACTCAAGCGGCCATCTACATGGCCGTCCACTTTCAGAAATCGTTCCGCCTTACGTCAAAAATCTCCCTTGCTTCCACGCCTTCAATCAAGCTGTGGCGCGATTCGAACCCGTCAATGACGAATATCGATACCTCCGGGCTGACGGTACTCTTGCATGGTTGAAAATCTACTGGCTTCCTATTCGAAACCAAGAGGGAGGCTTGGCTCATGTCCAGGGCTACGGCAGTGAGATCACTCGCACCGTTGAGCGGAGCAAGGAGAACCAGGCTCTGATCGAAGCGCTGGTTAGGTCAACCGCTGTCATTGAATTTAAATTGGATGGCACCGTGATCACGGCGAACAAACAGTTCCTCGATGCCATGGGCTACTCATTGGGCCAGATCGTCGGCAAGCATCATCGCTTGTTCTGTTCGGCACAAGAAGCGGCATCCGATGAGTACGTAAATTTCTGGAAGACACTCAACCGTGGAGAGTACGTCGCGAATCGCTTCAAGCGAATCGACGGGCGTGGCAACGATATTTGGCTGGAGGCAACCTACAACCCTGTGCATGACACCGAGGGCAAGCTAGCCAAGGTCGTGAAATTTGCGAGTGTGGTTACCGACCAGGTAGCTAGAGAACAAGAGGTTAAAGCTGCTGCCGGCGTTGCTTTTGATGTCTCGCAACGAACGGATTCAAGTGCCGAGCACGGCGCTATCGTGGTAACGCGAACGGTAGCCACGATGCGAAGTATCGCTGAGCAAATGAAGCTCGCAACCGACAGCATCGAGGCGCTCGGTAAGCAATCTGCGTTGATCAGTTCAATCGTTCAAACCATTGGCGGAATTGCGTCGCAGACTAACCTTCTTGCCTTGAATGCGGCGATTGAAGCGGCACGTGCCGGAGAGCAGGGGCGGGGCTTTGCTGTTGTTGCTGATGAAGTCCGAAAGCTCGCAGGCCACACCAGCTCGGCGACCGAAGAGATTGTGAACGTCGTTCAGCAAAACCAGGAGCTTGCTGATGAGGCCGTTGCCCAGATGTTCAGCAGTCATGCGAAAGCTGAGGAGGGCTTGATACTCGCCAACGAGGCGGGCAAGGTTATCCTTGAAATTCAAAATGGAGCAAAGCAGGTAGTGGAAGCTGTTGGGCGCTTCGCTAACGAGGTGAAGTAGACGCGCGCCCATTGACGGTCACTACCGATGTGCTTCGGTCACGGACTGGCCAACGCAAAAGGCACGCTCTTTGTGGTGTCTTTGCTTTGGACAGTCATGTAGCTGCCCATGGTGTCTTCCTCAATCACTCCGTTTCTAGACGACACCTCCAACTTTGGTTTGCGCTAGCTGGCTTTCGCAGCGCCTCAAAAGCGATGCAACTATCGCACTCTCGTATAAACCAGTACGTTCCGATCTCGACTGTCATCTGATGACTCAGGTCGCCTACCGCAATCTGTAAAAGGCGCAGATCCCGCCAGCCTCAAGCGGATGCAAGCTTGTGAGGTGATCCGTCATCACGGCCATTGCTAATTTCACGGGTTCCGCTAACTTATACAACAACTGTACAGAATTGAGATATTGTACATGTATTCCCGATGGCCTCTGCCCCTTCATTTCGACGGTTCCTATCCATGGTGCGCCAGGGAGGTGGCCTTCCTGCGCAGGTATTCGACTGCAGCAAAGCTCATCCTGATCGATATCCATGGCGATGACTTCGATTCGATACCTCAGGGCCTGTCTATTGAGCAATTGAGATCGTGCTTGCACGCTAGGTTTGCAAACGATCATTGGGTAACAGGCTTGGACGCTAGCCTTTGGAGCGGGCGTGCTGCCGGTGTTGGGATGTGGCCAGCTCCACTGGCTTGGCGTCCGCTATGTCCTTTGCTTTCAGTTCTGTACAGGGTGTTCTGTCGTTTGAGACCAAGTTTGGCCTTGTTACCCCATCCCGAGGGTATGGCAACGTTGCAAAGGTGAGGAATACAAATGTCACATTCGCTAGCCGAGCATTATCGTGAAATCCTTGTTGGGGTTGGTGAAAACCCGCAACGAGAAGGGCTCTTGGACACACCTCAGCGTGCTGCCAAAGCGATGCAATATCTATGCAATGGCTATACCCAGAGCCTAGCTGAGATAGTCAATGGCGCTTTATTCGAAAGTCAGAATGATGAGATGGTGGTGGTTCGCGATATTGAGTTGTACTCATTGTGCGAGCATCACATGTTGCCGTTTATTGGGAAAGCGCATGTCGCCTATCTGCCAACAGGACGAGTATTAGGGCTTTCCAAAGTGGCGCGTTTAGTTGATATGTTTGCTCGCCGTTTGCAGATTCAAGAGAATTTGACTAGACAGATTGCGTGTGCCATGCAGGAAGTGACTGATGCGGCAGGTGTCGGCGTCGTTATCGAGGCCAAGCACATGTGCATGATGATGCGAGGTGTAGAAAAGCAGAACTCAGTGATGATTTCATCGGTAATGCTGGGTGAGTTCCGAGACTCTCAACCTACCCGGCACGAATTTCTCAACCTTATTGGGCGACACACCTGAAAGTTATCTCCAAGTCGTTTTAAAGTCTTGGGCAATAGTGGCTTGCTGCCGTTTGTTGAGGCGGTACCACCTAGACAAGGTCAGCCCTGTGCGTGACGGCTTTCAGTGCTTTCGTTTGCCAGAAGCGCTTGCTAACTAATCGGTCTAGCGCTTGGCGGGTTTTGCAGGCCATCAATGAGTGACCTTTGATGTGTGATTCGGCAGCTCGGGATGATCCAATGCCGAGTATACTGGAGAAATAATTAGTAAAATTTTTCCTCTTGCAAGGTTGTTTGATTGGATAAAATCTTGATGTGTGACGCCGGGCCCCTCTGACGGTTAGTAGCCGCCATGTCGGAGTCATAGTTGTTAAACTACGACTATATAGGAGGGGCTCATGACTGCCCTAAATGCGTATCTCTCTCAGGATGTCCTGGGCACTGATCTGTGGCTCTGGCTTTCCTTTTTTGCTGTGGTATTAACTCTGCTAGCGCTTGACTTAGGGGTTCTCCATAGAGGGAATCGAGAGATTGGCGTCAAAGAGAGCTTGCTGCTATCAGCTGGCTATATCAGCATGGGCCTACTGTTCGCTGTTTGGGTCTACTTCCAGAAAGGCAGCGACGCCAGTATGGACTATGTGACTGGCTTCCTGATTGAGAAGTCCCTGTCGATGGATAACGTATTCGTTATCGCATTAATATTTAGCTTCCTGGCCATCCCTAGAGAGTTTCAGCATAGAGTGCTGTTCTGGGGGATTATGGGAGTCATCGTCTTGAGGGCCATTATGATAGGCTTGGGGGCCGCGCTCATTGCGCAGTTCAGCTGGATACTTTACTTTTTCGGAGCTTTCTTGGTTTTCACGGGGATAAAGATGCTATTCGCTCGTGTGGATCATGCGCCTGATCTGGAGAATAACCGGTTCGTCAAGTATCTCCGTAGTCATTTGCCCGTAACCAAGGAATTGCATGGTCAGAATTTCCTGGTGCGGCTGCCCAATGACTCAGGTAAAAAGGTGTTATGGGTAACACCGCTATTTCTTGCTTTGATTCTTATTGAGTGTGCTGACTTGGTCTTCGCTGTTGATAGCGTTCCCGCGATTTTTGCTATCACTCAGGATCCCTTCATTGTCTATACCTCTAACATTTTTGCCATACTAGGGTTGCGGGCGCTGTATTTTGCGCTGGCTGCGATGATAAGCCGCTTCGCTTATCTTAAGTATGCCTTGGCCTTGGTGCTTGTCTTCATAGGTACGAAGATTTTCCTTCACGATATCGTGGGCAAGGTACCTGCAGAGATTTCTCTGAGCGTTACAATTGGCCTTCTGATTGGCGGTGTGTTGCTGTCTCTTTGGAAAACTAGAAAGCTCGGCAAGCTTTAACCCGCTACCTAGGCTCACGGCTACGGCGAGAAAAAAGAAACCAGATTCTTACAACTCAGAGTACCGATCCAGCTCTATAGCTGTGGCTTAGGGATTCCGATGTTCCAGCTTTTTCAGGTAATCCCTTGCGAAAAATTGAGTCTCATCCGCAAGGGAGGTTGCTCTAGATTTTGCTGCTACATGACTTTCTCGAATTTATCGATGGTCGGTTGCTCGGCCAGCATACTTGCTGCTTTCAAGGAGAAATTTAGGTAGTGCGGCTGTAGCGTGTGCTCATCCAAAGATTTCGGACTTTTCCAGATCTCATAAATCAAGAAGTCGGTAGGTACATCCTCTAATCGATGGAGGGTGTACTGGATACATCCCTCTTCTTTTTGAGATGCCTCGACCAAGCTGCGGAGCTCGGTTAACAGTTCTCGTTCCAGACCTGCTTCCGCTTTCAATCTTGCGATAATCACAATGGGTAAATTGTTAGGCATATAATCTCGCTCCAAGGGGGAAACCGGTTTACCGAGTGATGACGATTTTACCTATAGCCTCTCCGGACTCCAGGCGGGCATGAGCTGCTTTCACACCTTCAGCTGTGAATGGATGTCGTTCGTCGATAAGGGGTTTGACTAAGCCGCGATCCACCAGACTGCTTAGCTTCGTGAGAATCTTGCCGTGATGACTACGGTCAAGATCATGGATGATTGATACAGCCATGAAGACTAAGTCCAGCCGTAGTGCCTTGAAATGCATATCTGTGAGGTCGTAGGTGTCGTAGCCGATAATGGATATGACATGACCCTTGAGCTTGGCAGCCTTCAGCGAATTCGTGAGCACGGCGCCGCCCAGCGTATCGAACACTGTGTGAAAGCCAGAGCCGTTGGTAATACGGCTGGTGTATTCTTCTGGCGACTCTTCCCGATAGAAGGCCACCTCGTCGGCACCCAGTGATCGGGCAATCTCTGCTTTCTGTGCAGTCGAGACCGTAGTGGTTACACGGGCTCCCATCAGTTTAGCCAACTGAATGCCGATGTGGCCGACGCCACCCGTTCCGCCATGAACCAAAACTGCATCATCCGGCTGGATAGAGGCTCGATCAATCAAAGCCTCCCAGGCAGTGATTGCCACGAGCGGAAGACTCGCAGCATCAGCAAAATCCAGTGAGGCGGGTTTGAAAGCGATCAATCTTGCGTCAGCTTCAACTTGCTCCGCCAAGGCGCCAGGAATACCCACGATTCCTCCGACGCATCCATAAACCTCATCACCTACCTTGAATTGGCTAACGCCTTCACCCACGGAGCTGATGATGCCGGCGACGTCCATATGAAGGATAGCTGGAAAGGTGAGACCCGCGGTGCCTTCGCTCCCGCTGCGAATCTTGGTATCAACTGGGTTAACACTGGTGGCCATAACATCAATGACGACGTGGCCTGGTCGTGCTGAAGGGGGAGGTGTTTCGATTTCTTCAAATACATCCGACTGGCCGTGCTGGTTTATCACGATTGCTTGCATTGATTGTCGCTCCGCTTGAAAACTCAAAATCTATCAGCGATGCAAATTCGTGAATATGCTATTCTTGTTGCTTCATTCGGTCTTAAAAGTTGTTAATCTTCATGCTCGATTCCCTCGATGAGCTCCGTTTGTTTCTTGCCGTGTATGAGGAGGGAACCATACGTGCGGCGGCTCAGCGGCTGGATCTCACAGCAGCGGGAGGGAGCAAGAAATTGCTTGCCCTTGAGCATCGGCTTGGGCGAAGGCTTTTCAACAGAACGACTCGGAAATTAAGTCCAACCGCTGATGCCGAAAAGCTCCAACGGTTTGCTAGGCAGATACTAGATGGCGTCATGGAGGTGGAGCGGACTTTTTCTGAAGCGCAGGACGTCTCAGGATCGTTACGTATCACAGCTTCTGCCACGTTCGCACAGGGCTACCTTGCTCGAGTGCTGAGCAGCTTTCTGGTTGCCTATCCAAAGGTTGTAGTAGATCTTCACCCTACTGACCAGATCGTCGATGTCGTCGCAAAAGGTTTTGACCTGGCCATCCGCCATGGTGTGTTGGCGGATTCTTCCATGATTGCACAGCGTATCAGCGATTCACGGCGAGTGATTTGTGGTGCTCCCGGATATTGGGACAAGGTCGGGGTACCCCGGTTGCCCAGAGACCTTTCGAGTCTGGATGGTCTCATTGTAGGGAAAGAAGCTAATTGGTCACTGTCCAAAGGTGGAAGCCAGCAATCGATCAAGATCAAGCGCCGATTCGAATCGAGCCAGGCGGAGGTCGTCAGGCAGATGGCGTTGGATGGCCATGGCATTGCGCTCTTGGCAGATTGGCATGTCAAACCCGATCTTGTATCAGGCAGGTTGGTCGAGGCGTTGCCCGACTGGAATGTGGAGCCGAATGTAGGCGTCTATGCCATGTACCCGTCCAGGGAGAATATGGCCCCACCTGTGCGAGCATTCATCGAGCACTTCAAAGAATGGGCCACGATGCATCCGATTGAGGCCGAGGTAATATGAGTTTGAGTGGGGCACGAGCGTCAACGACCTCACCCCAGCAGTGTCTTGGGATAATTACTGCATGGTAAAGCCTGCACATGCTGCCATGCTACATGAACTTCGCTGAAGCTGTTACTGTCAGCTTCGCACGCTATCACCCGTTGATCGCAAAGGCCCTTGCGGATCGTCCGAAGCGGTGAGTGCCGGACATGGCCTAACCGTCAACGATTCTCGCAAGTGGAACGATTAGCGCGTCGGCGCAGGGCCATTCTTTACGGAAGTAACATAAATCACATCAGGTTTTTGTCGCATGTCGACGCAGAGATGGAGACTCTACGTCGGCGATTTTTGACAGCGCTTCATCAGTCACTCCGCTGAAAGAACCTCCCGCTGGCGAATCTAGCACATCGTCTAGCTCAGGCAGCTCGGTGAGCAGCCGATTAAAAACCTCATTCTTTTGCTGGAGTCGAAAGGAGTTCGGGTCTACTCACTAGCCATCGACGCCAAGGAAGTTGACGCATTCTCCATGTGGAGCGGGAGCGCCCGTTAATGTTCCTCAACACGTATAAGTCAGCGGAACGATGCCGGTTTGATGCGGCGCATGAATTGGGCCATCTGGTTAGGCACCAACACGCCCATCCTCAGGGCCCTGATTTGGAGCGCGAGGCGAACGCTTTCGCGTCGGCATTTCTGATGCCGCGCGCAAGCGTACTGGCAAGTGCACCGCGCTCGATCACCTTGAACAGCTTGATCAAATTCAAGCGGGTATGGGCCGTCTCGGTTGCCGCATTGAACCATCGCTTGCACGGCCTGGGCCTCAGCTCGGATTGGACCTATCGAACCTTATGCATTCAGATTGCCCAGCAAGGCTACCGCACCAAGGAGCCGCAGCCGATGCAACATGAGCGCTCGGAGGTTTTGGTAAAGATTTTCGCGGCGTTACGGGCCGAAGGGCTGAGCAAATCGGCGGTGGCCGCGCAGCTGGCCATTCCGCCTGAGGAGATCAACGAGTTGACCTTTGACCTGATGCTGAATGTCTTGAAGGGGCAGGGTGGGGATGCCGACAGCTCGCGCCCAACTTCCGCGGCCCACTCGCGTCTAGTCAAAGGGTAAGCGCTCCGGTCGCTAGGGAAGTATGCGTCAACCTGTGGAGGAGTATGCCCTCTGGGTCGAATACCCCGGCAGCAGTCGCTGCCGCTGGGTGTCCAGCCTATACGAGAAGCTAAGGCCCCGTTCGGCAAATATTAGCGGCTGGGATATCTCGATCAGGTTGAGGTCAGGGTCGCGAACGCACAGAAAGGATCGGCCCGAGCGCTAGGCGGCCGGCACCGAAGGTTTTCGAGTTGCATGCCCGGTACGCGGGTGTAGAGGTCCGTGCAGGCTTGCATGTCGAAGGTGGTGATTACGAAATGGTCTAGGTGATCGATCACGGGCAAACTCAGCGCAGGAGGACTGACGAAATGCATTCCGGCCCGGACAATGTTAGAGCAATGAGTTGACGCGCACGCCTTATAACTATACTAAATAGTCATTTAGTGGAGTTATAACTACATTACGAGAAAAAGAGGCTGGAGGAGGTTAGCTTACGACCTCAAATGATCGGTCATCCTCACGAACTGCCTGACCCCCCTGGTGCGCAGTAGAGACCTACAGAATCTGTTACTAGGCGTTGGGGTTAATCTCCAGCGCTTTTCTTACGTATTAACTACAGTGGTTTACACGTAATAAAAGTGGCTTATAACCCCCATGGATAGGCCTTCAAACCGGCATTTCAGTGTGAAACGCGCCCATTGGAGAGCTCCACGCTCTGGCGCCAACTAGCGGACCTGTCCGCCATCAAATCAAGCGCTCATGAGATCCCGCTGCGGTAAAGAGATGCTTAAGCCTCGCATCCAGAAAAGCATGCTTCCACATTCCGTAGCATCCCCGGGGTTCTAAGCATCTGCATGTGACGTCGAAAGACCAAAGCACTGGCGACGTCGATTACTGGTGGTACGAACGTCGTGATGGACAGTGGATTTTTGCATGTGCGGACGCGGTTCAGCATCGTGCCGGCTTGGACAGCAGATGGTGGCCACTGCGATAACAGAAACTACTCATGAAACACTGAGGGGAAAATCGCCAGCACGTAAGCGACGGTCTTACGAACGGCACGCTGGCTGGAAGCAAATTTTGAAATCGAAGGAAAAACAGCGCAGTTGAGGGATTAGTTCCGAAAACGTCTTGGGAATTACTTCCTAGGACTGTAGTCCTGTCTTCAAATCTGTCCACACACCGCCCTGGTAGCCCAATGCTTAGATGCGCATAATGAATATTATGTTAAATTGCATCCTAATCCAGTTGTAGTGGCTCATCAGGTATTGGCCAATGTCTCGTTGAGCTTGCTGCCCGGTCAGGTAGCCCGTGGTCGGTATCCACTCTAATTTCAAGCTGTGAAAGACTCGCTCCATCGGTGCATTATCCCAACAGTTGCCTCGGCGGCTCATGCTCTGGCGCACGCCCGGCGCTGGGCTCGCAGGCCCGATAGGCACAGCGCAGCAGGCTGCTCTTGCCGCTGCCATTGGGGCCGATCAGGCCGACGAACTCACCGGCGCCAACCCTCAGGTCCACGCCTTGCAGCAGCGTCCTTGGCTGGCGCCCCGGCGCCTTCAACGCCCAGTCCAGGGCTTCGATATTCAGCGTTGTCATGCCGTGCCACCTCAGCAAGGCACCGGCCGGCTGGCCGGTGCAATCGTGTCAGAAGCTGTAGTCCGCCGTGACGAAGAACGAACGTGGCTCGCCCAGGTACCACTGCCGGCCATTATTGTCGGTGCTGGTGGCGTACAGGCGGTCGAACAGGTTGTTCAACTGCAGGCCCAAGGTCAGGTCCGCTTGTACGTGCCAGTCGAAGTTGGCATCGACCACGGTGTAGCCTGGCACCTTGACGGTGTTGGCGTTGTCCGCATAGCGGCTGTCGACGTAACGGGCCCCGGCGCCTGCGCTGAAGCGCTCGCCGAAGTCCTTGCTGAGCCACAGGTTGGCCGTGCGCCGCGGCACGTTGATCGGCCGGTTGCCCGAATAGTCGTTGCCAGCACTGGCGAACTCGTCGTACCTGGCCCGTACCCAGGCCGCGTTCGCCGACAGTTGCAGCTCGTACGGCAGGCGCAGTTCCAGGGTCGCCTCGAGGCCATCCGATGACTGCTGGCCTACCTGCTGTTGCAATGTCGGGTTCAGTGGGTCGGTGCTCAGCAACTTCTTCTTGACGATGTGGTACGCCGCCAGCGTCCACTCCCCTCGCCCTTCGGGCAGCATCTGCTTGATGCCGACCTCGGTCTGCTTGGCCGTGCTCAGGTCCCATTGCTGCTGGGCGGCGTTAAGGGTCAGCAGGTTGCTCACGCCCTCGGTGCTAGTGGCGTACTGGCCGTAGACCGACAGGTCCTCGGTCAGGGCGAACACAAGCCCCGCCCGCCAGTTGTCCCCCGACAGACTGCGATCGCTGCGGGTGTCGGCGAGCAAGTCCTCGCGGTTCAGGTGCACCTGGTCGCGGCGCACGCCGGTGATCAGCGACAGTCGATCGGTCAACTGCGTGCGGTTCTCGGCAAACAGCGAGAACTGCCGGGCCTGGTTGGCTTCACGGCTGCGGAACGGGTCATTGCTGATGTACTCGCCACCCCCGGAACCGGACAGCGGCACGGTGTCGCTCAGGGTGTTGCCGAAGTCGTGCTTGCGCACGAAACGGATGGAGTTGTAATCGGCGCCGACCACCGTCTGGCTGTCCAGGCCAAACAGCGAGTGCTGCAGGGTGAAGGTCTGGCGGTCGCCGATCTGCTCTTCGGTCTGCTTGATGCTGATGAAGTTGCTGCGCAGGATCTGGTCACCCGGTTGCCAGGTGTAGCTTTCGGCATTGCGCCAGCGGCGCTGGACCTTGAGGAAGTACAGCTGGTTGCTGGCGCTGAGGTTGTCGTTGATCTGCCAATCGGTGACCAACCGCGTGGACTGGTCGTTGTAGTGCACTTCGGCGTTGTCGACGTTGTAGTTGTGGTCGCGCAGCGACTCACGCAAATGCCCGTCCACCAGCGGCGTGCCGAAATACTGCTGCGGGTCCTGGTCGGCGTAGTCATGGCTGAGGGTGACGCTCAAGTCGTCATGCGGCTGCCAACGCAGCGAGCCACTGAGGGCGAGGCTCTGCGAATCGCCACGGTCGACCCAGCCGTTGCTGGCCAGTTTGTTCAGATTCAGCCGATAGCTTAGGGTATCGCTCAGCGAACCACCGCTGTCCAGGGCCATCTGGCGACGATCATCGGAGCCGTAACCCAGGCGAAGATGGTTACGGATCTCACCCTCGAACGGCTTTTTCGGCACCACGTTTACCGCCGCGCCGGTAGCGCCTTCGCCGTACAGCACCGACGCCGGGCCACGCAGGATGTCGATACGCTCAACCGACCAGGTGTCTACCGGGAAGGTGACCGTGCCCGCTCCGACATACAGGCGGGTGCCGTCATACAACTGCATGGTCGAACTGTGCCCGGTAAAGCCCCGCGCCGACAGGGCCGTGCCGCCGTTGCCGGGCGTGCCGATGAAGGTGATACCGGGGGAGCGGGTCACCGCGTCCTGGACGCTGGCATTGTTGCGCTCGAGGATTTGCGCCGAACTGATGCTAGTGACACTGGCAGGCGTCTCCAAAGCAGTGAGATTCAGGCGCGAGCCGCTGGTGGTCGGCGTATGCAGGTCTGGCTGAGGGTTCACCTCTGCGACACCGGTCACATCGGTGGCCGGTAAGGCCAGGGCTTGATCGGTTTCGGCGGCCTGGGCCGAAACGCACAGCAACAGGCAGGGCGCCAGGCTGGCACGCCGCATAGAAGCGGGCAAAGGACTGAACAGCGAAAGTCGGGACATGTCGTTCCACTTGAAGCAGGAATGGAAGAAGCCCGGAGGGATAAACGCACAGGGAAACGCAGGCGTGCGCCTACGCAAACCGGCCTGCGCCCGCCCACCGCGGGTTGCCTATATATGCTTCAGGCCGGTCTCCGGGCTCGCGAGGGTCATGAAGCATTCACCTTCCCATGCCAGGGCACAGTGGTCTTTCGAATGCTTCGCTCGCATACCGTTGCGGGGGCAGCGCCGGACTGATCATCACGCGATGACGAACCGGCTTCCCGTTTCACCCCAGGCTCGACGGCAAGGGGCACCTGAAATAGGCGCGCAGGGGAACATCAAAGTGCCGCTACGTCAAGCGCAGGCGGCAACTCAAGGGACGGCCTCACTCACCTTCCCCATGCCGCGGTGCGGGAAGGACATGCACATGCCCATGCTCGACCCCACGCTCCACCGTCAATTGTCGGGACAGGCGCTCAAGTGCCCCGCTCGGCCCTTGCAGCACCGAAACTTCCAGGCAATGGCCGGCATCCAGGTGCACGTGCAATGTGGAGCGCGTCAGTTCATGGTGGGCATGCAGGGTCTGGTTGAGGCGCTTGGGCAATTCGCGGCTGGCGTGGTCGTACAGATAGCTGACCACCGCCACGCACGGCGCCTCTTCGGGCAATGCCTCGGCTTCGCGCAGGCCGCTGCGCAGCAGATCGCGAATGGCCTCCGAGCGCCCTTGATAACCCTGCGCATCCACTCGCCGATCGATGAGATCCAGCAGATCTTCGTCCAGCGTGATGGTGATCCGTTGCATTTTGTAACTTCCAGTAAGATGATTTTACATAGACATCATACCCACCACTCTTTAGCCTACGGCCTCCGTAGAAGTGGGGGACGCAGTGTGAAGCAGCAGCCTGGCAAACGAAAGCCCGCCCTGTGGGGCATCTTCTGGCTCGCGGCGAGTACCTTCGCTCAAGCCGCCGACACCCAGGCGCCAAGCCCGACACTGGTGTACTCCTGGCCCGTCAACGCGGGCCCGCTCGACCCGCGCGGCTACTCGCCGAATCAGATGTACGCCCAGGCAATGGTGTATGAACCACTGGTGCGCTACACCCACGCCGGCACTGTCGAGCCGTGGCTGGCCACCGGTTGGAAGATCTCCGAAGACGGCAAGACCTACACCTTCACCCTGCGCGACGGGGTGCGCTTCAGCGATGGCAGTGTGTTCGATGCTGCGGCCGCCAAGGCCAACCTAGATGCGGCCCTGGCCAACCGCCAACGCCACCGCTGGATGGAATTGGTCAGCACCCTCGACCACGTAGAGGCCCCTGATCGGCTGACCTTGCGCCTGGTGCTCAAGCACCCTTACTACCCCACCCTGATGGAGCTGGCCCAGGTTCGCCCGCTGCGCTTCGGCGCGCCTGCTGCCAAGCCTGGGCAGCCCGTCGGTACCGGGCCCTGGGTACGTGCCGAGTCTCGTCTGGGCGAGTTCGACCGCTTCGAGCGCAACCCGCTGTACTGGGGGCCGAAGCCGGCCTACGACGAGGTCATGGTCAAGGTCATCCCCGACCCCAACAGCCGTGCGCTGGCGCTACAGGCTGGTGAAGTGGAACTGATCCAGGGCGCCGCAGGCGAGATCACCGCAGGCACCTTCGTGCGCCTGCGCGAGCAGGGCTATGCCACGGCACTGTCGGCGCCACTGGCTACGCGCACGCTGGCCATGAACACTGGCCGTGGTGCCACCCGCGACCTGGCGGTGCGCCAGGCGATCAACGAGGCGGTGGACAAGCAGGCAATCATCGACAAGATCCTTTACGGCCTGGAGCCCAAGGCCGACACACTGTTCGCCAGCAACATGCCGTACGCAGACATCGGTCTGAAACCCTACCCGTACGACCCCGCTCAGGCGATGCAGGAATTGGAGGCCGCAGGCTGGACACTCGCCCCCGGCGCGTCCGTGCGCAGCAAGGGCGGCGAGCCACTTACAATCGAACTGGTGTTTCTCGGCACCAGCGCCCTGCAGAAAAGCCTGGCCGAAGTGCTGCAGGGCGAGCTGGCCAAGGTCGGTATCCACATCGAACTGCGCGCCGTGGAAGAAGGTGGCTTGGTCCGCCGCCAGCGCGACGGTGATTTCGGCATGATCTTCGCCGATACCTGGGGCGCGCCCTACGATCCGCATTCGTTCGTCAGCTCGATGCGCTATGCCGGGCACGCCGACTACATGGCCCAGCGCGGCCTGGCGATCAAGGACGAGCTCGACCAACGCATCGGCCAGGTGCTGGCCAGCACCGACGAGCGACAACGCGCCGAGCAATACCGTTTCATCCTCACCACCCTTCACGAACAGGCGGTGTACCTGCCGATCTCGCACCTCACCGCCATCAGCGTGCGGCGTGACTCGGTGGCGCACGTGCAGTTCGGCAGCACCCTGTTCGACGTGCCGTTCGAGGCCATGACACCCAGGCAGGAGCCCTGACATGCTGCGCTATATCTTGATGCGCCTGGTGTTGCTGGTGCCGGTGATGTTCGGCGTGTCGCTGCTGGTGTTCGTGCTGTTACACCTGGGCAGCACGGACCCGGCGCTGGATTACCTGCGCTTGTCGCACATCCCACCGACCGATGCGGCCATCGCCGAGGTGCGCTACACCCTGGGGCTGGACCGGCCCTTGTACGCGCAATACCTGAGTTGGCTGTGGAACGCCCTGCACCTGGACTTCGGGATCTCCTTCCTCACCGGCCGCCCGGTGCTCGATGACCTGCTGTATTACCTGCCCGCCACTTTGCAACTGGGTGGCCTGGCCCTGGCCTGCACACTGTTGCTATCGATTCCGCTGGGGCTGCTGGGGGCACGCTGGCAGGGCCGCTGGCCCGACCATGCGGTGCGCGCGGTGACCTTCCTAGGCGTGTCGATGCCCAACTTCTGGCTGGCATTCTTGCTGATCGCGCTGTTCTCGCTGTGGCTGGGTTGGCTGCCGCCACTTGGGCGCGGCACGGCCGGGCACTTGATCATGCCGGTGCTGGCCATTGCGCTGATGTCGATGTCGATCAACGCCCGCCTGCTGCGCGCCAGCCTGCTCGAAGCCAGCGGCCAGCGGCATGTCACCTATGCCCGCGCCCGCGGCCTGCCCGAGCGTCAGGTGTGGCGCGACCATGTGTTGCGCAACGCCTGGCTGCCCTTCGTCACCGCCACCGGCATGCACGTGGGCGAGTTGATCGGGGGCGCGCTGGTGATTGAGACCATCTTCGCCTGGCCCGGCGTGGGCCGCTTTGCCGTCTCGGCGGTGCTCAACCGCGATTTCCCGGTGATGCAGTGCTTCACCCTGCTGCTGACCGGCTTGCTGATGGTCTGCAACCTCGTGGTGGACGTGTGCTACGCCTGGCTCGATCCGCGCAGCCGACTGGAGGGCGCAAGCGCATGAGCACGCTCTCGGTAATTCGTCGACCGGCACTGGCCGGTCATGCTGGCCTGGTTCTGGGTTCGGTGCTGGTCGGCCTGCTGGTGGTACTGGCCATGCTCGGCCAGTGGCTGGCGCCACACGATCCCGACCTGGTCGACCTCAGCCAGCGCCTGCTGCCGCCGGACGCCAGCCATTGGCTGGGCACCGACCACCTGGGCCGCGACCTGCTCTCGCGCCTGATCGTCGGCACTCGCCTGTCGTTGGGCAGCGTGATGCTAACCCTGGCACTTGTCCTGGCCCTCGGGCTGGCCGTGGGCGGCGTAGCGGGTTTCGTCGGCGGGCGGATAGACCTGTGGCTGATGCGCCTGTGCGACATGTTCATGACCTTCCCGACGCTGGTGCTGGCGTTCTTCTTCGTCACCTTGCTCGGCACCGGCCTGACCAACGTGATCGTCGCCATTGCCCTGTCGCATTGGGCCTGGTATGCACGCATGGTACGCGGCATGGTGATCGCCCAGCGTGGACGCGAATACGTGCTGGCCGCGCGGCTGGCCGGTGCTTCGCGCTGGAACCGTCTGCGCCAGCATGTTCTGCCCAATATCGCCGGCCCGCTGCTGGTGCTGGCAACCATGGACATCGGGCACATGATGCTGCACGTCTCGGGCTTGTCCTTCCTGGGCCTGGGGGTGACACCACCGACAGCCGAATGGGGCGTGATGATCAACGATGCCAAGGAATTCATCTGGACCCACCCACAACTGCTGCTGTTACCGGGGCTGATGATCTTCTTCTCGGTGATGGCCTTCAACCTGCTGGGCGATGCCCTGCGCGACCGCCTCGACCCGACCCGGGAGCTCCACTAGATGACCCCATCGACCCTTGAAGTGCGTGACCTGCGTATCGAGGCTCAAGCCGGACGGCTGGTGCATGGCGTCGACCTGCAACTGCGCCGCGGCGAAGTCTGTGCCCTGGTCGGGGCGAGTGGTTCGGGCAAGTCGCTCAGCTGCCTGGGCATGCTCGACCTGTTGCCGGCCGGCGTAGTGCGCACGCGGGGCCAGTTGCTGCTCGACGGCCAGCCCGTGAGCGCCGCCCAGGCACGCGGCCGCCTGGCCAGCCTGGTGCTGCAAAACCCGCGCAGCGCCTTCAACCCAGTACGCGACATGGCCAGCCACGGGCGGGAGACGCTACGCCTGCGCGGCACCACCGGCGCCGCTGCCCGCGAGCGCATGGCAGAGTGCCTGAGCGCCGTGGGCCTGGCAGATCATGCACGGGTCCTGCAATCGTTCGCCTTTCAACTCAGTGGCGGCATGCTGCAACGCATGATGATCGCGCTGGCGCTGATGGCCGAAACCCCTTTCCTGTTGGCCGACGAGCCCACCAGCGACCTTGACGCCCTGAGCCAGGCACGTTTTCTCGACGTGCTGATGCAGCTGGTCGAACGGCATGGCCTGGGCGTGCTGCTGGTCACCCACGACATGGGCGTGGTCGCCCGCTGCGCCGATCAGGTAGCCGTGATGGACGCTGGCCGCATCGTTGAACGCCAGCCCGTGCACGTGCTGTTCGAGCACCCGGCCAGCGCCACCGCTCGAACGCTTCTCGACGCCCACCAGACCCTCTGTGGGAGCCACCTATGAGCCTGCTGCACGCCCACAACCTGAGCCATCGCTACCGCACCGGCGGCCTGCTGCACAAACGCGGCTGGCTCCAAGTACTAGACGGCATCGACCTGCAGCTGCAACCAGGCGAATCGCTCGGTTTGCTGGGCAGCAGCGGCAATGGCAAAAGCACCCTCGCCCGCCTGCTGCTTGGGTTGGAAACCCCAAGCCAGGGCCAGGTGACTTTCGCCGGCCAGCCCGTCAGCCAATTGCGCGGCGAACAGGCACGGGCCTTCCAGCGTACCGTGCAGCTGGTGTTCCAGGACGCGCCGGGCGCCTTTAACCCGCAACGTAGCATCGGCTGGAGCATCACCGAGCCCCTGCGTCATTTGAGCGACTTGAATGAGGCAGCCCGCCACGCTCGTTGCGTTGAGTTGCTGGAGCAGATGGGGCTTGGCGCCGAGCATGCCGAACGCCTGCCGCAGCAGCTCAGCGGTGGTCAGCTACAGCGGGCCAACATTGCCCGCGCACTGGCGATCTCGCCAAAACTGGTGGTACTCGACGAGGCACTGTCGAACCTGGATCGGGCCCTGCAACTGCAACTGCTGCAACGCCTTGACGCACTGCGCCGCGACAACGGCACCGCGTTCATGCTGATCACACATGACCTGAGCCTGGTGCGTTACTTCTGCCAGCGGGTGGTCGTGCTGGACGCAGGACGCATCGTCGAGGACCGCGTGGTGAAAGGTGATCTGGCGTTCGACCACCCCGCCGGGCAGCAGCTGCAAGCCGCAGTGCTGCCTGAGCGTCCCAGAAAGACCAACGATAAGGTCAGGCGGTCTCGCGTTTGAACAATTTAGCACTGAATGCGATCGGCCCATGACAGCTGGAAAACCTGCACGAGCAGGTCCAGCGCACATTGCTGGGCGCAGCGTACCGTTTCTGCCATCACAATCAGGTGCACACCGCTGAGCTGTTGGGCCTGAGCCGTAATGTCACCCGCACGCTGCTGATCAACTTGGGCGAGTTGAAGGTTAATAGACGTCGCCCCGCCCAGGCGCAACCCGGTGAGCGAGTGCTGCACCTGTCTGTCTGACCATCACGCGAGCGCCACCAACGGTGCTCGCAGAGCCTTCACTCACACCGCCTGGACCCACTTCATCGTTAACTTGCTGACTCCACAGTTGCGCATAGCAACTTCCCTGGCTCAGCAAATGGTCATGCCGGTTATCTTCCAACACCGGCCCCCTCGTCGAACACCAGAATGCGGTCCAGATGAGCGCCGGTCGAAAGACCATGCGCAACAACCACGACGGTCTTGTCTTGCATGATTTCGTCCAGTTGCACTGGATGAAGCGCTCGGGTATCGAGTCGAGGCTTGAAGTGGCCTCGTCAATCAACAGAATCAGCGCATTCTTGAGCAGTACCTAGCCGATGGCGATGCACTGACGCTGCCCATCTGCCGTCACGCCGTGCTTGCGATGAACTTCAGGGCGCCTACCCGCTGAATCGCTTCATTTACCTCCTCCATTGCCTGAACCCAATATATCGAAAAACTGACGTAAGACTGTCCTGGATGACGCCAAGAGAATCGATGACGCTTCGTAATGCACATTTGCTAGACTCGCAACCTTTTGTTCGCGTGCGCTGCCGCGTCAAAGAGCCCTCAATGCAATAGGATGTGGCACCGTGTCGACCGATCAGAATCTGATACTCAAAGCCCCGGCCCCCTCGGGCGAACAGGCTGATAAACCCCACGCCAATCCAGACACGGTCAAATCCGCCCGGCAGCCAACGTCTTACCGCGCGGATATCGACGGGCTGCGCGGCGTCGCTGTGTTGCTCGTGCTGATTTATCACGGTGGCCTGTCCCTGTTCCCCTCCGGGTTCATCGGCGTCGACATTTTCTTCGTGATCTCGGGGTATCTCACCACAACGATCATCCTCAACGCGGCAAGCCGGGGTGAATTCAGCCTCAAGCAGTTCTACGTCAGACGCTTATGGCGGCTGCAGCCGGCCATATTGACGCTTTTGATCGTCACCCTCGGCGTCGCCAGCCTGCTATACCTGCCCAAGGACTTTGTCGACTTTCTGAAAAGCGAGAAGTACACCAGCCTGCTGCTGTCCAACCAATTCTTCTCGAAAGCTACCGACGGTTATGCCACCCCAGAAGCGGCCACGCTACCCTTGCTGCACACCTGGTCGCTGGCGGTGGAATGGCAGTGGTACATCGTGCTGCCGCTCGGGCTGATGGCGCTGACGCGTTATCTGGCGCCGCACCGATTGAAGATCGCGGTCGTGATACTCACCATCAGCTCGATCGCCATGGCCTTGTTGATCGCCAAGGCCACGCCCGACAAAAGCTACTACGCGTTCCTGGCGCGCATTTTTGAGCTGCTGATCGGCTCATGCGCCGCGGTGTTCGCCAACGACCGGCAACGGCTCAGCCGCTTCAGCGCGTCGGCCCTTGGCCTGCTAGCGTTGGGCGTAGTGATCTACGCCGCCACCCAGTCCATACCGACGACAGCTTACCCAGGCATCTACGCCATCGTGATCTGCGTGGCGACAGCGCTTTTGGTCTGTGCGCAGGTTGGCCAAAGCGGCATCAGCTCCAACTTGTTGAGCTGGCCTGCGTTGGTGTTCGTCGGGACCATTTCGTACTCGTTGTACTTATGGCATTGGCCAGTGATCGCGATCATCACCTACCTGGGCTTGGAAAAGACCCCGGCGGTGCTCGCCGGCTACTTCAGCGCATCGCTCGCATTAGGTATCGCCTCCTATTACCTGATCGAAAAACCGTTACGCCGGGTACGCCTAGGGTTTGGCAAGACTCTGATCCTTCTGCTCGTCATCCCTGCCATTGCGTTCTCAGCGCTGCACTCGGCAGGCGACCGCGCCGATGGGTGGATAAAGCGTTTTGGCAGCGCTGCGACGGACATCCTGCCGCGCCTCAAGGCAAGTGAAATCCCCCAGCGCGAACCTTGCCTGGGCGGCGCTACCGACGGCTCCGACAGCAGTTGTGTACTGGGCCTGCCAGGTGCCGGCAAGCGCGCGCTGCTGATGGGCGACTCTTATTCCAACCATTTCTGGGGCTTGGTGGACACGCTCAGCAAGGACGCCGGCATCTCCGTCACCGCTCAAGGTTACCCAGGCTGCCTGGCCCTGCCCGATGTCTATCTCTATGACTGGTGGAAATACAAGCATGCGCTTTACAAGAAATGCAACGCGGCTGCGACCGCTTATCACCAGCAGATTGCTCAAAACCACTATGACTACGTGATTATCGGCCTGACGTGGGACACATATGCCGACAGCAGCGCGGTGGTGTGGTCGATTGACGATCCGCGCTCTGAGGCCCTCTCGCGCGAACGGATGAAGGCCGCTTTGCTCAAGAGCCTGGAAATCATCGCGCAGTCCGGCGCCACGCCCGTGCTACTCAAGAGCAATATCGTCATGCCCGAAGGCGCCAATGATTGCCTGTACCGCACGATCAAACTCAGAAGTACGATCAAGGAACAACACTGCGCCACCAGCGTTGCGCAACCTGAAGAAAACCCTTGGCTTGCGCAACTGTTCATGGACGCCAAACAAGCACACCCGAACTTGCTGGTAATTGACCCCAAGGATGTTCAATGCACAGATGGCCAGTGCAAGCTGTTGATCGATGGCCTGCCGATCTACCGAGACATTGGCCACATCACCGACTTCGCCTCCAAGGCGATGGGCAGGCTCTACTTGCAGGCAAAAGGCAATCCCTTCAAAAGCGCGTCGATAAGCGATTGAGGATCGAGCTGGTCATCGGGCTGCTGAGTCATGCACGCAGCCCGTCAGATCAGCACGCGTCCAATCAGCGTAGTGGCCGCTGGCCTATACCGTAATGTCATCCCAGTAGGGCGGCGACCCTATGGCATCGAGCAAGAACTGCGATACGGCTCTGACTTTTTTCGAACGAAGTCGGTTTTCAGGTGAAATCAGATGAATCTGGCTCGTCACCGGCTCGATGGAGCCCGTCCACTCAGGCAGCAATTGCACCAAGCGCCCTTCGCTGAAGTACGCTCTGCTGAATAACCACGTCGGAAATAACACGATGCCCATTCCACCGAGTGCAGCCTCGACGAGCGCATCAGCATTATTGCTGCGCAGGGGGCCTTGCACATCGATCACCTCAAGCTGGTGATCGGGTTGTCGTCTGAAGTGCCAGCGCTGCATCCCTGCCTGCCCTTTGTATACCAGGCAGCTGTGGGCTCTCAGCTCTTGCGGGGTGTGAGGCGCGCCGTGCTTGGCAAGATACGCTGCACTTGCACACAGCACGTAGCGCTGATCGCAGATTTTGCGGCCTATGAGTGCCGAGTTCTCCAGATGCCCGACCCTGATGGTGATATCGACACCCTCCAGAACCGGGTCGATGTACAGGTCCGAAAGCATCAGTTCGACAATCAGCTCGGGGTATTGTGCATGTAGCCTTTCGACCAAATGGGCTAGATGCAGCCGCCCCAGCGCCACCGGGGCATTGAGTTTAACCAGCCCGCGAATGTCACCCCCCTTCCCTGCAGCATCTTCGTTGGCTGCGTCCAGTAACTCCAACACTTCGCGAACTTGCAGAAAATACCGCTCGCCGGCATCGGTGAGGCTGACCGCACGGGTATTGCGGTACAGCAGTTGTTGCCCGAGTTCTTTTTCAAGGGCAGCTATGAATCGTGAAACGGACGATGCGGGTACCTGAAAGTGCCGCGCGGTGGCCGCAAAACTGCCTGTTGCAGCCACCATGGCGAAGTACCGATGGGCTTTGAGGTGCATACGGGTCGATCGCCTCTATAGCATTGCTGGAATCGCAATTATGTCTTGCTATACGGCTCAATTGTGGCACTTACAGCAAGAAAATATCATCTGCCAATTCTACCCACGAGATGGCTTTGATAATGCGCTTTTGGATCATTCCGTTAGTTGTTCTGGCAGGCATGGGGCTCTCAGTCGAGGCCGGCCTGCTGGGCCCATTAGGTTCGCAGGTCGGTCACCTTTGGGCCACGTTGGGGATCTTTGCGATTGGCTCACTACTGCTGACTTTCGGGCTGATTTTTGGCCGCCCGCGCTTGAGCACATTGTTCGCACAGCCGCGCTGGATGCTCAGTGGCGGCGTACTAGGGCCGATATACGTCGGCGCATTGACCATCGCCACCCCTCACATTGGTGTTGGGTTGACCATGGTGGGGATTCTGTTCGGTCAACTTGGCTCGAGCCTGATCATCGACCATTGGGGTTTGCTCGGTAGCGCCAAGCGCCATGTCGACCGATATCGGGTAGGCGCCTTGGTCGCCATCCTTGCCGCGCTGTGGCTCATTCACTGAGGAGAACCGTAATGGTTGTTGTGATGCTGTTGGTTGTTGTACTCGGTGGTGCCGTGCTCTGCGCGCAATCGGCTGTCAATGGTCGCCTTGGCGCAGATGTCGGGGTGCTGGAAAGTGCCTGGTTGACCTTTGTCATGGGCACCATGGTTAGTTTCTTGCTGGCATTCTTTCTGGAACCGCCACACGCCTGGAATTTGTTCACCGTTGCGCGTTGGCAGGTCACTGGCGCGTTTTTCGGGGTGATCTACATGCTGGCTATCGTCTTTGCTATCCCCCGTGTGGGTACTGCGGTGGCAACGGTATCGGTCATCAGTGGCCAACTGCTGATGAGTTTGCTGATCGATCACTTTGGTTGGTTTGGCAATCCGGTCATTCCACTTGGCACCAACCGGCTTGCTGCCTTGGTGCTGCTTGCCATCGCTCTGGTGCTTATCTATCGCAGTAATGCCGTTCGCGAGAGCGATCGACAGATGCAGGCATCACTCGCAGAGTGAGTGGGGGCAGCCTTGTACACGTCTGTCAGGAGTACGTGAGTGCAAGCGCGGACAGTGACAGACACAGGGCTGCCACCGCCGTCAAACGCAGGCGCATTGGCCGGTACCAGGCGGGTAGATTCTGCGGCAGGCTGCGATCTTGCCAAAGATGAGCCACGAACCCGCAGGCCAGAGCAAAACAAGCCAGCGCCGCAGGCATCAGTGTGCAGGCCCAACCGAGCAATGCCGGGATTACACTCCACAGCAACCGGTTTTGACGCTCCTTGGCCTCCAGGCCTGGGAGCAGCATGGCAAACCCCCAGTGAAGGGCGCCGATGAAGCTTAGTATTACAGCGCCATAGCTCACGATTGCTACTGCTGCCAAGGCCTCGAACGAAGCCTTGCTTATGATCAGTACCGTCAAAGCAATGAACGGTAGCAGCCCACCGTAGCCCAGCACGGTAAATCGACCTGGCGGTAGGGGTGAAGAAAGTTCGCTCATGGGCACCTCTCTAGTTGCGGCAAAACCGATGCAGGGTACTGAAAAATCGTACACGGTTAACGCGTGTCACATTTGGATGCTCCGCTGTTGCATCGGCTTGCACCGTCGGGGTGCGGTAGCCAGTGCAAGCTCGGACGCAAACGGCAGAACAACCGGTAACAAACTTCGAGCAAGGGACGTAATGGTCGCCATGCCAATGGCGCGACCCATACGGCTGCGTTTGCTGCGCGCCATGCCCAGAGCGTGGCATCCAGGCCCGTGACCCACTGCCCGCTGGCGAACCTTGCATGCAAGCACGAGGTTAATTGCGCCACCGTCAAACCCAGAGGCGTTGGGTCGAAATCGGGGCTGCGGATGTCCACCAAGCACAGCCTCGCCTCAGTGGACCGTTTGCGTAGAAAGGCAATCTCCCTTGCGCACAAAGGGCAGGCGCCATCGTAATACAGTGTCAATGGCCACTTATAAAACATGTACAAACACTCATTCTTGTACAGGAATCTGTACAAGTTAGCTGAAGCAGAAAAAATCGCAATAGCTGATCTTACCCCCGATCCGACAAGAGCCCTTCGCAACTGGGGGGTCGAATAAACCGAAGAGGTCAAGGTGAAGTGATGATGAAGCTCAGCACAGGCGGGCTTTGTCTCATCAGTCTGAAGCCGTGAGGATGACAGCCGAATTTTCACTATAAGTGTGAAAGTATTACTGCGTTCGAGCGGTTTTTTCAGCCAATTCAAACGAATAGGCTTGTTCGCTATCCATCAAGAGGTCCAGCCCATGAAGGCCATCGTCTACACCCAACCCGGTTTACCCATTGAAGACCCACAGTCGCTGTACGACGCCGAGTTACCCGTACCCAAGCCTGGGGCCCACGATCTGCTGGTGGAAATCAAGGCGATTGCCGTCAACCCGGTAGATACCAAAATCCGTGCAAGCCGGGGCGCAGACCAACCCCAAGTGCTTGGCTGGGACGCGGTTGGGGTGGTACGCGAAATAGGCGCCGAAGTGACATTGTTTCAGCCGGGCGATGAAGTGTTCTATGCCGGTGCCATCGACCGGCCTGGCACGTACAGTGAGTATCACCTGGTAGACGAACGCATTGTGGGCCGTAAGCCCCGTACCCTGGATAACGCTAGCGCCGCCGCCCTGCCCCTGACCTCCATCACAGCCTGGGAACTGTTGTTCGACCGTTTGGGCATTGAAGCTGACGGCGGCCAGGGCAAACGTCTTCTGGTCATTGGTGCTGGTGGGGGTGTTGGCTCGATATTGATTCAACTTGCCAGCAAGCTTACGCAACTGACAGTGATTGCCAGCGCATCCCGGCCGCAGACGCAACAATGGGTCAAGGCGCTGGGCGCGCATCATGTGGTCGATCATTCGCAAGCGCTGCAACCGCAGTTAGCAGCGCTGGAACTCGATCCAGTTGATTATGTAATCAGCCTGACGCACACCGACACCTACCTGGCTCAATTGGTCGAGGTGCTCCGGCCTCAGGGCAAGCTCGCATTGATCGACGATCCCGCACAGCTCGATGTGGTGCCGCTCAAGCGCAAATCGCTGTCCTTGCACTGGGAGCTGATGTTCACGCGCTCGCTCTACCAGACCCAAGACATGGTCAACCAGCACCATCTGCTGCAGCGCGTTTCGCAACTGGTCGATGAAGGGGTACTCAAGACCACCATGGGCGAACACTTCGGTACCATCAACGCCGCTAATCTCAAGCGGGCTCATGCGCTCATCGAGAGCGGCAAGGCCAAAGGTAAAATCGTTCTTGAGGGATTTTGATCAGGGATAACGACCGAGGGATGCCTCGATGACATCCTCGATCGCTGTGACCACTTGGCGCGTGGCCTCGGCGATGGTGCCCTCGTTGCGGCATAGCATCCAGCCCTGATCCGCAACCGCCCGCTCGAAGGCTTCGGTACAGGCGACCTGCTCTTGCAGCCTGTACATCACTGTACTGCCCAACCCGCGGTTGCGTGCCGCAGCCCTCGCCCACGAGGTATCGGGCGAAGTGACCACGCCAACGTGCAAGTCCGGCACTTGCACATTGCGTTCGCGGTTCATTCGCAGTATTTGCGAAAAGGGCACCGACCGGCGAAAAGCGGCATCGGAGGGGTACCAACGGTCGATGAGAATGATGCTGTCGCCAGGCTGCTTGGGCAACACATTCCTGGTAATCCACGCGCGACTCTCGGCCAGGCGCTCGCATACCTGCAACTCCAGGGCCTGGCTGTGGTTTCTGGCCAACTGATTCACCAACGTCATGGTCGGCCCCCTGAAGGGGTCGCTTTTCTTTTCGCACAGCCTGACCACCTTGTGGTTGGCGGCCCTCAATGCCTGGGTGACCGCCTCCAGCAACGTAGTTTTGCCGGTGCCCTTGGGGCCATCCAGCGCAATGAATAAAGGACGGGGCATGTTTGGCAAGGTTTGGTTAGTTGCTGAAGAGAGGGTGAGTATGATGCATCGAAACACTCAAGGTATTGCATTTGAGCAGCCGCAAGGCCAAGAGCACATTTGTACTCCTTCAGTGTTTTCCAGCTTTTTTTGAATTTTTACGCGGCGTTTGAGCGAAGCGATGCTGTACTGTAGGTGAAATACTCACCTCACCTAACGGCACAGGACCGATGCCCTTCGACCCCCAGATCAATCTGACTAACTGTGATCGAGAGCCAATCCAAATCCCTGGCAGCATTCAGCCCCACGGCTGTTTGCTGGCCTGCGATGCCTCAGCGACCGTGGTACTGCGCCATTCGGTAAATCTGCCGACAATGCTCGGCTTGACCTGTGCAATCAATGGTCAGCAACTGAGCGCCCTGCTCGGCCACGAGGTGGCACACACCCTGCGTAATTCGCTCGCCCGCACCCGTGAGGGCGCACGCCCCTCGCAGACCTTCAGCGTGGTGCTGCCGTCGGGCCGCACGTTCGATGTCTCGACCCATTTATTCAAGGGCAGCGCAATCATCGAGTTCGAGCCCGCTGGCGCCGGCATCGCCGAGCCCATCGAAATGGCACGTACGCTCATTGCTCAATTGCGTGAGGTTGACCAGCCACTGAAACTGTTCCGAGATGCCGCCCGGTTCGTGCGTGCGGTGCTCGGTTATGACCGGGTGATGATTTACCAGCTGGGAAGTGACGGTGCCGGCAAGGTTGTGGCCGAAGCCAAGCGCGGCGACCTGGAAAGCTTCCTCGGCCAGTACTTCCCCGGGTCCGATATTCCCCAACAGGCCCGCGCCCTTTACCTGCGCAACCCGATCCGGGTCATTTCCGACGTCGCCTACCAGCGCGTTGCGATCGACCCGGTGTTGGATCCATCCGGCGAACCCTTAGACCTTTCCTACGCTCACTTGCGGAGCGTGTCACCGGTGCACTGTGAATACCTGACCAACATGGGCGTCGGCGCATCCATGTCGATTTCGGTGATCGTCGATGGCGCACTATGGGGGCTGATCGCCTGCCACCATTACTCACCCCGTTCGCTGAGCATGGGGCAACGGGTAGCGGCCGAAATGTTCGGTGAGTTCTTCTCGCTGCACATACAGACGCTGCGTACCCGTGAGCACCTGAGCGCGGCGGTCAACGTCCACAAGGCGCTGGATGCGTTGCTCAGCGATGCCAACCGTACTGCGAACATCGAGACGTTCTTCCAGTCGCGGCTCGGTCAATTCCAGTCGCTGATACCCTGCGACGGCATCGGCATGTCGATCCAAGGGCGCTGGGTGTCGAACGGGCTGACGCCGCCCCACGCTGCCATCGCCGACCTGCTGGCCCTTGCACAGAGCATTGCCGCGGGCAAGACCTGGGCATCCAACCGGCTTTCGATGACGCACCCTGCAGCCCAACAATACGCCACGCAAGCCTCCGGTGTGCTGATTATCCCGATGTCGCAAACGCCAAGGGACTACCTCATGCTGTTTCGCAAGGAGGTCGTGGAAACCTTGGATTGGGCCGGCGACCCGAACAAAACGTACGAGACAGGTGCACTTGGCGACCGCTTGACGCCACGCAAGAGCTTCGCGATCTGGAAAGAAACCGTGCATCAGCAGTCGGTGCCCTGGAGCGAACAGGATCGGCAATTTGGCGAGGCAATTCGCAAAGCGATCGTCGAAGTGGTGCTGCACAACACTGAACTGCTCGCCAATGAGCGCTCGAAGGCTGATATCCGCCAGCGCATGCTCAATGAAGAGCTCAACCATCGGGTCAAGAACATTCTGTCACTGATCGGTGCGCTGGTTGCTCACCCCGTGTCCGAGCAGCAGAGCATCAAGGACTATGTGGCAAACCTCAAAGGCCGCATCCACGCACTTTCCCTGGCCCACGACCAGGTCGTGCGCGGTGATGGTGGGGGGCGCCTGGCAACCTTGCTCGACGCCGAGTTATCGCCGTACCGCACGTCAGCCGGCGCGATTGAGCTCAATGGGCCCAACGTGATTCTCGATGCGCGGGCGTATTCGGTCATGGCCTTGGTGCTGCACGAGCTCGCCACCAATGCGGCCAAGTACGGAGCACTGTCCAGAGCCGGTGGCAAGCTCAGTGTCACGTGGGAACTCGACGCCGGTCAGGCCTGCGACATCACTTGGCGTGAATACCATGGGCCAACGGTTCTTGCGCCCAGGCGCACAGGCTTTGGCACAGTGCTGATCGACCGCAGCATCCCATTCGACCTAGGTGGCACCAGCAGAGTCGAATACCTGCCTGAAGGGCTGCAGGGCTTTTTCAAGATCCCGTCCCGGCACCTGTCATTGAGCACAGACCCCGAGAGCCCCTGCCCTGTCACGCAGTTAGCGCAACAGAGCAACGTGCTGGCCGCGTACAACGATGCCTGTGTACTCATCCTGGAAGATCAGTTGGTGATTGCCGTGGGCTTGGAGCAGATACTCAACGACGCCCAGGTCACCGATGTCATCACCGCAGGCTCAGAGAGCGAAGCCATGAAGGTGCTGGCCAGCCGAACACCCGATGTAGCGATACTGGACATCAATCTGGGCACTGGGACTTCGGTCAATGTTGCAGATGAACTGGCGCGAAGAGGTGTGCCGTTCGTGTTCGCCACCGGCTATGGCGACGGCGCCAGCATTGCCCAGCACCTGCAACACGTGAAAGTGATCCGCAAGCCCTACGATGCCAATACCATTCTGGCCAGCCTGCAAGAACTGCTTGCTCCATGACCGGCAGCAGGCAGGCGCCCCAGACCGTCAGCGTATCGCAGCCAGTGTACTGGCCGCGTCGCTGACCTCGAACTTGCCGGGCGCCTCCACTGCAATATGTTTGACCACACCGTCGACCACCCACAGCGCATAGCGCAGTGAACGGCGCCCCATCCCCCGCGCCGAGAGATCCTGGATCAGCCCTAGCGCAGCGCTGAATTCGCCGTTGCCGTCGCCGATCATCTGCACCGCATCGCCCACCTGCAGGCTGTTGCCCCAGGCATTCATGACGAATGCATCGTTGACCGACACACACAGAATCTCGTCAACGCCAGCTGCGAACAGTGCCTGTGCCTGCGCTACGTAACCTGGCACATGTCGCTCGGAGCACGTGGGGGTGAAGGCGCCGGGTAAACCAAAAATCACCACACTTTTGTTCTTGCAGCGTTCGCGTACCGAAAAGGCATCTGGGCCGATCGGGCAGGCGCCATCACCATTGCTGTATGCGTACAGCGTGGAATCGGGCAGGTGTTCGCCGAGCTGAATCATTGCGGTCTCCTGGTTGAATGGGGGGGCGGGCGACATGATGCAGCAAGCGTCCCCGCCGGTACATGATAATGCTGTTCACTCAAGCCTAGGGGCTCGGCTTGAGCTCTTGGGCGGCGCTCGATCTCACAGGCGCTAAAAGGCTCAGCCACGCAGTTGGTACCAGGTAGTCTTCAACTGCGAATACTTGTCGAACGAGTGCAACGAAAGGTCGCGGCCGAAACCGGACTGTTTGCCACCGCCGAAGGGCACCGTCACATCCAGGGCATCCACGGTGTTGACCGATACCGTGCCAGCCTTCAGCGCCCGCGCAACCCGGTGCGCGCGGTTCAGGTCATCGCTCCATACCGAGGCCGCCAGGCCGTAGATGCTGTCATTGGCAAGGCCAATGGCCTGTTCTTCGCTATCAAACGCGCTCACCGCAAGCACAGGGCCGAAGACCTCTTCCCTGGCCAAACTCATGCGTTGGTCCACATCGGCGAAAATGGTCGGCTCGATGAAGTTGTTGGAAGCGCCGATGGTCAGGCGCTGCCCACCACACACCAGGCGCGCCCCCTGCTCGCTGGCCAAGCCGATGGCGCTGGCGATACGGCTGGCCTGCTCGGCATCGACAATAGCGCCTGCGCGGCTTGCCGGATCCAGCGGATTGCCTGGCAGCCACTGGCGGGCCTTGGCCTGGAGCAACTCGATGAACTCGTCATGGATCGCCCGCTGTACATACAACCGCGAATTGGCCGAGCACACTTCGCCTTGGTTGAAGAAAATACCAAAAGCTGCCTTTTCGGCGGCCAGGTCCAGATCTTGGCAGTCGGCGAATACCAGATTCGGGCTCTTGCCGCCGCATTCCAGCCACACTTGCTTAAGGTTGGACTGCGCCGAGTACTGCATGAAGTATTTGCCCACCTGAGTGGAGCCGGTGAATACCAGGCAATCCACGTCAGCGTGCAACCCCAGCGCGCGGCCTGCCGTTTCGCCAAGCCCCGGGACCACGTTGAGCACACCCTCCGGCAAGCCTGCCTCAAGTGCCAGCTCGCCCAGGCGCAACGCAGAAAACGGCGACTGCTCTGCCGGCTTGAGTACGACGCTATTGCCTGCAGCCAACGCTGGGGCCAGCTTCCACGCGGCCATATCGAGCGGGAAGTTCCACGGTACTACGGCAGCGACCACACCCAAGGCTTCACGGGTAATGGTGGCCAAGGCATTGGCAGCGGTGGGCGCAACCTGATCGTAGAGTTTGTCGAGCGCCTCGCCATACCAGGCAAAGACGTGGGCCGAGCCCGGCACATCGATGTTGTAGGCATCCATGACCGGCTTGCCCATGTTCAGCGAGTCCAACAGCGCCAGCTCTTCACGATGAGCCATGATCAGCTCGGCCAGGCGCAGCAGCACTTTCTTGCGCTCGGCGGGCGCCATGCGTGGCCACGGCCCCTGCTCGAACGCCTTGCGCGCCGCTTGGACGGCCATGTCGACTTCGGCCTGTTCACACCCAGCCACACGAGCCAGTACCTGCTCAGTGGCAGGGTTGATCGCATCGAAGGTGGCACCGCTGGCCGCACCGACCTGGCGCCCATCGATCAGAGCCTTGTCCCGCAGGCTCAGGCCCGCAGCGCGCTGTTGCCAGTATCCCAAATCGAACATACACACTCCTGACGACCGTCCCTGCGGTCTAATTGTTATGGGTCTCGCGAACATTCTTGGCCTGGCCGCAGGTCTGGCGAAACCAGCTTTTTGCTGCCACTTGCCTAGGAAAATACTCATCAACCCCAGGCGCCACGTAGCGCGCCGGGGGCGCAGGCTGCTCCCCCGAAAGGGTGATTTCGAGGCCTTGGCGAGTGTGGGAGCATTCCAGCCGACCCACCCCATGCACCCCCTCTGAGCCAACGTGTTCCGCCGTAGCGAGCGCGCTCGCTTACTGCAGCTTCCTGCATCCCTTTCAGGAGTCAGCCATGCATACAACAACAACTACAGCCCAGCACCAGCACCCTTGCTCCAACCCAGTTGCAAGCCGCTTCAGAAAATCCATGGGCATGACCGCGCTGGTGCTGTTCGGTCTGGCCTACATGGTCCCCCTTGCGGTCTTCACGACCTATGGGTTGGTCACCCAGATGACCAAAGGGCACCTGCCCATCGCCTACGTTATGACCCTCGCCGCCATGCTCTTGACCGCCTACAGCTATGGCCGCATGGTCCAGGCGCACCCTTACTCCGGGTCTGTTTACACCTACACCCGCAAGGCATTCGGTAGCCACTTCGGCTTCATCGCTGGCTGGACTTTGCTGCTGGACTACATCTTCCTACCCTTGCTCAGTTACCTGTTGATCGGCATTTACATGTCTGAGTATTTCCCTGCAATTCATGCCTGGGTTTGGGTGGCAGGTTCCATAGCGCTGGTGACCTTTCTCAACCTGATCGGCATCGAGTCCATCACTCGGGTCAACTGGATCCTGGTCGTGGCGCAATTGGTGTTTATCGTGGTGTTCGTCGCGCTGTCGATCCGTCAGCTCGACGACCAGGCGGCGCCAGTTTCACTGCTGGCGCCGTTTCACCACGACGGTTTCAGCGTGCCGTTGATCATGACCGGGGCGGCGGTGCTGTGCCTGTCGTTCCTAGGCTTCGATGCCGTGTCGACCATGGCCGAGGAAACCACTGACCCGACAAGGCGTATCCCCCAGGCGATCATGGCTGTGTCGCTGATTGGCGGTTTGCTGTTTCTCGTGGTGTCGTACTTCGCCCAGATGGTGTTCCCCGACTGGGCAAACTTCGCCGACCCGGACTCGGCCTCGGTGGATGTGATGCGCCGTGTGGGTGGGGAAATGCTGGTTACCGCGTTCACCGCAACCTACGTGGCGGGCTGTTTCGCATCGGCCATGGTGTCACAGGCCAGCGTGTCCCGAGTGTTGTTCGCCATGGGCCGCGATGGCGCGCTGCCACGGGTGTTTGGCCGATTGGTCAGCAAAAAGCGCGTGCCGGCAACGGCGATCATGCTGGTCAGTGTGCTCTCGCTGATAGCGCTGTTCATCACCCTGGATACTGTGGCCAACATGATCAGTTTTGGCGCCCTGTTCGCGTTTTCGGCAGTGAACCTTGCTGTACTCAAGCACTACCTGATCGACCAGAAATTGCGCGGCATGCGCAATTACCTGTGGTACGGCGCCATCCCGGCACTTGGGTTTCTCAGCACGATCTGGTTGTGGACCAGCTTGTCGAGCATGTCCTTCACCATCGGGCTGTGCTGGATGGGTGTGGGCTTGCTTTGCCTGCTGGGCCTGACCAAGGCTTTCACGGTCAAGCTGCCAGACTTGCAGATGGCGGAATAACCGCTCGCGCCATCGCCAGCGACCTGAATTTCCTTGAATGTTACAATCCCTGATTAAACGTTTCAGTATGTTTCATTAAGGGACCGCAATGTCTGTTCAGGAACTACCGCCGCTGGCCGCTTCCAAGGGCGCCGTCGCCAAGATGGAGGCTGCGATGGCGCTGGGCAGCTTCGCCATCGGCACGGGCGAATTTGCCATTATGGGGCTGATGCCTGACATCGCCAGCAACCTGCATCTGACCGAGCCACAAGTCGGCCATGCCATCAGTGCTTATGCCTTGGGTGTGGTGGTCGGCGCCCCGACCTTGGCGATTCTCGGCGCCAAGCTGCTGCGCAAGCACATGCTGTTGTTGCTGATGGCGCTGTATGCCATCGGCAACCTGGCCACGGCCTTTGCTCCATCGTTCACTAGCATGGTTGCCTTTCGCTTCATCAGCGGCCTGCCCCATGGCGCTTATTTCGGCATCGCTGCGGTGGTAGCGGCAAGCATGGTGGCGAGCGACCAACGCGCTGGGGCAGTCGCCCGGGTGATGATGGGCCTGACCTTGGCAATGCTGCTGGGCAACCCGGTCGCGACCTTCCTCGGCCAGTTTTTCGGATGGCGCTCGGCGTTCGTGCTGGTTGGCGCCATCGCCTTGTGCACCATCGGCTTGGTTTGGCGCTATGTGCCGCAACCTCACGATGAGCCGCGCAGCGACCCGCGCAAAGAGCTCAAAGCGTTCACCCTGCCCCAGGTTTGGATGGCACTGGGCATCGCAGCGATCGGCTTTGCCGGCATGTTCTGTGTGTTCAGCTATCTGGCACCGACCATGCTTCAGGTCACCCAAGTGGGGCCAGAGTGGATACCCTTCGGCCTGGCAGCGTTCGGTGCAGGGGGCATCATCGGCAACATTGCCGGCGGCAAGCTGTTCGACCGCCTGCAATTCCGCGCCGTAGGCATTGTGCTGGTGTGGTCGGCTGCTGTGCTGCTGGTGTTCAGCTTCGCAGCCCAAGCCTTGTGGTCGGTGCTACTGGGCATCGGCCTGGTGGGCACCATGATCGCCCTGGCCGCACCGCTGCAGATTCGCCTGATGGATATTGCCCATGAAGCGCCAAGCCTGGCTGCCGCCTCCAACCATGCCGCCTTCAACCTGGCCAATGCCTTGGGCCCTTGGTTTGGCGGTATGGCCATCAGTGCAGGCCTGGGCTGGACCAGCACAGGCTACATCGGAGCCGCTACCGCTGTGGCCGGGCTGCTGATCTACTGTGTAGCGCGGCGCATGAAAGGCGGGCATTGAACACCACCCGGCCCCTGCCTGACCGCGGCGGGGCTTGAGCTAGCGCTGGGCCATGCTGATCAAGCGCTCCAGTGCGCTTCGGGTCGACGGTGCCAGCTCAAGCTTCTCCCCGGTAGGGTCATGCAAGGCCTTACCCATCATGTACAGCGCGGTGATGTCCTGCGCTGGCAAGTAGCCCTCCTTGCTCCAGGCCTGCAGTTGATAGGCAAAAAAGGCCATGGCCTGGGGTTTGTTGTCTACCATGTCCTCGATCCGCGCCAACAGCGTCTCCGACAGTTCCCAGCCCGAGCAGTGCGGCATTGGCTGCACCAGCGCTTGGTTCATCAGCGCGAACAATTCGCCCACGCGCGGGCACATCACGAGCAGGGCGCAGGTCCTGAGTTGCTGTTCTGGCGTGAACATCAGCGGCATTTTTTTGGCACCCCCATCCTTCTAAAGTGATAGCTCGTAGGTGTGTGAGTGTAATGATGTCGAAAAAGTGGCACTTCGCCTGGGAGAAAGCGCTTTTTCCCGATCAACGGCTCATTTTCGTGGGCCGTCATTGCCATAGAAAGGTCGAGTCAAACCCGGTCAGCATTTTTTTCACAACTTCATCACTGAATTAGAACCTATAAGCTGGCAAACTTAACTGCCCCCTTTTAGTTGTTTAGCGGTGCTACTTTGCATAACTTTTGTTTCATTCAAAGCGTGCACTTCGTTAATTGCAATGCCCCACCCAACGCCCTGACAATCGCCCACGCTCCGAGCTGAACGCCAGCCCCTGCGGGCCCTTTGCACGAGCTTGACCCTCAATATCCGCCAATAAACTTTTTCAGAGGAAGTTTATGAACGCGCCTGCCGCTATTATCGACTTCGAACAACACGAGCAACTGTTGCTGACTGGCGCCACCGGCTTTCTCGGTGGCTCCGTCACTGCCCAATTGATCGCCAATGGGCGCAGCGCAAACTTGTGTTTCCTGGTCCGCGCCGACAACCCTGGGCAAGGGCTCGAACGCCTGCGGGCCAACCTGCGACAGCATGGCGTGACAGAGCGCAACTGCCTGGCACTGCGCGACGAGCAGATAATCTGTGGCGATTTCCTCGACACCGCCTGGCTGGCCGAGGCGACACCACGGCTGATGCAGATCGACCGGGTGATCAACTGCGCAGCCGTGGCGTCGTTCTCAAAGAACCCGAACATCTGGCCGGTGAATGTCGAAGGCACCTACGCCTTCGCCGAGGTGATGAGCCGCTCATCGCGCCTCAAGCGTTTTCTGCACGTGGGCACAGCCATGAGCTGCGGTCCTGCGCGCCAATCGCCGATCAGCGAATCCTGGGAATTTCCCGCAGCCGAGCAGCAACTGGTCGATTACACCGCCTCCAAGGCTGAGATCGAACGGCGCATGCGCGTGCAACTGCCGCAACTGCCGCTGGTGGTGGCGCGCCCATCGATCGTGGTTGGCCACCGCACCCTCGGCTGCCAGGCTTCGGCCAGCATCTTCTGGGTATTCCGCATGGGGTTCGCGTTGGAAAGCTTCACCTGCGAGCTGGACGAGCAGATCGATGTGATCCCGGTCGACTATTGCGCCGAAGCGTTGATTGGTCTCACCCTCAAGCCGCGCCTGGAGCACAACCTGTACCACATATCCGCAGGCCATCAGGCGGCCTGCACCTTTGGCGAGATCGACCGCGCGTTCGCCTTCGCCAATGGCGCGCAACCGGTGGGCAAGCGCTACCGCAAGGTCGATGTCGATGACCTGAAAACCCTGGCCCAGGACTTCGAAGCGCGCATCGGCCCGGCCAACCCGCGCCTGGTACTGCGCGCCTTGCGCCTGTACAGCGGCTTTGCCGATCTGAACTACCTGTTCGACAACAGCCGCCTGCTGGAAGAAGGCATTGCCATGCCTCCACGCTTCACCGACTACCTGGATGTCTGCGTGAAATCCTCCCGAGGGGTCAGCATTGCCACGCAGATGCAGTGGGACTTCAAATAACGCCCTGATCAGTTGCCGTTGACCCAGTTAGGCGGACGCTCGCCCGCCAGGGCACTCAGCAGGTTGTCCACCGCACATCGCGCCATGGCCTCCCGGGTTTCATGGGTTGCTGAGCCGATGTGCGGCGTGGCCACCACATTATCGAGTTGCAACAGTGGCGAATCGGCAGGCAACGGCTCCTGAACGAACACATCCAGCCCAGCACCGCGAATCCGCTTGTTCTGCAAAGCATCGATCAAGGCCGCTTCATCCACCACCCGGCCGCGAGCGATGTTAACCAGGATTGCCTCAGGCTTCATCAGCGCCAGTTGCTGCGCGCCGATCAGCCCTGCGGTACTGGCACTGAGCGGCACCGTCAGGCACAGGTAATCGGCCTCGGCCAGCAGCGTCTCCAGGCTGCAGTAGCGCGCCCCATAGCGCGCATCCACCTCGGGCTTGGGCCGCGAACTGTGGTACAGCACGCGCATGCCGAACCCCGCCGCGCCGCGCCGCGCCAGCGCCTCACCAATTCGGCCCATGCCGACGATGCCCAAGGTCTTGCCATGCACATCGGTGCCGAAGTGCGCCGGCCCAAGGCTCGCCTGCCAACGCCCCTCCCGCACCCAGCCCGCGAGTTCCACGACACGTCGCGCAGTGGCCAGGATCAGCGCAAAACCGGTATCGGCGGTGGTTTCGGTCAGCACGTCCGGCGTGTTGGTCAGTTTCACTCCACGCCGGGTCAGGTCGGCGATGTCGTAGTTATCCACGCCAACTGACACACTGGCTATCACCTCTAGCTGCGGCGCAAGGTCCAGCAGGTCGCTGCCCAGCCGCACACTGGCGCCCAACAGCCCGTGCGCGCCTGGCAAGGCATCGCGCAACCGGGCCATGCCGTCCGGTGCATGGGCATCCACCCAAGTCACCTGCACCTGCTGTTCAAGCTTGGCCAGCAAAGCGTCGGACAGGCGTTTGTATAGAACGATACGTTTTTTCATGACGGTTCCCTATTGGCTCACGGCCAGGCGCGGGCCACCGCGTTTGGCCCGGCCTGAGTTGGGTGAGGTTTTCAGCAAGACGGTCAGGGCGACAGCCGTGAGCAACGCCCCTGACATGAACAGGTAGGAGGCGCCCGGGCCGCCAGTGGCGCCATTGAGGTAGCCCACCAGCCAGGAACCCCCGAACGAACCCAATGCGCCCATGCTATTGATCAGCGCCATGGCACCACCGGCTACGTTGCTCGGCAATATCTCAGGGACTATGGCGAAAAACGGCCCGTAAGGCGCATACATGCAAGCCCCTGCAACCACCAACAGCGCATAGGACAACCAGAAGTGCTCACTTCCCAGCGCATACGAGCCATAGAACGCCACGGCAGCGATCAACAGCGGGGGCCAGACGAAACGCTTGCGCTTTTGCAGTTTGTCCGAGGCCCAGGAAACAGCCAGCATACCCAGCACCGCAGCCACATAAGGCACCGAGGCCAGCCAGCCGGCCTGGACGATATCGACATTGGCTGCCTGCTTGAGAATCGACGGCAGCCACAGCACAAAGCCATACACACCGATACTCCAGCAGAAGTATTGCAGCGACAGCACGATCACCTGTGGCGAACGGAACGCCTCGCGGTAGTTCTTCACCGGTTTGATGCCTTGCTGCTCAGCCGCCAGGGCCTGCTGCAGGCTGGCCTTTTCGGCATCGCTCAGCCAGGTCACCTGGGTAGGCCGGTCATCGACCAGGCGCCACCAGATAAAGGCCCACAGTACTGCTGGCAACCCCTCGATGATGAACATCCAGCGCCAGTCGAACTGCTTGATCAGGTAGCCAGACACCACCGACATCCACAGGATGGTCACCGGGTTGCCTAGCATCAGGAAGGTGTTGGCCCGCGAACGTTCGGCCCGGGTGAACCAGTGGCACAGGTACACCAGCATGGCCGGCATCACCGCAGCTTCCACTACCCCAAGCAAAAAGCGGATGGCGATCAACAGGTAGACGTTGCTGATCATGCCAGTCAGTGTCGCCAGGCTACCCCAGAGGATGAGGCTGACGAAAATCAGCTTCTTGACGCTGCGCTTTTGCGCGTAGATAGCCCCCGGCACCTGAAAGAAGAAGTAACCGAGGAAGAACAGTGCCCCCAGCAACGAGGACAGCACAGGGGTGATCTTCAGGTCGTCGGCCATGCCCGACGCTGCGGCAAAGCCGTAGTTGGCGCGGTCCAGATAGGCCAGGCTGTAGGTAACGAAAACGATCGGGATGATGTACCACCACCGGCGTGGTGCAAGGCGAGTCGATTGCATGAAACATACTCCTGAGCTTGTTGTTTTTGTCGCAACAGGGCCGGCTAGCCGGCGATAAGCGGTTCAGGCACTTCTGCGCAGTTCGTGCGCTTGCAATTGATGACGGTGTGGCAGGCCTTCCATGTCGCCGCGCGACTGTACCGCGCGGCTGCCGCACCAGTTGCCGCGGGCGACCGCCTCAGCCAGCGGCAGGCCCTCGAGCAGCCCGCTGACCACACCGACAGCGAAGGCATCCCCGGCACCGACCGTGTCCACCACTTTGGCAACCGGCACTGGGGCGACCTGCCCTGCGTCACGGGCATTGCGGTAGTAAGCACCGGCATCTCCCAACTTGATCACCACGTGCTCCACCCCCTGATCGAGGTAGAAGGCAGCGATGTCGGCCGGGGTATGCTGGCCAGTGAGCAAACGTCCTTCTTCCAGCCCGGGCAGCACCCAATGGGCTTTAGCCGCCAGTGCGTTGATCTCCCGGACCATGGTGGTGCGGTCTGGCCACAGCGATGGCCGCAGGTTGGGGTCAAAGGAAATGCTGCGCCCCGCAGCGCGCATGGCATCGACCAGGGCGTGGGACAGTGCTCGGCAGCTGGCCGACAGCGCCGGTGGAATACCGGTGGCGTGCAGGTGACGGGCCTTTGTCAACTCATGGTCGAGCAGCGAAGTGGACAAGCGGCTCGCGGCAGAGTCGGCGCGGAAGTATTCCACCACCGGGTCGCTGCCGTCGTCGCAGCGGCTTTTCAGTTGGAAGCCCGTCGGGCGGCTGGGGTCTACCTCGACACGGCTACAATCCAAGCCCTCCTCGCGCAGGCTGGCCAGCACGAAACGCCCCAGCGAGTCATCGCCTACCCGGCTCAGCCAACGTACGCGAAAGCCCAGCCGGGCCAGGCCGATGGCGACGTTGCTGTCGGCGCCGGCAATGCGCTTGCCGAACGCACCGACGCTGGCGAGCTCGCCCGCCTGCTCGGCCACGAACATGGCCATGGTTTCGCCAAAGCACAACACGTCATGGTCAAGCATGGCTCACCTCCTTGCTGGCACCCAGCCCAAGCCTTGCCAGGCTGTTGACTTGGTTACGGGTCAAGGTCAACAGGTCATCGCTGACCAGTGGGTACTCGACGGCCCGCACAAGGCCAGGGCTGAACTCATCGAACAACGCCTCCCAGGCCAGCAGGTCGGCCTCAGCAGGCGGCACGGCGTGCAAGCGGTCATCAGGGCTTTGCTGCACGGCCTTGCAATGCACATAGCGCACCCACTTACCCAGTTGCCGGGCGGCCTGCAACGCGGACTCCCCCTGCCACTGCCAGTTGCCGATGTCGAAGGTCATACCAAGCGGTATTTCCCAGCTGTGGGCACGTTGGAAGAAACGCACCAGCGGCTCAATGCGCCCGCCTTGGAGCGTTTGGTCGTTTTCCACCAGCAACACCGGGTCACCCTCTGCAAACAAGGCCTGCAAGGCGCCGAGATCGCAGCGCTCACGGTAATGACCCAGTGACACCTTCAGCGCCACCGCGCCTAACGCCCTTGCCAGGGCGAGTTTGGCGGGCAGGCGTGGGTCTGGCTGGCCCTGCACCGTCCACAGTTCGAGCGGCGACGAGTAGAGGGCTTCCAGCCCAGCTCTGGTGATTGCCGCGCTGAACGCGGCAGGATCCGGCGGGGCGTCGAACAATTCCTCGCGCAGTTCGATACGCCTGACGCCGGCGGCTGCCAACAGATCGATAAAGCTCATCTGCCCGCGTTGGCGCACCAGGTCGGCGCCGTAGCTGGAGAGGCTGATGGAAACGGGGTTCGAGTGCATTGTTTTTGTCCTTATGAAACCGGTTTCATTTTTAGCGTGCACTAAGCTGGGCAGCAAGCTGCACCGGCTTATTTGTCTACTTGGGTGGAACCTCGGGTAATCAGTTGTGCCTTGAAATCGATGCGCCGTGGCATGTCGCTATTGCCACGCAGGCGTTCGAGCAGGCACTCGAAAGCCGCTACGCCGATGCGTTCGGTAGGCTGAGACAGAGCGGTGATGCCGCCTCCAACAAGGGGGTACCAGTCCAGGTCATCCAGGGCGATCAGGCCGACATCGCTGAACAGCTTGCAACCGGATTCATGCAGCGCGCGGGTCACTGCAAGTGTGGCCACGCCATTGAAGGTGAAAATCGCTTGCCGCCCATGGCCATTGCTGGCCAGAAATGCGCCCAGGTTGGCCGGCAAGCCGGCGTCGACCTCCAACAACTGCTGGCGCATGCCGGCGCGGTTGCTGATCGATGCCGTAAACGCTTGCACCCGCTCCAGGCGCGAACTGGTGCCATCGAGCGGTTCGGTGACGGCGAGGATGTCGCGGTAGCCGCGCGCTTGAAGGTGGTCCAGTGCCTGCTCGATGGCATCGGCATTGTCCAGCCCCACCAGGTCAGCCTTGAGCTCTGGCAGTTGGCGGTCGACCAGCACCAAGGGCATGTCACGCTGGAGATTGAGCAGCTCACCGGGGTGGCGGCCGAGGGTGTTCACGATCAGGCCTTCGACGTTGTACGACTGCAGCGCCGTCAGGTGATGGCGCTCCTGCTCGTCGTCACGGTTGGTGTTGCACACCACCAGGCTGTAGCCATGCTGACGGCAGGCGGTTTCCACACCATGCATCACGGCCACTGAGTAAGGGTTGAGAATATCGGCAACCAGCATGCCGATCAGGCGCGTCTGACCGCGCTTGAGGCCCCGCGCCATTTGGTTGGGGCGGTAACCAAGGCGCTCGATCACCTCTTCCAGGCGCTTTGCGGTCGCCTCGGCCAGCAACTGGCGGTCACCACCGATATAGCGTGAGACCGTGGCCTTGGAAACGCCAGCCACACGTGCCACTTCACTGATGGTCACGCGCTCGCGCGGGTATGAAGGTGAATCGGTCATTGCAAGGCCCTTGTGGTTGTTGTCGGCGAAGGTCAATGAAACCGGTTTCAATACAGCATAACTCTGGGCGTTCGGCAACTACCATTTGCGCTGCTGCGCCGAAAAATGTGTAGCAACCCTGATCGCTAGCATTCGCAAAGCTTTTGGATTGCGGTGAGGAAGCTGCCTTGTGGAAGCGGGTTCACCCGCAAACCGCACCCGCCACCGCGCAATGCAGTGGCGAGGTGACCCGGCTCCCACAAAGCCCAGCCCGTGCTAGCGCAGCTCTTTTACATCCTTGGCGCTGACCTGGCTGCCTTGGTTGCCCCAGCTGGTGCGAATGAAGTTCACCACCTCAGCCACTTCCTGGTCGCTCAAGCGCCAGCCGAATGCCGGCATGGTGAAGTTCGACGGCGCGGTATGGGTTGCCGGCACCGTGCCGCCCGCCAGCACCACATGAATCAACGAAGTGGCATCGGCCGTCTGCACCACCGGATTGCCTGCCAGGGCTGGGAACACCCGGGTATACCCCTGGCCGTCGGTGCGGTGGCAGGCCGCGCAGTTGTCGATGTACACCGACGCTCCCGGCTTGCTGTCATCACCGTGCCACAGCGCATCGGCCACCTGCTTGTCATAGACGTGAGGCTTGTCGTTAGGGTCGCTCGGCGGCAAGGTCTTGAGATAGCGCGCGATGGCGGTCAGGTCGGCGTCGCTCATGTACTGCATGCTATGCTCGACCACATCGCTCATACCGCCAAACACTGCACTGCGGTCACTGCGCCCCGTTTTGAGAAACTGCACCAGCTGCGCCTCGCTCCAACTGCCCAGGCCATCCTTGTAATCGCCACGTAGGTTTTTGGCGATCCAACCCTCCAGCGGTGCACTGCCGGCCAGGAACTGCTCACCGTCCGCCGGGCTCAGGGCCTTTTCCTGCATGGTCAAAGCCCGCGGCGTGTGGCAAGCGCCACAATGGCCCAGGCCCTCAACCAGGTAGGCGCCACGGCTGACAACAGGGTCTGCAGCCGCTGGTGCCTGCCCCGCTTGCACCTCTGGGGCGAACAGCCCACGCCAGATCGCCAGCGGCCAGCGCATGCTCAATGGCCACGGGATATCGGTGGGCTTATTGGCCTGTGCCACTGGCTCCACGCCTTGCATGAAATAGGCATACAGCGCTTGCATGTCTTGGTCACTGACCCGCGCATAGGACGGGTACGGCATGGCCGGGTACAAGGTGCTGCCGTCCTTGGCGATGCCTTTACGCACGGCCTGGTCGAATTCGGCGAAGCTGTAATGGCCGATGCCGCTAGGGTCCGGCGTGATGTTGGTGGAATACACGGTGCCAATCGGCGTTTGCATCGCCAGCCCGCCAGCGAAGGGCTTGCCGCCCTTGGCGGTGTGGCAGGCCACACAGTCACCGGCACGGGCCAGGTATTGGCCTTTTTTCACCAAAGCATCGTCAGCGTGCACGGCGGCGCTGGTGCCCAGCAGCAGGGTTGCGATCAACAGGTTTTTCATGTGCATCGCTCCTCAAGCCGCTACCAGCGGGCCGGGGTTTTTCAGGTACTGCTCGCGGATCGCCTTGGCCGACCAGTAGGTCAGCGCCGCCACTAGCCCGGTGGGGTTGTAGCCCAAGCCCTGGGGGAATGCCGATGCACCGGGGACGAATACGTTGTGCACGTCCCAGCTTTGCAGATAGCGGTTCAATGCGCTGGTCTTGGGGTCGGTGCCCATGATGGCGCCGCCGTTGAGGTGGGTGGTCTGGTAGCTGGCCGTGTTGAAATGCTCCTTGACCTTCTTGCCCAGAATGGCAATGGACTTTGGGTTCATCGCCTGGGCCACCTTGCTGAGCTTATCGACCATGAACTGGTTCATCTTGATGTCGTTCTCTTGCCAGTCGAAGGTCATGCGCAGCAGCGGCTGGCCGTAGGCATCGCGATAAGTTGGGTCCAGGTCCAGGTAGTTGCCACGGTAGGACTGGTGCGCACCATGGGCATCCATCGATACCTGGTGGGTGTAATACTGCGCCGTGGCCTTCTTCCAGGCACTGCCCCAGGCTGGCGTGCCGGGGGGGTTGGCAGTACCTGAGATCGGCCGGCTACCCGCCTGGTTGACCCACATCGGCGAGCCGCCGACGAAGCCGTGCGGGCCGTGGTCGAAGTTGTCGGCATTGAAGTCGTCGATGGCCACACCGTTGCCGCCAGCACCGATGAAGTTGTTGGTATAGGTGTTCTCGTCGAAGAACGCCTTGACCGTACCCATGTTCTGGTAGGCGAAGTTGCGCCCGACCACACCTTCGTTCTTGACTGGGTCGTAAGGCTTGCCGATGCCCGAGAGCAACATCAGCCGCACGTTGTTGAACTGGAAGGCGGCCAGGATCACGATGTCCGCCGGCTGCTCGACCTCGCGGCCCTGGGCGTCAATATAAGTCACGCCTGTGGCCTTGCGCTTGCTGTCGTCCAGGTTCACCCGCAGCACATGGGCGTTGGTCCGCAGCTCAAAATTCGGCACCTGGCGCAAGGCCGGCAGAATGTTCACGTTAGGCGAGGCTTTGGAGTACATGTAGCACACGTAACCGCTGCAGAAGCCGCAGAAATTACAGGGGCCCATCTGCGCGCCATACGGGTTGGTGTAAGGGCCGGACGTGTTGGCCGACGGCAGGTTGTATGGCTTGTAACCCAGGCTTGCGGCGGCGCGCTCGAACAGCTTGGCCGACACCACATTCTTTTGCGCCGGCAGTGGGAACGGGTTGGAGCGGTCTGGCGCATAGGGGTTGCCGCCTTTGCCCTCGCCCACCAGCTTGCCGTTGACCGTCCACGCCTGGCCCGAGGTGCCGAACACCTTCTCGGCAAAGTCGAAATGCGGCTCGAGCTCTTCGTAGCTGACACCAAAGTCCTGGATGGTCATGTCTTCGGGGATGAAGCGCTTGCCGTAGCGTTCCTCGTAATGGCTGCGCATGCGCAGCTCCATCGGGTCTACGCGAAAATGCACGCCCGACCAGTGCAGGCCCGCGCCGCCGACGCCCTTGCCCGGCAAGAAGGCGCCAAGCTGACGGTTGGGCAGTGCGACATCGTTGACGCTGTGGCGGATGGTCACGGTTTCTTTGGAAACATCGACGAACAGCTTCTTGCGCACGCTGTAGGTCAGCTCATCGATCACCTGCGGGTAGCTGCCATCGGGGTAGGTATCCTGCATCGGCCCACGTTCCAGGGCGACTACCTGCAACCCTGCTTCGGTGAGTTCCTTGGCCATGATCGCGCCCGTCCAGCCAAAGCCCACGATCACTACGTCGGCCTTTTTCATTGCGTTGGCCATGCCTTATGCCCTCTCACCACGGATGGAAACTGCCGGGAACGGGTACGGCTCGTTGCGCTCCACCCAATCCATGAAATCGGCGCGCGCGCCTGGGAAGCCGATCTGCGTCCAGCCAACCATGCCTTTGTTGCCGCCATGAATCGGGTCGCAGAAAAAGCCCTCGCGGGTGTTCTGCACCAACAGGCTGAAGAACACCTTGGCTGGCAGCTGTTCGAAAACGATCTCACCGGCTTCTAGCTTGGTCAGCACCTTGTCGCGGGTAGCGCTGTCATGCTCGGCAAAAGTTTTGCCGCTGGCGTTCTTGCACCATGCATCGGTGGCGGCGATACCCAGGCGCCAGATTTGCTGAGGGCTCAGTTGCAGCTGATAGCCAAGCTCTGGGGCGGCATCGGCATTGAACGGGCCTTGCATGTACCACTGAGCCCCGGTGGCGTAAGGCGTGTTCATCTGCCGGTCGATGAATTCGGCGGCGCCAGCCTCCAGCGCACCAGGGCCAAGCTCATCGGCGGGAATGATGCGCGATACCGCTGCCTGCACGAACGCCCACTCCTCTGCGGTGAAAAAGCTGGGCTGGTAAGCCCCGGCCGCTGGTGTGGCCGGCACCTTGGGTTCGTGCGCAGGCTCAGCCAGCAACTGGCTGGCACCTAAGCCGGTGCTGGCCACGGTGACCACCGGGATCAGGGTCAAGGTCTTGCGCAGGAAATCCCGGCGCGGGTTGTCAGGGGCTTGCTCAGCCATTTGTAATCCTCATCAGCAATGGGTGGCCTTGGGTTGCGCCATCTGGAGTGCGGCCGAGGGCACCCGCCCTCGAGAAAGCCGAGTAATCTAGCCGCTTTGGAAATGTTTTGAAACCGGTTTCATCGGGGTGTACCGTACCCTTCCAGTACCGTGCAGCCGAACTATGGACCGCGTGCGCTGCAGCATTACTCACACGCCGGCATCGCTAAGCGTGTATGCGGCGCCCCACCCACCACTGAGGATCAGCAGATGCAATACGTCAAACTGGGCAACACCGGCCTGGATATCTCCAAACTCTGCCTGGGCTGCATGACCTTCGGCGAACCCGATGCCGGGACCCACCCGTGGACCTTGGGCGAAGCCGACAGCCGCCCGATCATCCGCCACGCCGTCGAGCAAGGCATCAACTTCTTCGACACGGCCAACAGTTATTCGGCCGGCACCTCGGAACTGATCCTTGGCAAGCTGCTGAAGGAATTCACCCGCCGCGACGAAACGGTGATCGCCACCAAGGTGTTCTACCCCGCCAACATGTGGCAGGGCAGCGACCGCCCCAACGAGCAGGGCCTGTCGCGCAAGGCCATCATGGCTAACATCGATGCCAGCCTCACCCGCCTGGGCACTGACTACGTCGACCTGTACCAGATCCACCGCTGGGACTACCACACGCCCATCGAAGAAACCATGGAGGCCCTGCACGATGTGGTGAAAGCCGGCAAGGCCCGTTACATCGGCGCCTCCTCGATGTACGCCTGGCAGTTCGCCAAAGCGCAGCAGGTGGCAGCCTGCAACGGCTGGAGCCGCTTCGTGTCAATGCAGAACTACCTCAACCTGATCTACCGTGAAGAAGAGCGTGAAATGATCCCGATGTGCCGGGACATGGGTGTTGGCCTGATGCCCTGGAGCCCCATGGCTCGCGGCCGGCTGACCCGCCCGCATGGCCAGCAGACCGCGCGCACCCGCAGCGATATTTCCGGGCAGTCGTTCTACGAAAAAACCGAAGTGGAAGATGGCCGGGTCATCGATGTGGTCGAGCAAGTCGCAGCCGAGCGCGGTGTGCCGATGGCACAGGTGGCGCTGGCCTGGGTGCTGGGCAAAAGCGGTGTCTCGGCGCCGATCGTTGGCGCCTCGAAAGTTGCACAACTCGACGATGCGATTGCAGCGCTGGCGTTCCAACTCAGTGCTGAGGAAATCGCCAGGCTCGAAGCGCCCTATGTGCCCCACCAGGTGACGGGCTTCAAGTGAGCGGCCCACTGTCTAATAGCCGGTCATTTCCAGGTAGCCTCGGCCTGTTGAGCTGCCAGTGACGCGCACCGGCCCTTCCCAATAGGGGAAACGGGTGCCCATCCAGGCTTTGGGCTGCACCGCCTCGACGGTGACATCCAAGCCTGTGGAGGGCACCTGTATTCGCCAGCGGGTCGGCACGCGCTTACCGTTGCCCTGCTCGCTCCAGGCCAGCGGCGTGAGCGCCACCTGCGCCCCCTGCAATGCATGCACCTGCCCATCCGGGCCCACCCAGGTACCCGCGCGGTAGGGCTGGGCTTGGTCCTCACGCACCTGAAACAGCATCAGCTTGGCGCCACGTTCCAGGTGCAGCGAAAACCAATCCCAACCACTTTGCCCGGCGGCCAACGGCTGGCTGCTCCATTCCCGGTCCAGCCACGCCTGCCCCGTGACCGCTATGCGCTGCCCGCCCCGTTCGACCTCACCGCGAACACGGTAGAACGGCTGGCTGTAATAGTAGGAGGCCTGCCCTTTGCCGGATTTTTCGCTATAACCCTGGTCACCCTGAAGCACCAGCGGATGGTCGCTGGCCAGGGTCAGGTCATAGCCAAAGCCTGGGCCGCTGGCGCGCATCTGCAAGCGTTGGAGGCCGTCATCGCCCTGCAGCGACCAATCATCGATCCATGCCCGAAACGGCCCAGTTTCAGCGCCGGCCTGGCCGACCCCACCTCGGGCTAGCGTTTCACTGAACTGGTGGCCCTGGGGGCTGGTCAAGGCTGCATGGCCCATCCACAGGTTGGGGCTGCTCCAGTCAAGGATTTCGGCGCCGGGGCGCAGGGCTGAGCGAAACAGCGTCCATTGCACGCCCCAATCCTGGCCTTGGGCATCCTGCAGGTTGGCGGTGACGTACCACCACTCTATGCGGTAGCCATTGTGGGCGGCGTGATCTTGCGGGAATACCAACGGCGTACCACGGCTCACCTGCTTGAAGGCCGCCGCCTCGTCACCCAGGCCGGCGTAGCTGTTGGCCGGCGGCGCAGGCGCATCGCACCCCGCCAGCCAAAGGCAGGCCAGCAACACCCCGGTTTCAACTCGCATCGCCGAACCTTCGCAACAAGTCGCCTGGCTGGCGCCGGGCCAGTTGCCACAATGGCCAGGCGCTGGCCAGCAGGCTGGTGAACAGCCCCAGCGCAGCCAATTGCGCCAACTGGCTGACAAACACATGCCAAGGCAGCCGCCAGCCAAACGCCTGCACGTTGACCACCGCCACCAAGCACCAGGCCAGCAGCAAACCGAGGGGAATGGCCAATAGCACGGTGAAGCCGCTGAGCATCAGCGTCTGCCCAAGGCTTAGCCAGGCCAGCCAGCGGCGCGGCACGCCTAGCGCCCACAGCGGCGCCAGCTGCCCGAGCCGTTGCTGGCCCAACGTGAGCTGCCCGATGAACAGCGCCAACCCGGCAACGCCAAGGGTAAGGCTATTAAGGGCCGCAGTGACCGCAAAGGTGCGGCTGAATACCTGTGTCGACCAGCCTTTCAGGCGGGCTTGCTCGACGTATTGCGTGTCATCCAGGGCATAGCGCTGGCGTAACTTACCCTCGACACTGGCAACCTGGCCTGGCTGGATCAACAGGCTAAGGCCGCTCAAGGTGGCCGTTGCAACCTGCTGGCCAAGCCAGTGGGCATTGACCAGTACATGGCCCTTCGGGTTGCCGTAGTCGGCATAGATCCCGACCACGTTCACCAGCTGGGGAGGTTCGACCGGCAATTGCATCGTATCCCCAAGCTTCACATTCAGGCGCCGCGCCAATTGCTCGCTGAGCATGATCGCCTGCCCCTTGGCCAGTTGCCCCCAGGCATCGGTTGCCTGCTCCAGAAGCGGCCAATGGTCACGGTAGAAAGGATGGTCGATCACCCCCTGCACCTGCACTGGCCAGCCCTGCATACGCCATTGCGCGCGCCAGCCCGGGAGCACTGCAGCCACATCGGGGTCGTGCTGCAACTGCTGATAGAGCTGCAGCGCCTGGGTATCGTCCCGTGGGGTGACGTACAGGTCTGCAGCCAGGCGCTGGTCGAGCCAGCCCACGAACGTGCGGCGAAACCCTTCAGTCATGCCACCCACACCGACACTGGCAGCCAAGGCCAGCAACAGTGCCATCAGCGCCAGGCTCAGTGCCGGTAGCTGCTGGCGGCTATCAGCGATGAACCATTGCACCAAAGGCCGGCGCCCTACCCGCGCCAAACCGGCCAGCAACAGCGCAAGTAGCCCCGGCAGTGCCAATGCCGCAGCCAGTAGTAGGGCTGCGAGCAGCGCAAAGGCACTGGGCAGGTTGTTGCCCAATACCCCACAGGCCAAAGCCAACACGGCCAAGGCCAAGGCCGCCAGCGCCTGGCGCTTGAGCCAAGGCAATTGCGCCAATCGCCAAGCCTGGGGCTGGGCAACGGCCAGTAAGGGCAGGCGCGCGGCCCGCAGCAGGCTGTCCAGGCCCGCCAGCAGCGCGCCAAATAGGCTGACCGCAATACCCAGCAGCCAGCCAGACAACGGTAGATGCAACTGCCCAGAGACTTGCGCGCCATACAACCCACGCAAGCTGGACGCGAAGTCCGGCAGCAACAGCGCTGCCAGCCAATAACCGGCTAGCACCCCTGCCAGGCCGCCAGCCACGGCGAACAGGCCCAGTTCCAGCGCCAATGCGGCCAAGAGCACCTTCAGGCTGACCCCACAAGCGCGCAGGGTGCGGATCAGCCCCCGACGCTGCTCCAGCGCCAGTCCAATAGCAGCATGGGCGATAAACAGGCCAACCACGAATGCCAGCAGGCCCAACGCAGTCAGGTTCAGGTGGAAGCTTGCGGTGAGCCGTTGCAGGTCAGTGTCATCACCCGCAGGCTGGACTTTCAGCCGCTCAGCGACAGCCGGCGGCAATGGCTGGTCCCAGCCACTGACCAACCGCGAAAGCTGGCCTGGCGCACCCAGCAAGGCTTGGGCGACGCCGATATCGACCAGCATCACGCCGGGAGCCAACTGTGGGTCGAGCAGCAAAGGCGGTAGCGCCTTCCCGTCGGCTGTGCGCTGGATACCGGCCAATTGGCCCAGGGTGTCCGGCCCTACCCGCGCTTGCCCGCCTGGGCCGATGAAAGCCTGCAGGTCAAAGTTGGCAAGCTCGCCGCCGGCAACCCCCATACCCGGCAGCATGCTCAGCGGCTCTATGCCAATCAGGCGGATGGCCACCGCCGCCTCGCCCGGCAAGCTCAGGCGCCCTTCCAGCACAGGCGTCACAGGCCACCCTTGGCCGCGCAGTTGCACATAGAGGCTCTGGTCGAAGCGCTGCCCGTCGCGCGCAACGATCTGCGGATGTGCCGGCCCTCCCAACAAAGCGCTGGCCCGGGCATAGTCACTGCGCGCTTGCGTGTTGAGGGCCTGCACCCCAGTCCACAGAGCGGTTGCCAGCCATAGCCCGGTGAACAGGCTGACGCCTTGCAAGCGGTGCCGCCACCAGTGGCTGGCCAGGGCCTGCAGGGCAACCCGTAGCGTGTTCATGCCCCTTGCACCCGGCCTTGGTGCAGCACGCAGCGCTGCTGTAGGCAGGCGGCAAGACGTGGGCTGTGGGTCACCATCAGCAGGCTGCTACCGGCATCGCTGACCAGTTGCAGCAGCAATGCCAGCACTTCGTCGCTGCTGGCTTCATCAAGGCTGCCGGTGGGTTCGTCGGCAAGTAACAGCGCCGGGCGGCTGGCCAGTGCTCGGCCGATCGCCACACGTTGCTGCTGGCCTCCGGAAAGCTGCTCCGGGTAACGCCCGAGCAAGCTGGTCAACCCCAACTGCTCGGCCAGGTAGGCTACCCACTGCCGGTCTAGGCGTTTGGCCAAGCGCGCTTGAAAAGCCAGGTTGCTCGCCACATCCAGGCTGCTGATCAGGTTGTATTGCTGGAACACCAAACCTATTCCTTCGCGCCGCCAACGGGCCAAGGTGCTCTCGCCGTGGGCTGCCAAGGGCTCGCCGTCGATGAGGATGCGCCCGCTGTCGGCGCGGTCCAGGCCGGCGACCAGGTGCAGCAAGGTACTTTTGCCGCTGCCGGACTCACCCATCAGGGCCAGGCTTGCCCCCCTTGCCAGGGCCAGGTCAACGCCACGCAGCACCGGGAGTGGGCCCTGGGCGGTGTGGAAAGCCTTGTGCAGGTGCTCGATGACCAGCATTGGAAAGGTACCTTGGCTGTTGTACTAGTGCTTGCCGACGGTAGAACCGGCCGGCACGCGCTAGTTCAACAAGGCATGCTGCACGTCCACGACAGTCGCCGCCAGGCTGCTCAGATGCAGGTCCAACACTTGCTCCACTGGCGCTTGGTCCAACGGCCAGTGCAGAGCAATGCTGCCTGCCAATTGCCCATGTATCCGCACCGGCAAGGCAATTGCCCGGATCAGAAACGGCAGCCGCACTGGATACTCCCAATAGCCCTCGGTACGTTGGCCAAAGCCCTTTTTGACATCCCGTTCCAGGTCATCCATCACGGCCTCGGCAGCCATTGGCTCATGGGCTGCCAGGCGCTGAACCTCTTCTTGCGCCAGCTCTGTCAGGCACGCCCTGCCCATGGCCGAGTGAAACAGGCTGGCATGCTGGCCAACGATATGGCAGTTGTTCGGATAACGCTTGCGCAAAACTTGCGGTATGGCGCTTTCCATCACCTCCAGGCGCTCACCATCGAAGCACGACAAGTCGGCCACCAGCCCAGTGCGCTCGCTCAGCTCCAGCAACAAAGGCGCTGCGCTTTCCACCAACTGGCGCTTGAAACGTTGCTGGCGGTCACCGAACAAGCGGCGGGCGCACAGGCGGTAGCGCCGGTCATTCAAACCACGGTAGACCCAGCCTTGCTCCTGCAAGGTAGCGAGCATGCGTGACGCTGTAGCCTTCGGGAGGCCGGTGAGGTAATGCACCTCTTCCAACCCCAATGCCTGATGCTCACCCAGCAATTCGACGATGGCCAGCGCGCGCTCGACCGAACGCACGCCACCGGTGTCTGTCGCTATGCCCATGTCTGTGACCTCCCTGGCGCTGCGTGGATGATCATCATGCCCAGCAAGATACGGGCCGCGTCAGCCCTTCAGCCGCTCACAAGGCTTGGCGGTGGGCGCCGCTGCACCCAGCGGGTCAGTTGCTCATGGGCGTAAGCCAGTTGCAGCACAGCATGGTCTGCCTGGGCCGGGCCTATGATCTGCAGGCCCGTCGGCAGGCCTGCGGCATTGAAACCGACCGGCACGCTCATGCTTGGCAAGCCCGCCAGGGTTGGCCCGATCACCACCTCCATCCAACGGTGATAGGTGTCCATGGGCCGCCCGCCAACCACTTCAGGCCAGGCCAGGGCTGCGTCGAAAGGGAACACCTGGGCAGATGGCAGCAGCAGATAATCGTAACGCTCGAACAAGCTGAGCAAGGCCTGGTACCACGCACTGCGATCCAGCGACGCTTGATAGACCGCCGCAGCGCTAAGCTGCAGGCCACCCTGCACCTCCCATTGCGCCTCGGGCTTGAGCAGCGCCCGTTTGCCAGGGTCGGCATAGGCCGCCGCCAGGCTGCCGTGCACCAGGAAGTGGCGGTGGGTGAGCCAACATTGCCACAAACGCGCCAGGTCGAAGGCCGGCTGACAAGCCTCGACGTTGCAGCCCAAGGTGGCAAAATCGGCCAGGGCTGCTTCGCACAGGGCCATCACCCCGTCTTCCATGGGTAGATAGCCGTCGTAATCGCCCAGCCAGCCAATTCGCACACCGGTGAAATCCCGCTGCAGCCCCGCCGCAAAATCCCGCTCGCCATCATTGAGTGACAGCGGCGCCCGCCGATCATACCCAGCCTGCACTGTCAGCAAGCGGGCGACATCGGTCACGCTGCGCCCCATTGGCCCCTCGGTGGCCAGCTGCTGCACGAACAGCTCCGGAGCCGGGCCATACGGCACCCGGCCTTGGGACGGGCGCAAGCCGAACACGTTGTTGAACGCAGCCGGGTTGCGCAGCGAGCCCATCATGTCGCTGCCATCGGCTACTGGCAGCAAGCGCATGGCCAACGCTGCCGCAGCGCCGCCGCTGCTGCCTCCGGCCACACGGCTGGCATCGTAGGCATTGGTGGTGGTGCCAAACAGCGGGTTGTAGCTCTGCGAGCCCAGCCCGAACTCCGGCACGTTGGTTTTACCGATGATGATCGCGCCACTGGCCCGCACCCGCGCCACGCTGATGGCGTCGTGGGCCGGCAGGTGTTCGGCGAACAGCGGCGAGCCCAGGGTAGTGCGTAGCCCGGCCGTGGCGGCCAGGTCCTTGATTGCCTGGGGCATGCCATGCATCCAACCGCGGGACTGCCCGCACGCCAGCTCCAGGTCGCACGCTTCGGCTTCGGCCAGCAGGGCCTGGGGCGAGCGCAGCGAGACCAAGGCATTGACCTGGGGGTTGCAGCGCTCGATGTGGCCCAGGTAAGCCTGCATCACCTCACGGCAACTGACCTGCCGAGCATGAATGGCTTGAGACAAGGCCTCGGCATCAAGGGCAACGATTGGGTCGAGGGCAAGCGCGTTCACGGTTTCACTCCAAGGTTGTAGTTCCCGGCCTTGCCGGCGCGCGGTGCTTCTTTCAGGCAATAGGTGCCAAGCAGGGTCAGCAGGCAGGCGAACAGCACATAGAACGAGGGGGCCACGGGTGTGCCTAGAACCTGGCTAAGCCAGGTCACGATCAACGGCGCGAAGCCACCGAACACCATCACCGCCACGTTGTACGCCACCGACACACCGGTAGAGCGCACCTCTACCGGGAACTGCTCGGCCAGTGCGGTGGGTGCCGGGCCAAAAAAGCCTCCAATGACCGAACACAGCAGCAGTTGCATCACCAGCAAGCGCTGTACCGAAGGTGCGGCGGCCACCCATACATAAAGTGGGTACACCATGACGAAGAATGCCAGGGTGAAGGCCATCAGTACGGGCCGACGCCCCAGCCGATCCGAGAGCGCACCGGCCAGGGGGATGACCACGGTCATCACCCCGACGGCGAGCATCTGTACCAGCAACACCTGATCCAGCGGCAGCCCAAGGTTCTTGTGGGCAAAGGTGGGCATGTTCACCAGCACCACATAGAACGACACCGTCGCGCCACAGGCCAGGCCCATCGACACCAGGAGGCTGCGCCGGTGCTCGCGCAGCACCCGCCACAGGCCCGGCGCCTGGCCCTTGGCCTGCTTGCGAGCCTGCAGAAACTCCTCCGGTTCCTGCATGTGCCGGCGAATCCACAGACCCACCGGGCCGATCAGCAAGCCGAACACGAACGGAATTCGCCAGCCCCAGCTATCCAGCGCCTGGGGCGTACACAGGTGAGTGACCAGTGCGACCATCGCCGCCCCACTGAACACCGCAAGGCACTGCCCCACCAATTGCCACGAGCCATACAGCCCCTTGCGATGGGCCGGCGCACTCTCCACCAGAAACGCCGTGGCGCTGGCATACTCGCCTCCGGTAGCAAAGCCCTGCAGCATCCGCGCGACCACGATCAACAGCGGCGCGCCCATACCAATGGCCAGGTAATTTGGGGCGAACGCGATCATGGCGATCGACACCGTCATCAAGCGAATGATCAACTGCATCGCCGCTTTGCGCCCCTTGCGGTCGGCGTAAACCCCCAGCAGCACGCCACCCACCGGACGCATGAAAAAGCCCACGCCAAAGGTGGCCAGTGCCATCAGCAGCGAAGCGTATTCGTCGTCAGAAGGGAAAAACTGGCGGGCGATGATGCTCGCCAGAAAGCCATACACGATAAAGTCATACCACTCCAGCGCATTACCGATGACCGCCGCGACCACTTGCCGGGTACGCGAGGCGCCTGTGTTGGAAATCTGCATGGGGAACGCTCCCTTTTTTGTTCAAGTGATCGCCCAGGCGCAGCCGCGCCCAGGGCCGAGCGGCAGTCGTCAACACAGGGGCAATCAGGCAGGCTTGAGCCAGCTCTCGGTCAGCGCGGCCCAGTAGGCGGCGCCGGTCAGCAGAATGTCGTCGTTGAAGTCGTAGCCGGGGTTGTGCACCATCGGCCCTTGCATGCCGTTACCAATGAACAGGTAGGCACCGGGGCAGCGCTGCAGCATCCAGGCAAAGTCCTCGCTGCCCATCAGCTTGCGGGTGTTGCCATCGACCTTGTCAGCACCGAGCAGCGCTACCCCCACCTGCTCGGCGAAGGCATTTTCTGCTGCATGGTTGACCAGCACCGGGTAGGCCGGGCGGTGCTCGATGCTGGCCGTGCAGCCAAAGCTTTGCGCTTGGCTGACGATGATCGCCCGCACCCGCTCAAGAGTCTGCGCCCGCACCTGCGCATCCAGCGCACGCAGGCTCAGGCGCAGCAACGCCTGCTGCGGGATCACATTGGCAGCCTCGCCTGCCTGGAACGCGCCAACGGTTACCACCGCCGCTTCCTGGGCATCGATATTGCGCGCCACCACGGTCTGCAACGCCATCACCACACTGGCTGCGGCCACCAGGGGGTCGACAGTCAGATGCGGCATGGAACCATGCCCGCCAACACCCGCGATGGTCACGCTGAGCAAGTCTTGCGAGGCCATCATCGGCCCTTCCCGCAAGCCCAAATGCCCGGCCGGCAGCCCCGGCATGTTGTGCATGCCAAACAGCGCGTCACAGGGGAAGCGCTGCAGCAAGCCATCGGCCAGCATCGCCTCGGCCCCGCCCTGGCCCTCCTCCGCAGGTTGAAAAATCAGCGTCAACGTGCCATCGAACTGCCGCGTCGCAGCTAGGTAACGCGCTGCACCGAGCAGCATGGTGGTATGCCCATCATGCCCACAAGCATGCATACAGCCTTGGTGACGGCTGCTGTAGGCCGCACCGGTAGCTTCGTGAATGGGCAGCGCATCCATATCGGCACGCAACCCCAGCTTGCGCGTACTGCTGCCATTGCGCAGCACCCCTACCACACCGGTTTTGCCGATACCGGTATGCACCTCATAACCCCACTGCTGCAGCAGCGAGGCAACCAGCGCCGACGTGCGGCTTTCTTCGAAACCCAGTTCAGGGTGGGCGTGGATGTCGTGGCGGATGGCGTGCAGGTCGCAGGCCACGTCGTTAAGCCAAGCCAGGATGTGCTGATGTCGCTGCATGGGAATCTCCTCGCGCGGGTGGGGCCCGGTTCTTGTTGTTCGCTTGAGATCACGACGGAGCTGGCAGGTCGTGTTAGGCGACAGATAAGCGCGAGTGGTGAGGGAGTACAAACTAATGTGGTTCCACGGGGTGGAACTAGTGGTACGCACATAGGGCAGTAGGCGAGGATTTGCGCTGCACTGCAGGTGTAAGGGGATGCTGGCGGTCGCGGGCATGTCGGTAGCGTTCGCCACCGTAGTCACGGCTGGCGAGCACGCGGTGGTCGGCGTTGTACTGCACCTCCAGCTCGCGGCCGAGCACGTCGGTGGCCCAGCTGGTGCGGGCGTCGAGGTCGTAGCGGAAGTGGTAGTGCTCGCCATCGCTGGTCCAGTGCTCGACCACCCGTGGTTTGCCACCCTGGGTTTCCCAACGGTAGTGGCAGCCCAGGCCCAGCGCGTTGCTGTGGGTCACCATCAGGCCTTCGGCGGAGCTGAAGCTGCGCACGGTGTCGCCGTTGCGGTTGATGACGGTGGTCAGCTGGCCGTGTTCGTCGTAGCGGTACTGGGTGAGGGTTTCGACCGCCTGGTTGTCGATCACGCGCTTGATGTCGGTCAGGCGACCCAGCGGGTTGTCGTAGTGCAGGTGCACGCGGGTGCCGCCGGTGGCGCTGATGTCGGTCAGCGTACCGTCGGGCGTGCGGGTGAAATGCAGGAGGTGGCCGAGGGCGTTTTCGATGCGTTGCAGCGGCACTTCGCTGTTGGTGTCTGGCACTTCGCCGAAATAGAAGAACAGGTTGTCGAGGGTTTGCAGGATGTAGTGGCCGCCCTCGGTGCATACAGGTACACCTGTTCGTGCGGGTTGTAGGAGGGTGTCAGAAATTTTGTGTTCGGGCATAACATGAGTAAGAGGTGCATGTATGCCAACCAAAAAGAAACCCTTGCGTGACCTGCCCAAAATCCCCAAAGAGCTGCTGGAGCAGTTCGGTGAGGGTCTGATGACCGCAGAGGCTATCGAGGATGCCTCTGCGGCGTTCAAGAAGGCCTTGATCGAGCGCGCTCTGCATGCCGAACTTGGCCACCACCTGGGCTATCCGCCGGGCGCGCAGCGCCCAGAGGATGAAACCAATCAGCGTAACGGCAAGAGTGGCAAGACGGTTTTGACCGGTGATGGCCCGCTGCGGCTGGAAATTCCTCGTGACCGAGACGGCAGTTTTGCGCCCATTCTCATCCCCAAGCATGAGCGGCGGTACACCGGTTTCGATGACAAGATCATCGCCATGTACGCCCGTGGCATGACGGTCAGAGAGATCCGGGCCTTTCTGTCCGAGCAGTATGGAACAGAGGTCTCACCCGACTTCATCAGCTCTGTGACAGACGAGGTCATGGAAGAGATTGGCACGTGGCGACAACGGCCACTGGAGCCGATGTACCCGGTTATTTTCTTCGATGCGCTGCGGGTGAAGATCCGCGAAGAAGGCTTGGTGCGCAACAAGGCCATTTACTTGGCGCTGGGCGTTCTACCCGACGGGACGCGCGATATCTTGGGCATCTGGATCGAGAACACCGAGGGTGCGAAGTTCTGGATGAAGGTCTTCAACGATCTCAAGACACGTGGTGTCGAGGATGTGCTGATTGCCGTGACCGATGGCCTCAAAGGCATGCCAGAGGCTCTCAGCGCCGTGTTTCCAGAGGCGACGCTGCAGACCTGTATCGTGCACCTGATCCGCAACAGCCTGGACTACGCGGCCTGGGACAAGCGCCGGGCACTGGCCAAGGCGCTCAAGCCGATCTACCAGGCCATCAACGCCGAAGCGGCTGAGCAGGCACTCGATGAGTTTGAAAACGGGCCCTGGGGCAAGCAGTATCCAACGGTCGTTGCGGCCTGGAGACGCGCCTGGGATCGAGTGATTCCCTTCTTTGTCTTCCCGCCAGCCATCCGGAAAGTGATCTACACCACCAACGCCATCGAGAGTATCAATGCCCAGCTGCGCAAGATCATTAAGACCCGAGGCCATTTCCCGAACGATGACGCAGCTACCAAGCTGATCTGGCTGGGGCTGCGAAACATCACGGCGAACTGGGGCTCAGCGGCGCATGATTGGAAAAGTGCAATGAATCAATTCGCGATTTTGTACGGAGATCGGTTCATCAGGGCGACTTGGTGAAAGTCAGGGCCTGCCTGACGGCAGGCCGTTACCGGCCCGCACACAAAAAATCTGACACTTCCGGTTGTAGATGCGCCCGGCGGCACATGCAGTGAAAGAATATCGGCTCTACCTATACTTTGGCAGAGCCAAATAAACTATTAGTTATTAAAGTTCGAATCCTTATTACCCTAGTACTCACAACAAAAACTTTAAATTAAAAACAACACATAACCGCACATCGAAAATCAGATCCAAACACTAAAAATGTTGACGCAGAGCGCCAATTCCAGGTTCTTCTGGACCTTCGTCGAGCTTATTCGCCCTCATATAACCCAACATACTTCAAACCATTATAATTCGACTTTAGCGGTTTGGAAATTTCCGTGCCACCATCAGAGTACCAGAAAATTGCATTAGCCTTAGTAATTCCAAGTCTCAAACACTCCGCCTTTAGATCTGCAATGCAACTGGAATCAACCGCAGATTCAAGCAAGATCTCCTCTAAATTCACCTCCTCCGCTTTTCTTGGCATAATCCCTATGAAATCCTCGTCATACCATCTCAAACCAATATCTTTGCAAAACCCACAAACCTTATATGCTGGACCATCCAAATCCACAGAATAGTCCAATTCAAAATACTTTAGATATTCATCCTCCGAAGAAAAATTTGTACCTACCCAAACATGAACTTTTTCATACCGATCAATATCATAAGAATCCATTTAGCATGCTCCTAGCTTCATGTGTTTGCTGTGATGTGAATCGATCACGCTAAGCGCTTGAGCTTTGCTTTTCGCATCATTCAGGTCTTTAATTAAATTATTATGGAACAGCCTTCCAGCCCTACTACCATGGTGCGGACCGTCCGGCACAGGATTACCATGTTTGTCTGTCACACCCACAAAAGTAATATCTTTGGTTGGCACTGTCATTTCTTTAAGCTCTTGAGCGGTAAAGCCAAGTTCTTTTGCCTTCGACGCTATAGAGACAGGGAACATCTCATGTTTACCTCCCGGATTTCTAAAGGCGGCTTCTACAGCTTTTTATTATCAACAATATCTTGAACTGAGACGCTATTAAACCAGCTATCAAACCCGTTTTTCTCCCAAGGCACCCAACCCAAAGGGTCAACCCAAGTAGTCGGCGCCGGCACATAAACATATAAATTAGCACCGCCTCTGACACCTATTGGATCTTGAGTGACAAATCGCCCAATTTCTGGATCATAGAACCGAAAAGTATTGTAATTCAGGCTCGATTCGCAATCAAAATACTGACCTTGGAACCGTAGGTTTTGCTCGACTTCCCTGACCGGCAGACTATCTATCGCCCCCCAAGAACGATACGTCGCCTGCCAAACGATCTTGCCATTGCTGTCCGTCAACTCCAACGGCGTGCCAATCTGGTCAGTATGGAAGTAATAAAGCTTCTGCTCCTCCCCTTCCGCCTGATCGACCCGCGCCAACGGCGCATAGCTGCCTGGCTCATACAGGTACAGTATGCTCTGTCCCGGCGTCTCCTCACGCAGCATCCGCAACCCTTGCCAGAAGAAGCGCTTCTGTTCGACTTCGCCGTTGATCTCCGCCTGCTTGGCCACCCGCCGCCCCAGGCTGTCGTAGCGATACTCACCCCGGCCTTCCAGCTTGCCGTTATGCAGTGTCTCCGCCCGCACCAGCCGGTTCTCGCAGTCATAGCTAAAGCTCTGCAGCTTGCTGTGCCCCGAGCGCTTCTCGATCAGGTTGCCCCACGGATCGTAACGGTACTCCTGATCCCGCCACTGTCTGATCCGGTTGTCCTTGACCTTGTCGAACTGCCGCGCATTGAAGTCCAGGCGGTTGGCTGCCGGGTCGTAACGGGACTCTTCGCTGCCCACCAGCGAGCCGGTATCGCGGCTGCGCAACTGGCCGTTAGCTTCGTACTCGTACTTGATCTCGCCACGCAGCTTGTCCAGCGTGCGCACCAGTTCACCCGCCGGGTCGTACTGATAGCGACGGTGGATCGGGTTGTAGGCATGCTCCACCAGCAGCGAGGTATTGATACCGGTGTTGTGCACCTGCGAGAGCTTGTCGGCCGGCAAGTTCGAGGCAAACTGCCAGGCCTTCCGCCCCATGGCGTCATAGCCAAAGCAGCTGGTGAGCTTGCCCTGGGTCCGGTACACCTCGCGGTGCAGGTCGTCGCGCTCCATATCGCTGATCACTTGGCCGTCCAGGTTCAACTGGTGCAGGTGCCCGCTGCCGTAGTACAGGTGGTTGACCTTGCGGCCATCCGGCAGGGTCAATGTGGTCAGGTTGCTGAGTGGATCGTACTCGTAGCCGAGCGTGCCGTCGGGGGTAATTTCTTTGGTCAACCGCCCCAGCAGATCGTAGGCGTACTCCAGCTTCTCTTCCGTGATCCCAAGCTGCTTGCCGATCCCGGTCGGCTGCCGCTCGATGCTCAGCAACCGGTCGCCGTCGTCGTACGCATAGTCTTGACGCGCATCGCGATTGATCTTGGCGACCAATCGGCCAATGGTGTCACGCTCAAACAGCGTATGCCGCTCCGGCCGCTCGGCATTTTCGCCATAGCCAATCTCATCCAGTCGGGTCAGATGGCCGCCGAGGTTGTAGCTGAAACGCAGGGTCAGGTTATCCACCCGCACTTCTTCGCTCAGCCGGTCCGAAGCGTCATAGGCAAAGCTGTACGTGGCGTTGTTCTCATTGACCAGCGCGATCAGGCGCACGGCCTTGTCGTACTCGTAGCGTACCCGCTGGCCCTTGGCATCCTGGCGGCTGCTCGGCAGGCCACGCGCCGTACGCATCAGGCGTGTGGTCTGGCCCTTGCCGTCGGTGTGGCTGATTACCTGGCCGTAGACGTTGTAGGTGAAGGTTTCCGCGGTACCGTCCGGGTGACTAATGCGCAGCACTTCGCCGTCGGGCTTGCGCTCCAGGGTGGTGGTCTGGTTCAGCGCATCGATCACCGCCACCAGGTGCTGACGATCGTCGTAGCGGTAACAAGTGCTCTTGCCCGAGCAATCCTGATAACGCTCGACCTGGGCCAGGGTGTTCCACCACAGGTACTTGGACTTGTAAGTCGCATCGATGATGGTATGCGGCAGGCCGTCGTCGCTGTTCAGATACTCGGTCATCTGGCCGAGGGCATCGAATTCGGCGAGCAGGTTGCCCTTGTCGTCGTAGCGCGCTCGCCAGGTGCTGCCGTCCGGATAGCTGACCTGGGTCACCAGCGTGGTCAGGTGGTGAGATTCGTAGGTGGTCTTGCGGCCCAGCGGGTCGGTTTCTTCCAGCAGGCGGGCGTATTCATCGTACTTGAAGGCGAGCCGGTTGCCGTCCGGCAAATCCAGGCCAACCATGTTGCCCTGCTCGTCCAGCTCGATGGCGTAGCGTTCGCCACCGTAGTCACGGCTGGCGAGCACGCGGTGGTCGGCGTTGTACTACACTTCCAGCTCGCGGCCGAGCACGTCGGTGGCCCAGCTGGTGCGGGCGTCGAGGTCGTAGCGGAAATGGTAGTGCTCGCCATCGCTGGTCCAGTGCTCGACCACCCGTGGTTTGCCACCTGGGTTTCCCAGCGGTAGTGGCAGCCCAGGCCCAGGGCTTTGCTGTGAGTGACCATCAGGCCTTCGGCGTATTTCGGGGGTTTAATCCCGAAATCCAAGCTAGTACATTTTTAGAGAGCCACCAACTCGTACCGAAAAATAACAACTACGAAGCACTCCGAGCAATAAGTGCCAGTTAAATAATCTACATCACACGAGTTTTACCAACTTAAACAGCTGGTCAGCATATTTTTTCGCTCGAGGGATTCTCGAAAGCTTAAGATATTCTAGTAGTTGCTCGCGACTAGACTTCGCCAATACATACTCAATGAGATTTGTCAACAGAAACCCTTGCGAGTACTTTCCAACTGAAAGGGTCTTGCTTTTTTCGTCCTCTGAAGGTTCTGCTCCAGCGGGGTATTCCTCCTCATCCTCTTCTTCAGCGGATAATGCCCGGAATTTAGAAATAGAATATCCCCGTAACAGGTCGAAGTTATCAGTTAACGCTAACATTAACTCATCAATATCGACTTTTGCCCTTGCAACCTTAGCAGAGTCAAGCCTAGCAAATACCTCCGTGTATTCCGACTCAACCTCAATATGTAAAACATCAACAAGCTCCGAGAGCAATTTTTTATAAATGGGCGATCCCACTATACGCTCCGCCAACAAACCACTGTCGACTACCATACATCAACTCCTTTTATTACCCTAATCAGATCCGATCCTACATGCCTAAATTGATCGACAGCCTCGTGCTCCCAAGGAGTAAGCGCAAGCAAATTAGACGAATCATGAACACCCTCCCCACCCACTCGCTGAGGGATATCATTATGATGAAGTTCTAAAGTATATTCTCTTATTGATATCTTATCTGTTTTACGAGAAATCACTTCAACCGTCATCTTGGGCGCCTTCCCCTCAGCCATACGCACCAGATTAGCAGGTGAATAAGTCCGACTAGGTGCTTTGGCTTCAGCTTTCCAATAGTTTTTTCGTGCAGTACTCCAACACTCCCATCCCCATGGGTCAATCCAACCTATCGGATTTTGACCATAGCGGTAAAGATTTAGCCCACCATCTAAACCAATAGGGTCCTGAGAAACATAACGCCCTACCTCAGGATCGTAGTGACGGAAAGTGTTGTAGTGCAGTCCCGTTTCGTTATCAAGATACTGCCCTTGAAAACGCAGATTCTGCTCGATTTCGTTAACGGCCAGCTGCTCTACCGAACCCCACGAGCGGTAGCTCGCCCGCCAAACGATCTCACCCTCGCTGTCCGTCAACTCCAGCGGCGTACCAATCTGGTCCGTATGGAAGTAGTAGACCTTCTGTTCTTCCCCTTCAACCTGATCCACGCGCGCCAACGGCGAATAGCTTCCCGGCTCATACAGGTACAAAATGCTCTGACCAGGCGTTTCCTCCCGCAACATCCTCAACCCTTGCCACAGGAAGCGCTTCTGTTCGACTTCGCCGTTGATCTCAGCCTGCTTGGCCACCCGCCGCCCCAGGCTGTCGTACCGGTATTGCCCGGTACTCTCCAGCTTACCGTTAACCAGCGTCTCGGCACGCACCAGCCGGTTTTCGCAGTCGTAGCTAAAGCTCTGCAGCTTGCTGTGCCCCGAGCGCTTCTCGATCAGGTTGCCCCAAGGATCGTAGCGATACTCCTGGTCCCGCCACTGCTTGATCCGGTTGTCCTTGACCTTGTCAAACTGCCGCGCATTGAAGTCCAGCCTGTTCGCCGCCGGGTCGTAGCGAAACTCCTCGCTGCCCACCAGTGAACCGGTATCACGGCTGCGCAGTTGCCCGTTGGCTTCGTACTCGTATTTGATCTCGCCCCGCAGCTTGTCGAGGGTACGCACCAGTTCTCCGGCCGGGTCGTACTGGTAACGGCGGTGGATCGGGTTGTACGCATGCTCCACCAGCAGCGAGGTATTGATACCGGTGTTGTGCACCTGTGAAAGCTTGTCTGCAGGCAAGGTTGAGGCAAACTGCCAAGCCTTGCGTCCCATGGCGTCGTAGCCAAAGCAACTGGTGAGTTTGCCCTGGGTGCGGTAGACCTCACGGTGCAGGTCATCGCGCTCCATGTCGCTGATCACTTGGCCGTCCAGGTTCAGCTGGTGCAGGTGACCGCTGCCGTAGTACAGGTGGTTGACCTTGCGGCCATCCGGCAGGGTCAGGGTGGTCAGGTTACTGAGCGGATCGTACTCGTAGCCCAGCGTGCCATCGGGCGTGATTTCTTGCGTCAGCCGCCCCAGCACATCGTAGGTGTACGCCAGCTTTTCCTCGGTCACCCCAAGTTGCTTGCCGAGTCCGTTCGGGTGCCGCTCGATGCTCAGCAAGCGGTCAACCTCGTCATACGTGAACTGCTGCTGAGAATCGAGATTGATCTTGCCGACCAACCGGCCAATGGTGTCGCGCTCGAACAGCGTGTGCCGCTCGGGGCGCTCGGCATTTTCGCCATAGCCAATCTCATCCAGTCGGGTCAGATGGCCGCCGAGGTTGTAGCTGAAACGCCGGGTCAGGTTATCCACCCGCACTTCTTCGCTCAGCCGGTCCGAAGCGTCATAGGCAAAGCTGTACGTGGCGTTGTTCTCGTTGACCAGCGCGGTCAGGCGGATGGCCTTGTCGTACTCGTAGCGTACTCGCTGGCCCTTGGCATCCTCGCGGCTGCTGGGCAAACCGCGTGCGGTGCGCATCAGGCGGGTGGTCTGGCCCTTGCCGTCGGTGTGGCTCACCACCTGGCCGTAGACGTTGTAGCCGAAGGTTTCATTGGTACCGTCGGGATGGATGATGCGCACCACTTCACCGTCCGGCTTGCGCTCCAGCGTGGTGGTCTGGTTCAGCGCATCGGTCACGGCCACCAGATGCTGACGCTCGTCGTAGCGGTAGTACGTGCTCTTGCCCGAGCAATCCTGATAGCGCTCGACCTGGGCCAGGGTGTTCCACCACAGGTACTTGGACTTGTAGGTCGCATCGATGATGGTGTGCGGCAGGCCGTCGTCGCTGTTCAGATACTCGGTCATCTGGCCGAGGGCATCGAATTCGGCGAGCAGGTTGCCCTTGTCGTCGTAGCGCGCTCGCCAGGTGCTGCCGTCTGGGTAGGTGACCTGAGTCACCAGCGTGGTCAGGTGGTGATATTCGTAGGTGGTCTTGCGGCCCAGCGGGTCGGTTTCTTCGAGCAGGCGGGCGAACTCGTCGTACTGGAACGTGAGCCGGTTGCCGTGCGGCGGGCTCAGGCCGACCATGTTGCCCTACTCGCCTTGATCTATGGGATAACTTAAACTGCCAAGTTCCACAACTGGATGCGACGGAGTTGTGCTCGCTGCACTAATTTTCCAGTAAGGCCTAGCAGAACAATGGGCCACCTGAGTTTAGATAGCACCAACGTTGCCTCACAGCTTTAAAGAGCCTTCCTAACTATCTGACAACCGCATCTCACACTGACTTTAAAAGCAACTAAAAATACAATCAAATATCATTTAATTCTGCCCACGCGTCGTATGTATAATTTTCATCAATAGCCTCAAATGCAAGACCCTTCAAATCGCCTGCAGCAGACTTAAAGCTGTCACTGCAGAATAACTCTAAAGTTTCCTGACATCTAAAAATATCCGCATCCAGCGTTGGAGAGATGACAAATTTCTTAATACTATCAATACTCACAGAGCCTGGATAAATCGGACTTTCAATTTCGACGCCGCTCTCCATGTCTTTAGATACCTCAAATACCGACTTGGCTTTATCTAATGCCGCCAAGCTTTCACCAGGAAGAAATATAAAAAACTCATCTTTCCGAGAATCCCCCTTAAAGGAAATCTCCAATGGGATAGCCTTGTACTTTGCTCCCAGCTTATCGCAGACACCTAAAAATTTTTTGGAGACAAAAGTCTCACCCAATTGGTAATAGTCAAAATCCAGATCACCAAGTGACATTTCCAAACCAGAAAGCTCTAATGAATATCTGTTCTCTATGTTTAGCGCCATCGGATTGAGCTCGAAAGAATCCCACTCAAACTCATCACAATTGAAAAAGCCCGACAATACAATAGGACAGCCACTATCCTGCGAGCAGTATCGCATAACGTAATATTTGGAACTGCTCACAAAAGCCTCCCAGTGACAGCATCTACTACAAAATTATTATTCATGAGATTTTCTCTTGCGAAATTCTGAATCTTTCCAATACCCAGCACCAACTGAGTATCAGAAACTTTGCCAGCCCTAAATGCATCATTCAAAGCCGAGACTTTAGTCTCCACTACTTTTGTATATTTAGCATGATTAGACCAGTGCCCTGGGAGGTCAATTTTCTCCGTCAGTTTTTTGCTACCAGGCAAGAATATTCCATTGGATGCGCCGTCGTCGCCAAAGCCCATTGATCGAAGCTTGTTAAACATTTTTGCATAACGCGGCTTCTTCATGATTTCTTCAGGGATGAGGTGATGATTCGCCATGCCATCACCCTTCCTGGCCCCCATATTGTTGCCCAGCTTTGTCGAGCACCATCCTAGCGGGTCAACTTCTTGAATTGGATCTGTAGCATATGAATAAACATTAATGCCACCACCCAACCCTATGGGGTCTTGGGTAATGAAACGCCCAACCTCGGAATCATAGAATCTGAACGTATTGTAGTGCAGTCCCGTTTCACTATCAAAGTATTGACCTTGGAAGCGGAGATTCTGCTCGATTTCACTAATGGCCAGCTGCTCTATCTCCCCCCAAGAACGATAGGTCGCTTGCCAAACGATCTGGCCTTCGCTATCCGTCAGCTCCAACGGCGTACCAATCTGATCCGTATGGAAGTAGTAGACCTTCTGTTCTGTCCCTTCAACCTGATCCACGCGCGCCAACGGCGCATAGCTACCCGGCTCATACAGGTACAAAATGCTCTGACCAGGCGTTTCCTCCCGCAACATCCTCAACCCTTGCCACAGGAAGCGCCTCTGTTCGACTTCGCCGTTGATCTCAGCCTGCTTGGCCACCCGCCGCCCCAGGCTGTCGTACCGGTATTGCCCGGTACTCTCCAGCTTACCGTTAACCAGCGTCTGCGCCCGCACCAGCCGGTTCTCGCAGTCGTAGCTAAAACTCTGCAGCTTGCTGCGCCCCGAGCGCTTCTCGATCAGGTTGCCCCAAGGATCGTAGCGATACTCCTGGTCCCGCCACTGCTTGATCCGGTTGTCCTTGACCTTGTCAAACTGCCGCGCATTGAAGTCCAGCCTGTTCGCCGCCGGGTCGTAGCGAAACTCCTCGCTGCCCACCAGTGAACCGGTATCACGGCTGCGCAGTTGCCCGTTGGCTTCGTACTCGTATTTGATCTCGCCCCGCAGCTTGTCGAGGGTACGCACCAGTTCTCCGGCCGGGTCGTACTGGTAACGGCGGTGGATCGGGTTGTACGCATGCTCCACCAGCAGCGAGGTATTGATACCCGTGTTGTGCACCTGGGACAGCTTGTCAGCGGGCAAGGTAGAAGCAAACTGCCAAGCCTTGCGCCCCATGGCGTCGTAGCCAAAGCAACTGGTGAGTTTGCCCTGGGTGCGGTAGACCTCACGGTGCAGGTCATCGCGCTCCATGTCGCTGATCACTTGGCCGTCCAGGTTCAACTGGTGCAGGTGACCGCTGCCGTAGTACAGGTGGTTGACCTTGCGCCCATCCGGCAGGGTCAGAGTGGTCAGATTGCTGAGCGGATCGTACTCATAACCCAGCGTGCCATCGGGCGTGATCTCTTGTGTCAGCCTTCCCAGCACATCGTAGGCGTACTCCAGCTTTTCCTCGGTCACCCCAAGCTGTTTGCCCATACCACTGGGCTGCCGCTCGATGCTCAGCAAGCGGTCAACCTCGTCATACGTGAACTGCTGCTGAGAATCGAGATTGATCTTGCCGACCAACCGGCCAATGGTGTCGCGCTCGAACAGCGTGTGCCGCTCGGGGCGCTCGGCATTTTCGCCGTAGCCGATTTCATCCAGTCGCGTCAGGTGGCCACCGACGTTGTAGCTGAAACGCCGGGTAAGGTTATCTACCCGCACCTCTTCGCTCAGCCGATCCGAAGCGTCGTAGGCAAAGCTGTACGTGGCGTTGTTCTCGTTGACCAGCGCGGTCAGGCGAATGGCCTTGTCGTACTCGTAACGTACTCGCTGGCCCTTGGCATCCTCGCGGCTGCTGGGCAAACCGCGTGCGGTGCGCATCAGGCGGGTGGTCTGGCCCTTACCGTCGGTATGGCTGAGCACCTGGCCGTAGACGTTGTAGCTGAAGGTTTCCTTCGTGCCGTCCGGATGGCTGATGCGCACCACCTCGCCGTCCGGCTTGCGCTCCAGGGTGGTGGTCTGGCTCAGCGCATCGGTCACCGCTACCAGGTGCTGACGCTCGTCGTAGCGGTAGTAAGTGCTCTTGCCCGAACAGTCCTGATAACGCTCGACCTGGGCCAGGCTGTTCCACCACAGGTACTTGGACTTGTAGGTGGCATCGATGATGGTGTGCGGCAGGCCGTCGTCGCTGTTCAGATACTCGGTCATCTGGCCGAGGGCATCGAATTCGGCAAGCAGGTTGCCCTTGTCGTCGTAGCGCGCTCGCCAGGTGCTGCCGTCTGGGTAGGTGACCTGAGTCACCAGCGTGGTCAGGTGGTGATATTCGTACTGGATCTTACGGCCCAGCGGGTCGGTTTCTTCCAGCAGGCGGGCGAATTCGTCGTACTGGAAGGCGAGCCGGTTGCCGTCCGGCAGGTCCAGGCCGACCATGTTGCCCTGCTCGTCCAGCTCGATGGCGTAACGCTCGCCACCGTAGTCACGGCTGGCGATGACACGGTGGTCGGCGTTGTACTGCACTTCCAGCTCGCGGCCGAGCACATCGGTGGCCCAGCTGGTGCGGGCATCGAGGTCGTAGCGGAAATGGTAGTGCTCGCCATCGCTGGTCCAGTGCTCGACCACGCGTGGTTTATCGCCGAGTGTTTCCCAACGGTAGTGGCAGCCCAGGCCCAGGGCGTTGCTGTGGGTGACCATCAGGCCTTCGGCGTAGCTGAAGTTGCGCACGGTGTCGCCGTTGCGGTTGATCACCGCGCTCAGCTGGCCGTGTTCGTCGTAGCGGTACTGGGTGAGGGTTTCGACCGCCTGGTTGTCGATCACGCGCTTGATGTCGGTCAGGCGGCCCAGGGGGTTATCGTAGTGCAGGTGGATGCGGGTGCCGCCGGTGGCGCTGACGTCGGTCAGGGTGCCGTCGGGCGTGCGGGTGAAGTGCAGGAAGTGGCCCAGAGCATTCTCGATGCGTTGTAACGGCACTTCGGTGTTGCTGTCGGGGACTTCGCCGAAGTAGAAGAACAGGTTGTCGAGGGTCTGCAGGATGTAATGGCCACCCTCGGTACACACCAGGTACACCTGTTCGTGCGGGTTGTAGATGCGCTCACCCGGCTGCAGGGTCACGAATGGGACCTCGCGGCCCTGGTTGTCGGTGAGGTAGATAAACGAGCCCTGGCGGCGCAGGCTTTGCTCCCAAGGCAGTACCCAGCCGCGCCCCAGCACGCTGTCGACAGTGAGGTCGCTGGCGTAGAAGCGTGACCATTCGATAGGCATCAGGCCCGGCAGGCTGAAGTCGATCTCATCGGGGATCAGCTTGCGCCCAGTGGTGAGGTCGACAGGGTTGCCGACCAGGCCACCGATGGCCCTGCGGACCACAGGCTCGACCACGTAGCGGCTGGCCACCTCCCCCGCGATGAAGCCTGCCGTGAATTTCAGGGCGCAAGGCATGACGGCCTTCATGCCGGCCTGGGTGCCAGCCTTGATCAATTGGGCGATACCGCCAGCGGCGCCGGCAATGGCCATGAGCACATCGACGGTGGTACGCAGCCACTGAGGAATTTCGTCATCCACAGGCAAGTAGCGGTAGGTACCGCCGCCAACGATGACGTTAGCCGAGCCGCCGGAAATGGTCGCGCCGCAGGTCAGCTTGTCACCCTTGCGTGCAGCGGCAACGCTATTGATGAAGACGTTGGTCGAGCCTTCGGCGATTTGCACAGGCCCGGGATGCTTGTCGCAGGCACCGATACTTTTCTCGACGCGGGCGGCCTTCAGGCTGTTGATGAATACGTTGTGTGAGGCAGTGGTTATCGTCCCTGAGGGGGACGAGAACATACTGCCTATCGCCTCTCCGGCGGCGGTCAGCAGGCTGCCTCCGATACCGGCTGCAAGGCCGGCCAACAAGGCCACGCCAAACCCGCAGGTGAATGTGGCAATGGCTACCGTGGCCACCAGCGCGATGCCCAAGGCGGCTCCAATTAGAAAGCCCCCCAGTGCGCTGGTGTGCGATATCTCGTCGCCGAACCTGGCCGCTTCGAACATGAGGGTTTACTCCTGTTCGCCGGACTCGGCGCTGGCTTGTGCCGGGGTGCGCGCAGTGAAGCTGGCAAGCAGATTGTCCCAATCCTGGTTCTGCTGCGCGCTGAAGTCCGCTTGTGCAGTGGTCGAGAAGATCAGCGCACGCCCGGGGCTGATGATGAAGGCGGCTTGGCGCTGGTACAGCGGGCGGCCCTGGTTCATGTAGTAGGCGTCGATCTGGATGCCGGCGATCGGCGCGGCTGCCGACAGTGAAACGGCCTTGTTGCCCATGCGGGTGTAACCGCGCAGCTTCGAGGTGAGCATTTTGATCTGACGTTCTACATAGGCCTGCAGCGCCTCATCGGGCAGCAAGGTGTCCCTGGAGATGGTGATGCTCAACGGTGCCGGGACGCTGGCGCCAAGGACAAACATATTGACCGTGCGGTCCTCGAAACCTGTTGGCAGCGCGATGCTGCCTTCCTGCAACTCGTAATCCATGCGATGAAAATTCCTGATAACAATAAAGTGAGGTCAGCGTAGTGCGAGGCCATCGAGCATGCGGTCGAACTCAGCCAACCACTGGCTCAAGCCTGAACTGGTGGGATCGATTACGCAGGCGATATCCAGCCACTGCGGCATTTCACTGCCTTCGACAGGGACCAGTGCGCCAACAAGGCGGCCGTGACGGGGCTGCTGCCCGGCCTTGAAATGGAAATCGAGCACCTTTGCCGGGCTACCTGCCACATGACAATCGCGCTGGCGGATCACGCGCATTTGCGGGTTCGACTCGCGCAAGGACCGAACTGCCGATTCGAACAAGTGCTCCAAATCCTGGCCAGCGCGCACGTCACGGCGGCGGATGTTCAGAGTGACGAGCTCGCCTTCGTGTTCGATCGTTGTCTGGATGTCGCGAAAACGAAAACCACCCGGAAACTGCAAGTGGAAACCGCAGAAGGTGAACCCGCTGGCAACATTCCGCAGCGCTACCGGCACTGGCACGGCTTCTGGCTCTTGTTCTGGTTTCGCACTGGCCGCCTGGTCTGCCTCTGCCAACTTGGCTAGACGCTCTTGCTCCTCCAGCGCTTCGCGCCGGGCGGAAATGCGGTCATAGATCGAGGGTTTGTACATACGCCTGGCCTCAGTCGTTGATTCGCACCGGCGCGCCCGTGATCTTGGTGATGTCGGAGCTGGTGGTGGTGATGACCTTGCCTTTGATCTCGATGCCTTCCGGCGTCAGCGTGATGCTGCTGTCGCCCACCTGGAGGATGATGTGCTGCTTGGCTGCCACCTGAATGAACTGGTTGTCCACCTGGAGCGTATAAGAGCCTTCGGTTACTTGCACCACGGTGTCTTTCTTGACCTGCTCGGTGTGCGTGCCACCCACCGTGATCGTCCGGTTGTTCCCCACATCATGGGTTTCATCCAGCTCGATCTCGGTATCCATGTTGCGCTCGGCGTGCATGATGATCTGCTCGGCGCCGGCCTTGTCCTCGAAGCGGAAGAAGTTGGCGGTACCGCCGTCACCCTTCATCGACCGGGTCAGGAAGCCGCTCTGGGTTTTGTTCGCCGGCAGCGACCATGGCGGGGTGTTGGTGCTGTTGTACAGGCTGCCCATGATCAGCGGGCGGTCGGGGTTGCCGTCGAGGAACACCACCACCACTTCGTCGCCTACACGTGGGATCTGGATGCTGCCGAAGCCGCCGCTGGCACCGGATTGGGCGACGCGTACCCAGCACGAGCTGTGGTCGTTGTACTTGCCATTGCGGTCCCAGTGGAACTGGATCTTCACCCGGCCCAGCTCGTCGGTGAAGATCTCCTCACCGGGTGGGCCGACGATGATCGCGGTCTGCGGGCCGGCGATGGTCGGCTTGGGCGTGCTCAGCTGCGGCCGGAACGGGATCTTCTTGCGCACGCAACTGAAGGTGTTGAAGTAGCTGGCCTGCTGGCCGGTAAGGTAGTTGTTGTGGCCTTCGCTTTCCACGCTCATCAGCAGGAACTGGCGGTCTTCTACCGGGCCCTGGTCGTGGATGTAGTGCTGCAGCAGCTCGAAGGTGTAGCCCGGCTTCATGGCCCGACAGTTACTGGCACCTTCGAATTTCTTGCCGCGCAGCTCCAGCGCCTCGATGCGCAGGCGCAGCAGGGTTTCGCCCTCGTCGTAGGTGCCGTGGGTGTACTGGCCGGGGAAGTCGTAGATCTCGAAGTTCTCGACATCGCCCTGCTTGTTCACGCTGTTCAGCGCCACCGGCAGGCGGTTGTTGGGCTGGCGGTAGTCGAAGGTCTGCGTGGCCATCTTGCCGGACTGCAACTGGCGGTTGCCGCTCCACTGGGTGATGGAGTCGGCAGTCTCGGTGACCGAGGCGCTGTGGAAGCGGATTTGCGGTTGCTCGGGGATGTCCACCAGCGCGCTGGAGTCATCGCAGATGATCATGGTGTGGCCTTCGGCGGTGTGCTCGAAGTAGTAGAACATCCCCTCTTCCTCCAACAGGCGCTGGACGAAGTTGAAGTCGGTTTCACGGTACTGGGTGATGTAGGTGTAGCGCTTCTGCGGACGGGTCAGGCGGAACTCGTGACGAGAGAACGCCGGGCACAGGGCGAACACTTCGGTAACCACTTCCTCGACCGTGTTGCCCTGGAAGATCCGCGTGTCGAAGCGGTTCTTCAGCATCGAGAACCACGGGTTGAGGGTTGCGGTATAGCGCGCCATGCCGCCGTCGCTGCCAATGCTGGCAAAGCGTGTGAGGTAGCCGGTTATGTAGCGCGGGCCGCCTTCGGCCAGTTCGATCTCGATGCTGACATGCTGGCCCATCATGGACTTGAGCGGCACGCCGGAGTCTTCGCAGACCAGCAGCAGTTCGTAGTTGAACGCCCGCGACAGGGCTTCGGTGCCCTTGAAGGTTTCCAGCAGCAGTTCCTGCTCGGGGTTGGCCAGGTTGTGAAACTTGAACAGGCGGCGGTTCTGCGGCGACAGCAGCGTGGAGGCCAGGTCCATGATCATGCGAAATCTCCTTGAAAACACGGCCAGCACGCGCTTGCGATGCTCAGCTGCAACCCTGATCTTGCGGGCGTATTCTGCATGCGCGCATAACGCGCGTGCTCTGCGGAATCATGCGACTGCCTGCAGAAAGGAAAGTGCCATCATGCATTGAAATTAATGCGACATGGTTCACATTCCCGAATGCCAGGCAGGCAGAAAGCCCCAAAGGAAACACCGGCAAAAGCTGCCCTGTCAACTCACTACAGGCCTTGAAAAACCGGGCAATACCGCCCTGCAGGGCAATGTCATATCGCCATCCTTCATATTCCTCACTGGCGCCCGGAAGCGCTCCGGCTACCGCCGAACGGCCTGTCGCAGAAGGTCCTTGAGGTGTCGATCAGAGCCCATGCCTGACAGCTCCAACTCGAACTGTCTCGCTACCTGACGCATCAGCTCCACTGGCGGAGAAAAATGTTTCATAACGTGGATTGGTTCAAATTTTTCGCCACTGGCCAATTCCGGCAAATGGTCATCGCCAACGCGGTCGTAATGGCACTTGCGGGACGCGGCCAGCCACAAAACCGCGCAGTGATACTCAATTGCCATCATTGCCGCGCACGCCTGTCATGAGAACAATGGGCTCTGCGCCGGACTTCGCCCCCATCCTGAGGTCTGACGCGACATGCTGCGCTCGCCGCCGAGCGCCGCCACTTCCATGGACAGTGAAGCGAAAATGGATCTTTTAGCCAACATCCCCAGTTGGGGAGACATCGAACGCAATCTCGAGCAGAAATTCAGCGAGCTCAACCAGAGCGTCGACAGCGGCCTGAACAGCGCCCATGAAGCCTGGGACGGTTTCAGCCGGCGAGTGAGCAATGGCGCCAACCAGGCCTATGGCTACTTCGGTGGCCAGCGTATCGACAACGTGCGCCAGGCCATGGCCCTGTCCTACCCGATCATTCAGGACAACCTCAAGCGCAAGTGGTCCTCGATAGGTATCGAGCAAATCCTGCCGGTGCTGCTGCAACTGGTCAAAGAGGTTTCGATGATCCTTGGTGGCAGCGTGGCGGTCGGTACACTGGCCGGCGGCGTGGCCGGGGCGTTCGCGTTCGGTGTTGGCGCGGCACCTGGGGCCGTGGCCGGCGCCGGCATTGGCCTGCAGGTCGGCAACCTGATCCTCATGGGCCTGGGGCTGTCCGCCATCGCCGAGTATTTTTATCAGGGCCTGCCGGCCTGCCTGTCGACCCTTCAGCAAGGCATGGCCACGGCCTGGTTCGCCGAGGATGGCCTCAAGCCTGCTGGCCTGGACCCGAGCGGCGGTTCCGCAGCGCAGGCCCAGGAGCGTATCGAGCGTGCGGCGCGCCAACTGGCCCGCGGCCAGGAGCAACTGGTGTTGCTGCTGCTGACGGCCATTGTCACCTACCTGACCCGCGGGCAGATAAAGGCGGGCATTCTGAGGAATATGGAAACGCCCGCCATACGCAGTGCCCGGCTGCAGGCGGAAATGTCCAACAAGCAACTGGCCGCCTGGCTGGCAAAAAACGAGCAAAAGCTGCTGGCACATAGTGAACTTCAAGCACGTGACGCCACACCATTCAAGCGTGCAGAAACTGAACCACTACCTGCCAACGAACGCTCTCGCGAGCTATCGCAGAAGGCTGTTGAGCCGCCAAAACCCAAATACAAACCTGGATTCACCGAAGAAGATATTCTTGCAATCGCCAAAGGCGAAAGGCCCGACCCCACCACTTATCTAGACCCAGATTATGTCGCGCAACACTTGGCCCAATTCGAAAATGGCGCCTCACGCTTCATGACCCAGACCAACCTTGAGAAATACGGCATCGCACAGAGAGATGGTACGTCGTTCATCATGCCAGGCCACGAAGCAACCGAACTACTTGCCAAGACAGCAGGTGACAAGCGCGCGTTGGAGCAAGCCCTTGGCTTGCCTGAGAATTTTCTTGATACCAATGCACTGGTCCGGGTAGATATCCCTGATCCGAAGCAGTTGAATCTACGGATTCCATCAGGAAATGAAGCCGGTGCTAACGAATTCTGGATCCCTGGTGGCAAGCTACCTGACGGCAACAGTGAAGCCGTCATAGACGCGGCGGGTATTGCCGCCAAGATGTTCAATACCGCTCCCCTTTTTTGAAGGCCCCCTATGAAATTCAAAGATCTTTTCATCAGTCGTCAGCACATGTACTCAATCGGCATCGAAGAAGACGCTGGTCAGTATTACGTTTCGTTCCCCGTCAGCAACGGCATGGTTGACTACGAAGAATATTACGCCATCGCTCCAGCTACATTTGATGCCTTCATGGATGACCCTGATTCGGCGCTGGCTTTCGTGATAAAATGCCGCAAAAGACAACTCGATGAATTACTTATCATCAAGCCGGGAAAAAATCGGGGCACGGCCATCTAGTGCCACATAGATAAATGCTGACGAAATCCGACATTGCATGAACGTTTGACCCTACCAACAAATGAGTGGCGCCCTCTTACGCTGCGGTGAAGTGGTGCAGTACCTTACCCCAATCAGGACTGACCATGAGCACCGAAACACTCAAGCAGAAATTACTCAAGCTTCGCTTGATCATCGACAGCCTGAAGGCGCAAGACCCTGCCGCGATGAAGCTGAGCGTCGAACTGGAGCCACTGCTGAAAGCCGCAGACCAATAGCCCCATGCCTCCAAGTGAAACACATATAGATACAACTCATGCACATCACGTGGACCGAAATCCATTCCGTGGAACGACGCAAATAACCTGTACCGGAAATAAACTTTTCAAACTAATATGAGCAGGTGAGAAATGAAACCAGCCACACCACTGGAGTATGTAGATAAAGCAATTGCGCTGGCGATTGACCGACAAAAGCGCATTCCTGGCTTTACGATTTACGCGACTATAGTCGACCAGTTAAAGTACATCAGGGCAGTTTTCGACGATACCGAAAAAGATAAATCCAAGCTGCACAGGCTAACGATTGGAGCTATTGCATCAAAGGAATTCGAGGAAAATGACCCGGAGCTGGCCAGGGTATTGAAGGACGCTTACTACGTGGCCATTCAGTCGGCCCGCGGCTTGACGATTCAACTACCTGATTGAACTCGGCCACTAGCGAGTTCATACCTTGGTTGATTACGAAGAGTATTATTGGATCGAACAGGCACCGTTCGATGCCTAGCTGCAGCGGCCGAGCACCGCACCTGCGATGGTCAGCAAGAGCCGGAAACGCCAGATGGACCATGAGTTGATCTACCCGCCAAGCGCCAATCGAGGTCGAGCGCGCAAGACCCTCAATGCGCCACGCTATGGCATCCAAAAACATCGCGGGTAGAATTGCCGACGAGCTTTACGATGAAGCCAAGTGGTGGGTCATCCGCAAGCTGCGCCCCGACGGGATCGATCTGCCAAGCTGGCCGAGCGCCCCCAAGCTGCCGTCGATGCCCTCCCTGCCATCGCTGCCCACGTTCAACCTGCCTAAATTCTGACGATGAATACACACTCTTCACCAATGTCCGCTGGGCTTTCGCCCCTCAAGATCAGGCTACTGGCTGCTGGCATGAGCATCGCCATGCTGTTGGTCGCGGCCCTCTCGATCTACGCCTACATCAACTACCTATTCCCGCTATACGGCAGGTTACTGCGTGGCGCGCCTGTGGTGGAAACGCCTTACCTCGCGTTCGGCCTGCTGATGGCACCGCCGGCGCTGGCAATTCTGCTGGTTGGCTGTGCGGTATGTATCTGGACCGGGAAAAAATTCGACCCGTCTGAAGGCTCACGCCTGCACCGCTTCCAGACACTGATGTTCGGGCTTTCGCTGAAGACGCTGCTCTACGTGGTCCCCGCCGTGATGATTCTGACGACCCTTGCACTGCTTGGCAGAGGCTACTCCCCCTGCCCGAAGCTGCTGATATCGGGCTCTGCCTGGCAGCTGTTCTGGGTCAACGATGAGCGCGTGTGCTTCAAGCCCGATCACTACATCAACGACAACTGGCCATGCAAAGTCATCGACGGCAAGGACGTTTGCGTACAGGTCGATGGCCGCTGAAGTTGAGCTAATGAGCGGATGCTGCACTCACTCGTTGAAACCGCCTCAGCAGGGTTGAACATGAATATCGAAACCCTAAAACAGAAGTCTCTAAAGCTTCGCCTGATCATCGACAGCCTGAAGGCGCAAGACCCTTGCGCGACGAAGTTGAGCGTCGAACTGGAGCCACTGCTGAAGGCGGCAGATCAGGAACGCATCCGCATCCCGATGGAGTGGGGCGACATCCCTGGGCGCTAGCTGTTCACCGAAGAGGGGCTGCAGCAGCATGCCGATCTCGAGCACGCCTTTGCCGAGTTTCGCATCGAGCTGACAGGGGGCGAATCGCCTACCCTGCGGAAGCTCAAGGCGCGTATGGGGAACAAGCCGTCGCTGGGATCTCAAGGCGGACACAAACCCCTCGTCTAGCAGCGAAACTGGGACAATAGCATTCAGGTTTCGAGCTGTTCTGACCTTGCTCATGTGTGCAAGCGTGGGTCTGCTCGCCGTTTATTGGCTAATCACACACGTGCTTCCCATTTACGGCCGGATGTGACGTCTCGCGTCTGTTATCGAAGTCCCGTATAGAGCTTTTGGCTTGCTCATGGCCCCGCCTGTGATGCTCGCTTGTGTCATTGCCAGTGCTTTCGCGATATATACAGGCTCAAATCATCAACACCGCTATGATTACCTTCAGCAGCCACGCGGACCAAGTTTTTGCAAGAAAGCGCTCAACGGTGAACATGAATTCAATCCATTTGATAATTCGAACATAGAGCGCTAATCGTGCATAACCTGCGGGACCCGAGGGCACGCAACCTACATACAGAACTTTCAATGCCTACCCTAAGTAAGCTCAACCAACTCACCAACCGGTGGCGTAAGTTCAAATATTCGACTCGCCAAATTACGAATGCGTTGCGACCAAGAATTTGCATCTAAAGAACCGTCAAACCCAGAAACCTCTGCCCAGTAAACCCCATCATCCAGCAAGTACAAAACTGCTAAGCGCCTCGACCAGTTGAGAGTGCGAGAGCACTTCTTCATCTTTCCGATTACGAATCAGCGTAAACACTTCTTTACTTGGAGAAAGAACTTCCACCACTTCGCCCTTATAGTTTGTAACTTCAACAAAACCATTCACCACATCATTCAAGTTATCTATCTCTGTCAGCAGGGTAGGAAACTTCATCAACACGCCAGCCTCGACAGTGCCGGCTTCAGTTTCTGGATTATCAAAGTACACTTTAATTTTAGGGCAAACACTCCTACCCCAACGAAAGACAGGAATCATACGCTGAATCATTTCCTTAAACTCACTCTCTGATTCGCCGCCCGAGAATTCACATCGATGTATAGGGATACAAAGATACAAGTTATCTCGCTTACCTTCCAGTCGTCCCTTAAGGCTGCCATGGTAAGTATTGGGTACTACCAACACATGACTAAACCCATAAGCATTGGGAGAAATATCGAATATTACGGTCGTGCCCTGACTCAATGAATCAGGCGCTTGTTCAACAGCCGCTACTGAAAACGCCCTATCAATTACGCCCTCCGATATAACCAGAAGATCTTTATTTTCTGTACTTTTCAAAGAATAGTTGTAAGTAACCTTTGGAAGCTTGTGCTGAAAAAAATAGCACCCTTCGTATTCTTCCACACAAGGAAAGGACTGCAATAAGTCATCTTTAGAGAACATACCAAGCTCATTCATAATCGGGCCCAACGTCCTGCCTATACCTCACGCCATCCGCAGCCATTTTAGCGCCATCGGAACTATTAGCAGAGCGCAGTCGAATACTCATATTATCTACTTCATTATATAAATTATTCCGCACAGCGCGATTAGGATTATAGCCTTGCTCGCTCCAGTGTTCAACGACTGGCTTGTTGTGCTCAATTTTGATTAGCGGATCATTTCTGTGGACAACATCCATGTCATGTGTGAGGATTTTCCCTGCATAAGGTTCATCTTGGATAGTGTTAATGCGTCTCCAAGTCCGTATCCGTCTCCACCGGCGACCGCCCGCCGACAAACGAGAATGGGCTCGGCCCGACGTCAGTCATAGTAAAGATGTGAAATGTTTTGTCTTTTAAACTTTCTGAACGAACGAAACTCAATTCATTTGTAAGAAAGCGCTCTGGCAGAGGGGGTTCTGCATCACGGGCCTCCTCTTCCAAACGCTCACGTTCGAGGTGCTCTTCACGTTCACGCCGTTCAGATAATCGGTCGTAGATGTTACGCATGGGACTTTTCCTTGTCGCTGATCAAGACTTGTTCAAATTAGTTATTTTGCTGCCTGCAACGTCCACGGAGATGCCCGACAGGGTTATCATGCCATCTGATTTCATTTCCAGCTTGCTGCTTCCGACCTCCAACGTGATGGACGTTGCAGACTTAATTTTCACTGCCCCTTGATCCACCGTTACAAAATACGAACCCTCCTCCACCGCAATGCTGGTCTCCAGCTTGATCGTTTCGGAATGTTTGCCTTCGACGGTGATCGTTCGATTCCTGCCCATCATGAGACTGTCATCTGCTTCAACCTCAGTATCCAGGTTGCGCTCGGCGTGCATGATAATCTGCTCAGCGCCCGCTTTATCCTCGAAGCGGAAGAAGTTGGCGTTTGAGCATTTGCCTTTGGTGGAGCGCGTCAGGACCCCACTCAGGGTCTTGTTCGCCGGCAGAGACCATGGCGGGGTGTTGCGCTGACTCACAGTCCCGACAGCCGTACACTTGGCGAACATGTTGGATGACGCGAATTTGCATCAGGACGATTTCAAGCTGTTCGCTGACTTCTTCACCGATGGCATGTTCACGGCAGCCAAATGCGCAAGTCAGTTCATGCAGGGGGCAGTTCGTGGAAAACTTCGATACGCGGCAAATCATCTGGCAGCAGCTTGCGCTTGCCGCGAAGTTTGGTTGGCGCAACGACTTCTTCGTCGTCAACCTCATTCAAGAGCTCGGCCAGGCTTTCGGTGTCGTCGAAGATCGGCAGCTTGACTGTTTGACCGGCTATAATACCGACAGCGTAATATCATTGAGCGCATGTTTGGCCCCTGAAAGAGAGCCGTTGTATGGTGTTACGCTTCGAGAAGCTCGCGAAAAGCTACGCATCAATGATCTCACTGGCTTTCTCCATACGGTGCTTCCGACATCTATTTCCGTACAGAACCTGAAAAATCTTAGTACGCTTTGCAAGCTAGAATTCTAAGAAAGCGTCATTTTCAAAATAGTATTTAAACGCCTTAACTGCCCCTTGCGCGCCCTGGGGTCGTAGCCAAAGCAACTGCTGAGCTTGCCTTGGGTAGGGTAGACCTCGCGGTGCAGATCATCGTGCTTCGTGTCGGTGATCACTTGACCCTCAGACTCAGCTGTTGCAGATGCCCACTGCCGTAGTACTACTGGTGACTTAGCTTGCAGCCATCTCGCAATGTTAATATAGCCAGTTATGGCAACACTGGATAAGAGAGAACCACCATGTATGCTTGCAGTCTAAATGCTTTTACACATTTAACAAGCCAAGGGACAAAGACTGTGCGTCATCACCCTTCATATCTTTTAATAAAGTCGACATAGTCGTTAGACGCATTCAACAATCTTGCCGAATGGTTTTCCACAAGCTCAGCCGTATCGTCATCTGTGACGGAGACGAAGAGCGTCGGATTTTTCAGTACGAACCCATGGAAAAAATCAGAGCGCCGGAGCTCTCCGAGCACGCTGGTCATGGCCGAATAAAGATTTTTTCTGAATGCCTCAATATCATTTCGAAAAACAGACTCTCTCAGCTCCGCTGATGCTTTTCTAAAAAAATCACTACGCCACCCTTCATACTTCCACTCAGAGGTGGCCCATTGATAGTAAGGGCGGCATTCATCGCGCTCCTCCTCGTCCTCTTCCTGTAGTTTCAGCTCCAGCGCCTCAATAGAGTTGGCCGCCAAAGCAACAGTCATAGCGCTACTATCGGTATAGAGAGCAAATGCATAAAAATGCTCGCTTGGCTGCTCCTCAAGCAAATCCTGAATTGCCCGCTTAACAGAATTCAAAATCTCAACTTCAAACTCTTTCCAATCCATCGTTGCCTCCTATAAGTCACCAGAATCCTCAACGCCAACTTTAGCAAGTCGCTCCTCATTGTAGAAGCCGCCCTTTTGAAGGGTAAATTCTGGATCTTAATCACTTTATCCGATGCTCCCAACGAACTCGCGTCAGGTTTTGCATTTGCTACGGCATTAATCGCTCGCCAGGTGCAGCCGTCTAGGTAGGCGCCCTAAGTCACCGGCGTGGGCAGGTGGTGATATTCATACTGGATCTTGCGGCCCAGCGGGTCGGTTTCTTCGAGCAGGCGGGCAAACTCGTCGTACTTGAAGGTATTGCGAACGTGAAGCCTAACTGAACGCGGAGATGAGCCTTCGAGCGTGCCATTGAACCGCTAAGCTTCTTTGCTGCCGACCGATGAGCGCTGTTCATCACTGGCATCCCCGAGTTCGCGTTTCATCCCGTAAGGCTGTTGATCAATGCGCGAAACCTTCAAGCAATGAGCGCTCAAGCTGCGCCTCATATCGACAGCCTAAAAGCTCAAGACCCTGACGCGATGAAGCTCAGCTGACTCGGTCCCTCTTTCAGCACGCGCCCTGCGGCCTCCGGTTAGCGGCGAAAATCCGCCGATAGAATCCAGGCTTAGCGTGCTGGAGGGTGGCCCATCGCTTATCACCTCAACGGGCTTGGCCAATGTGTTTTGCAAGTTGCCAATAGCACGCTCTCACCGCCATGCAAGCGCTGGAGGTGCGCCACATTCCGTCGCATGGCCATCATTTCGGCAGCCCTCTTAGCCGCTCCATCGAAGTGGTCCTGGCGCGCAAAAATGAGATGCAGTTCACTACTTGCAAAAAATTTTTCCTGGTTACGTTATGCGTGTTCATCCTGCTTATGGCCCCTTTCTTTAAAGGGCTAAGTCCCGGTATCTGTGGCGAAAAGCTTCCATAGCCAGCATCAGGCCATCATTGCGCAAGTTCACAGAACAGGGAAAGAATCGCACCCGGCACCGGAACTTCTTGCCCAGTGAGGTGCCCTACTCGGCATTACTGGCAACACGATATTCATGTGCCAGCATTCGATTTTGCCGCAGTTTGAAGGCGCGACTTCAGGTCCACGCCATTGGTTTTTTCAGGACGATCAAGCAGGTTCATGGACAATGCACCGATGACACAGACTCTCGATGTCGAAGCACTGATCAAGCTGCGTAGCCAAACGCGAGCGATCTCCGATGCGTTGAAAGCGCAGGCGGCGGATTACCTCGCAACCGTGGCGCCGCTGATCCGTCCGCAGACCCTGTTCGGCGAATACCTGCAAGGCGCCCAGCGCAGCAGCGGGCGCGAAACCCAGGGCCACTTCCAGTCGTTGATCGAGCTCTACGAGCGCATCGGTTCGGCCGCCCCGTTCCAGCTGGTCAGTGAGCTGGAAGTGCCACTGAACCTGATCAGCACCACCCCCGAACTGTTCCCGCTCGAATACGACAAGGTGCTCGAGCAAAGCGGCCAGGTCATTCGCATCACCAGCCCCACCCGTTGGGTGGTGGGTTTTCACGCCTTCGACCTGGCGCAGTTTCGCAACGTCATCAAAGACCCCAACCGCAGCAGCGCCGAGCTGTACCGCTTCGTGGTGCACTACCTGGTTTTGTTCTACTGCCTGAGCAAGTCGCCAGGCCTCGGCCGGCTATTCGAAGGCCTGCGCTACGGCCTTAGTTTCGAGCGCCTCAAGGGCTTTGGCGACTTGCCGTTCTGCGTCATCAGCTCACCGGTACGTTCGGAACTTCCCGACGATTCGGTCATCCGTAGCAGCACGCAGATAGCCGGCAACACCAGCTTCGAAGAACTGGTGGGCCGCGACAATATCCTGGAAATGAACGATGAAATCCGTCAGCGCCTGCTGCTGACGATCGAAGGACTGTAACGCGCCGCGCCCGGTCACGGGCCGCGCAATGATTCGCAGCGAATTGCTCGCACTGGAGAACACGATGGCGAAGAAGGAAAGCACTCAGCACAAACTCGACCGCGTTCGCGCGCCTCGGGTCCATATCACTTACGACGTGGACATCGGTGATGCCATCGAGAAAAAGGAGCTGCCCTTCGTCGTTGGCGTGCTGGGCGACTTCTCGGGCAACCCGCTGGAGCCGCTGCCCAAGCTCAAGGACCGCAAGTTCGTCTTCATCGACCGCGACAACTTCAATGGCGTGCTCAAAGGCATCAAGCCACGCCTGACGTATCGCGTCGACAACACCTTGGCCAAGAACGGCACGCAGTTGGGTGTGGAGCTGAACTTCAACAGCCTGGAAGATTTCGAGCCACAGAACGTGGTCAAGCAGGTCGAGCCGCTGCGCAAGCTGCTGGAAGTGCGCAACAAGCTGGCTGACCTGCGCAACAAGATGGGCGGCAACGACAAGCTCGAAGAGCTGCTGATGGACGTGCTGCAGAACACCGAGAAGCTCAAGACGTTGGGCAAGGAGTTCGGCCGTGAGGCCGAAGTGAAAGACCCGTCCAGCGACGATCGCGCCTGAGCAGGAGCCCGAATATGACCGACAAGCAAACCGCATCGCAACAGGCCGGCGACCTGGTCGAAGTGGAAAACTTCGCACCACAGCCTTCGCTGCTCGACAGCATCATTTCGCAAAGCCGCGTGGCCCGCTCCGACACCGAGCGTAATCGCACCCGCGACCTGATCGGCGAGTTGGTGAACCAAGTGCTCGAGGGCGAAATGACCCCGAGCAAGGACCTGATCGCGGTACTCGATGCGCGCATCGCTGAAATCGATTCGATGCTCTCCGAGCAGATGAACGAAATCATGCACGCCCGTGAATTCCAGCAACTGGAAGCCTCTTGGCGTGGCCTGAAGTATCAGGTCGATCAGACCGAAACCAGCACCACGCTGAAAATTCACCTGCTCAACGCGTCGAAGAAAGACTTGGTGCGCGACCTCAAAGCGGCCAGCGAATTCGACCAAAGCGCGTTGTTCAAGAAGGTCTACGAAGAAGAGTACGGCACCTTCGGTGGCGCCCCGTTCGGCATGTTGATCGGCGACTACGAGTTCAAGCGCAGCCCAGAAGACATGTACCTGCTCGAAGAGATCTCGCACGTGGCGGCTGCAGCCCACGCGCCGTTCATTTCGGCAGCTTCCCCCGAGTTGTTCGGCTGGGACTCGTTCACCGAGATGTCCGGCCCGCGTGACCTGGCAAAAATCTTCGACACCGTCGAATACGCCAAGTGGAAGTCGTTCCGCGCCTCGGAAGACTCGCGCTACGTCGGCCTCACCCTGCCCCACGTGCTCGGCCGCCTGCCATACGGCCCGGATACCTCGCCGGTCGAAGAATTCAATTTCGTCGAAAGCGTCGATGGCCGCGACCACAACAAGTACCTGTGGATGAACGCTGCTTACGCGCTCGGCACCCGCGTTACCGATGCCTTCTCCCGCTACGGCTGGTGCGTGGCGATTCGCGGCGTGGAAGGTGGCGGCCTGGTCGAAGGCCTGCCCACCCACACCTTCAAGACCGACGATGGCGAAATCGCCCTCAAGTGCCCCACCGAAATCGCGATTACCGATCGCCGCGAAAAAGAGCTGTCCGACCTTGGCTTCATCCCGCTGGTGCACTGCAAGGGCACCGACTATGCCGCCTTCTTCGGCACCCAGTCGGCGCAGAAGCAAAAGCAGTACAACACCGACATCGCCAACGCCAACGCACGCCTGTCGGCACAGCTGCAGTACATCTTCGCCACCTCGCGCATCGCTCATTACATGAAGGCCATCATGCGCGACAAGATTGGTAGCTTCGCCTCGCGCATGGATGTCGAGCGTTTCCTCAACCAGTGGTTGGCCAGCTATGTGCTGCTCGACGACACCGCAAGCCAAGAAGCCAAGGCCAAGTTCCCGCTGCGCGAAGCCCGCGCCGAGGTGTTCGAGGTGCCCGGCAAGCCTGGGGTTTACAAAGCCGTGACCTACCTGCGCCCGCACTATCAGCTCGACGAACTGACCGCCTCGCTGCGCCTGGTGGCAGAGCTGCCGCAAGGCGCTCGCGGCTGATCGGCCACTGTGTACAGGGATGACACATGAGTAATCAGGCCCGCCTGCTGCCCTCGCTGCTCGACCGGCTGCTGGACGATCGTCCGCATCAGTCGGCCGAAGCCGCCACCCAGCGCACCTGTTCGCTGGCCGAGTACAAGGCCAGCATCGTGCGCGACCTTGAAGTGCTGGTAAATACCCGCCAGTCCCTGGTCGCGCAGGAGCTCGACCGCTTCAAGCAGCTCGGTGGTTCCATCCTTGAATACGGCATGCCCGACTTCATCAGCCGCAGTGTGCTCGACCCTCACGATCGCCGGCTCATCCAGCAACAGCTGGAGCGGGCGATCAGCACCGGCGACCGGCGCTTTCGCCGAGTGCGGGTGCAATTGCTGGCCCAGGAAAATGGCCACCGTATGTTGACCTTCCGTGTCGACGCCGTGCTGCGTCTGCAGGACATCAGCCGCCAGGTGTCGTTTGACGCCGTGCTGCAGGTCAACACCCAGGAATACAAAGTGCAGAACCTTAACTGATGCTCGACGAACTGCTGCCCTACTACGAAAAGGAACTGTCGCACCTGCGCTTCCTCGGCCAGGAGTTTGCCGCGCAGTACCCGAAAATTGCTTCGCGGTTGCTGATCGAAGGCGACAACTGCGAAGACCCGCACACCGAGCGCCTGATCGAGGCGTTCTCGTTTCTTTCTGCGCGCGTCCACAAGAAGCTCGATGACGAGTTTCCGGAAATCGTCGAATCCTTCCTTGAGGTGCTGTACCCGCATTACCTACGCCCAACACCCTCGATGTCGATTGCCGAGTTGAGCCTGGGTAAGCACGAGAAAGTGACCGAGGCCTACTTGGTGCCTCGCCATACTGAAATGCAGGCCAACGCCGTGGAAGGTGTGGTGTGTAAGTTCCGCACCTGTTACCCGGTGGAGCTGTGGCCGATCAGCGTCCATCAGGCGTCCTTCGTGGAAATGGAACGTTCAGCGTTCAACGGCCACAGCGCCGACCTGGTGGCGCGCCTGCGCATCGGCCTGCAAGCAACGGGCGAGGCGTTGTTTGGCCAGATGGAAGTCGACCGCTTGCGGTTCTTCCTGGACGGTGAGGCGACCCTGATGCTGCAGCTGTATGAGCTGCTGTTCAACAACTTGGCCAAAGCCACCCTGAGCTTCCAGGACGAGGGGCGCACCCGCGAGGTTGCCCTGCCGGCCGCAGCACTCAAGGCAGTGGGCTATGCGCGCGATGAAGGGCTGGTGGATTACTCCGAGCGCTCGTTCCTGGGTTACCGCCTGCTGCACGAGTATTTCACTTTCCCCGACAAATTCATGTTCTTCGACCTCAGTGGTTTGGCCCGCATCCTTGCAGGCAAAGCGATCGAGCAGGTCGAGGTAAATTTCTACTTCAGCGATTACGACCTCAGCGACCGCCTGGTGCGGCTGAGCCAAAACGTTGGGCGCAACAACTTCAAGCTCAACTGCACCCCCATCATCAATCTGTTCCGCCAACAGGCGGAGCCGATCAAGCTGACCCACACCCAGCATGAGTATCCGGTCATCCCGGATACGCGGTTGCACAATGCCGCCGAAGTGGTATCGATCGACCGGGTGCGCCGTGTTCGCAAGCTCGGCGGCATCGACCAGGTGGCGACTTGCCAACCGTTCTTCGAGCCGCGCGGCGAGCAAAGCCCGCACACCAGCTTCTGGATTGCGCGCCGGCGCAACCAGGGCGATGCCACCGCCATGAGCATCCGTGTGGTTGACCGCGACCTGGAACTGATCGACGCCAGCAGCGATACCCTGAGCATCGGCCTGACCTGCAGCAACCGTGATGTGCCCTTGATGCTGCCCTTCGGTGGCGAGCGCGGCGAATTCAACATTCCGGCCAACTCGGTGATCAAGGACATCCGCTGCCTGCGCAAACCTACTGCCACAGTGCGTGTGCCCCTGGGCAAGGGGCTGATCTGGCGGCTGATCGCGCACCTGTCGCTGAACCACCTGTCGTTGGTCAGCCAGGGCCGCGAAGTGCTGCTCGAGCTGCTGTCGCTGTACAACTACCGCAATGTCTCGGCCATTCGCAAACAGATCAACGGCATCAAAGCCATCAGCAGCGAACCGGCCGTAGCGCGTATTGGCCACCCGCGGCCGAACTTCGTGAGGGGCGTTGGCATCACCCTCACCCTTGACGAAAGCCAGTTCATCGGCAGTGGCGTGTTTCTGTTTGGCATGGTGCTGGACCACTTCTTCGGCCAGTACTGCTCGATGAACAGCTTCACCCAACTGAGCCTGCGCTCCCAACAACGAGAGAAGAGAATCGTCCAATGGCCAGCACGCACTGGCGATCAGCCCCTGGTCTGATCGATCAGGCACGAGCCGAACCGCATCGATTCGAATTTTTCCAATTGGTGCGCTTGCTCCGCCTGCACTACAGCCGTACCGGGCGCATGGACTTGGCGACCCGACCGCACGAAGACCCGCTGCGTTTTCGCACCCAGCTGTCCCTGGCCTTCCCCGCTAGCGAGGTCAGCGACCTGCACTTCGAGCGCGAGGGCAAGGTGTCCACGGCGGGCCTGCCGCTGTCCGAAGTGCAAGTCACGTTCATGGGCCTGGTGGGGCCATCGGGGGTACTGCCGCGCCCGTATACCGAGCTTTTGCTCGAGCGCCACGTGCAGTATCGCGACGACGCTGCCCATGCGTTTCTGGATATTTTTTCGCACCGCATGACCACGCTGTTCTACGAGGCCTGGCAAAAGTACAAATTTCACATCGAGCACGAGCGCAACGGCGCCTCCGGGTTCGATGGCTATCTGCTCAATCTGGTCGGGCTCGGCCCGCGGGCGCAGAAGCTCAAATTCGAAGAGCAACCCTCGGCGCTGCCACGCGAGCTGTTCAACTACTTTGCCGGCCTGCTCAGCCAGAAGCCGCGTAACGCCCTCAACCTTGAGGTAATGCTCGGCTTTTATTTCGCGCTGCCAATCAAGGTAAAGCAGTTCGCTGGCCGCTGGCTGAGGCTAGAGCCAGAGCAACGCACCCAGTTGGGGCGCAAGAACGCGCAACTGGGGCAAAGCGCGGTCGCGGGTAACCGCGTTTGGGACTACCAGTCTTGCATCCGCATCGAGCTAGGCCCGTTGAACCTTGCCGACTACCAGCGGTTCCAGCCGGGCACCGAGTGCTACCGCAAACTGCTCGAGCTGGTGCGCTTCTATATAGGCGCCGAGCTGGACTTCGAAATCGCCCCGCGCCTCAAGCGCGAGGCTGTGCCCCGCGCCCAGCTGGGGCGCAGCGGCAATGTTGCATTGGGCTGGCTGGGCTGGCTCAAACGCCCTGAGCGTGATGCGCAACCTTCGCGGTGCGCCGTTTTCCACATTCCTTACGATGGGGTCGCCTTGTGAACCTGAAGTCTCTGTTCGCCAAGCTTAACGAAACCAGCCGCACGGCCACCGAAAGCGCGGCGGCCCTGTGCCTGTCCGAGCACCACTATGATGTGGAGGTCGAGCACCTGCTGCTGCAACTGCTCGACAACAGCGACAGCGACCTGGCGCCGATCCTGCGTCACTACGACGTCGTCGCAGAGCGCCTGCAGGCGCAGCTGGTAACCGCCTTGGGCACCTTCAAGAAGGGCAATAACCGCACCCCGGCGCTGTCGCCGCACATCACCCGCATGATCGAACAAGCCTGGCTGCTGGCATCGATCGAATACGGCGTAGCACAGGTCCGCAGCGGCCACCTGCTCCAGGCCCTGCTCGACGATGCCGAACTGCGCCGGGTGGTGATTGCCTCGGCCCCAGAGCTTGAAAAAATCAACGCCGATGACCTGCGTGTGAACCTGGCCGCATTGGTCGAAGGCAGTGCCGAGTCGAAGCAGGCCAGCGCCCTGGCGAACCCTGCAGCAACGCCCGCCAGCAGTGCCAAGCCTGGCGGTAAAACCCCAGCGCTTGACCAGTACACTGTCAACCTGACCCAAAGTGCCCGAGAAGGCCGTATCGACCCGGTGCTGGGCCGTGAATTCGAAGTCCGGCAGATGGTCGACATCCTCACCCGCCGCCGGCAGAACAACCCTATCCTGACCGGCGAAGCCGGGGTGGGTAAGACCGCAGTGGTCGAAGGCCTGGCGCTGCGCATCGCTCAAGGCGATGTGCCAGGCGTACTCAAGGATGTGGCCCTGCACACGCTCGACCTTGGCCTGCTACAGGCCGGTGCCGGGGTCAAGGGCGAGTTCGAGAACCGCTTGAAGGCCGTGATCGAAGAGGTCAAGCGCAGCCTGCACCCTATAATCCTGTTCATCGATGAGGCGCACACCCTGATCGGGTCCGGCGGCCAGGCCGGGCAGAACGATGCAGCCAACCTGCTCAAGCCGGCCTTGGCCCGCGGCGAGCTGCGCACCATTGCCGCCACCACCTGGGCTGAATACAAGAAGTACTTCGAGAAGGACGCCGCCCTCGCCCGCCGCTTCCAGGTGGTCAAGGTCGAAGAGCCTGACGAGGACAAAGCCATCCACATGCTGCGTGGCCTGCTCGGCAAGATGCGCGAGCACCACAAGGTGGCGGTGATGGACGAGGCGCTGGTTCAGGCCGTGCGCTTGTCCAACCGTTACATCACCGGCCGCCAGCTGCCCGACAAAGCCGTCAGCGTGCTCGACACGGCCTGTGCACGCATCGCCCTGGCGCAGTCTTCGCAGCCCGGAGCACTGGAGGACTGCCGCCGGCAGATCGACAACCTGCAGGCCGAAATCGCCGTGCTCGGCCATGAGGCCGACAAAGGTCACGACCACGCCCGCCGCCTTGGCGAACTCCAAGCGGCCCTGCAGGCTGAACAGCTGCAGGAACAGCAGCTGAACGAGCAATGGCAGCAGGAACTGGCGTTGGTCGAGCAGCTCAAGGCGCTGGATGCCGCCAATGACGCAGATGCCACGCAGCTCAACACCCTGCGCGCGGAACTTGCGCGCGTGCAAGCAGACCAGCCGCTGGTCCACGCGCTGGTCGACAGCGGCGCCATTGCCCAAGTAATCAGCGGCTGGACCGGCATTCCGCTGGGCAAAATGCTGCGTGACGAGATCGACACCGTGCAACGCCTGCCAGCCTTGCTTGGCGAGCGGGTGCTGGGCCAGGACCACGCCCTGCAGGAAATCGGCAAACGCATCAAGATTTCCCGAGCGCGCATGGAAGACCCGAACAAGCCAATCGGGGTTTTTCTGTTGCTGGGCCCCAGCGGCGTCGGCAAAACCGAAACTGCCCTGGCCTTGGCCGACACCTTGTATGGCGGTGAGCGCAACCTGATCACCATCAATATGTCCGAGTACCAGGAGGCGCACACCGTATCGAGCCTCAAAGGCTCGCCGCCCGGCTACGTCGGTTACGGGGAAGGCGGTGTGCTGACCGAAGCGGTGCGCCGCAAACCCTACAGTGTGGTGCTGCTGGACGAAGTGGAAAAAGCCCACCCGGATGTGCTCGAACTGTTCTTCCAGGTATTTGACAAAGGTGTGCTGGACGATGGTGAAGGCCGCGAGATCAACTTCCGCAACACGGTGATCATCCTGACGTCCAACACCGGTACCGAGCACATCATGCAGACGTGCCTGAACGCCACCGAGCTGCCAACGCCGGCCGCCATCGTCGAGGGCTTGCGTGACGAGCTCAACCAGGTGTTCAAGCCAGCCTTCCTCGGCCGCCTGAGCATCGTGCCGTTCTACCCAGTGCAGGACCAGATACTGGAACGCATCGTGGCCCTGAAGCTTGAGCGTATCGCCAAGCGCCTGGCCCGCAATCATAACGCGCAATTGAGCTATGACCAGGCGCTGATCAAGGCCATCGCCGCCCGCTGCACAGAGGTGGACAGCGGTGCTCGCAACATCGACAACATTCTGTCCCAGACCCTGATGCCTGAACTCGCGCAGCGCGTACTCGAGCGCATGGCCCAGGACGCGCCGATCGAGCGTTTGACGATCGAGCTGGGCAGCGATGGCGATTTCGCCTATCGCCTGGCCTGAGCCGTACAAGGAGGTTTAGCCGTCATGCAACACAAGCACACCGCCCTCAAGCACCTGACCACCGCTGCTCTGTTATTGGCGCTGGTTGGCTGCGGGGTTACCGACCGTATCGGCAAGCGCATGGATGACAGCTGGGCGGCCGACATGCTGGCCGACAGCGAGAAAGTCATCCTCACCTCCGATGGCGGCAACCAACTCAACCCTGATAGCGATGGCAAACCGCTGTCGGTGGTGATGCGCGTGTATCAGCTGACCGACCTGGAGCGCTTCGCTGCAAGCGATGCCGACACCCTGTGGGACGCCCCGGATAAGGCCTTGGGCAATACCCTGGTAGAGGCGCGGGAAATCATTCTGCTGCCCGGCATCGGCCAGATCGACCAGTGGCCGCTGGCCAAGAATGCGCGCTATGTGGGCGTGGCGGCGTTTTTCCGCGATGACCAGAACGCCCGCTGGAAGGTTGCCTTCGACGCCGACTCGCTGCGCAAGGACGGTATCTGGTTCTCGTCCGATGGCTTGCGGGTGCTGGTGGACAAAACCGAAATTCACGCCACCCGCGGCGTTGACGTGCTCAACAAGCCACCGACCGCTGACCAATTGGCTGCGCAGAAGGCAGGCCAAGCCGAACCCTCCTTTACCGACCAGGTGCAGGACGCAGCGCTCGACAAGGCTCGTGACATGGCCGGCCAATCGGCCCAGAACACAGCGGACAAAACCCTCAACTCTTTAGTGGATAGCGTTAAATGAGCAAGCAGAGCCGGGTGATGTGGTCGGAAGGCATGTTCCTGCTGCCCCAGCACTTCCAGTACCAGGATGAGTTTCACCAGCACCAATTGGCGGAGGCGACCCTGCGCAGCACCCCATTCCACTTTGGTGTGCAGGTATTGCAGGTAGACGAAGATGCCCTGGCCAACGGTTCGCTGCAACTCAAGCGGCTGAAGCTGGTATTCCCCGACGGCAGCCTGTACGACGCGCCGCAGCACGATCCCCTGCCGGCCGCGCGGGACCTCAAAGACCTGCTCAAAGCCAACGAGTTGAAGGTTTACGCTGCCTTGAAGCTGCCCGAGCCGTTCGGTTTGAATTATGTCGAGGACGGCCAGGCGGACAAGGTCGCCAGGCGCTTTCGCAAACAGTTCGACACCCTGCCCGACCTCAACGAGGGCGACCTTGAGAACGAAATCACCAGCTTGCGCCTGAATGTCGTGCTGCTGGTCGACGGTGACAGCCTTGACGGCTACAGCCATTGCCCGCTGGCGAAACTCACGCGCAACAGCATGGGCGGCTTCAACCTCGACCCCCATTTCGTTCACCCCACCTTGCACTTGGGCAGCCATGAGACATTGGCGGGTATCGGCAAACGCCTACTGGGTGCGCTGCAGGCCAAGAGCAAGGCTCTGTCGGGGCGCCGGCGTGAGCGGGCCGACCAAATTGCCGAGTTCGGCTCCAGCGACGTCACCTTGTTCTGGCTATTGAACACGGTCAACCGCGCGCATCCGCAACTTGCACACCTGCTGACCCACCCGCGTCTGCATCCGGAGCGCCTGTATCTGTTCCTCGCCGACCTCGCCGGCGGGCTGTTGACGTTCACCCTCGATACCCAGCTAAGCGACCTGCCCGAGTACGACCACCACGACCCAGCTGCCTCGCTGGTCAAGCTGGACGAGATGATCCGGGTGATGCTCGACAATGTGGTGCCCAACCAGTGCATCGTCATCGACCTCACTCAAACCAAACCGTCCCACTGGCAGGGCCAGCTGCGCGACCCACGGCTGGTCGAAGCCGACTTCTACATCGCCGTGCACGCCGATATGCCAGGTGCCAGCCTGCTGGAGTTGGTACCGCGTGCGTTCAAAGTCGGCTCACCGGAAGACATCGAAGTCGTGGTCAATAGCGCGATGCCCGGCGTCACCCTCAACCACGCTGCGCGCCTGCCCAATGCGATCCCGGTGCGCCTGGACAACCAGTATTTCGCCATCGAGCCACATGGCCCGGTGTATGAGCGAATGATGAATGCCCAGAGCATCTGCTTCTACGCGCCCAGCGCGTTTACCAACCTCAAGCTTGAATTGATGGCGGTGCTCAAATGACCGAAGCCGTACTGCAACAGGGCGCCGTCGCGGCCGCCAACGACAAACCTACGCTCAAGGACCTGGTCCAGGACTTCATCAGCATGGCGCTGATCGTGCGCCGTGGCCGCCAGGTGACTTCGGTGCAAGCCTTCGAAGGCAGCGTCGAGCGTTTCTTTGCCAACCTTGAGCGTGATGCTCGCGCCGCCAACTACAGCGTCGAGCAAGTGAAGGATACCCAATACGCACTGTGCGCCTTCCTGGACGAAAGTGTTTTGCGCTCCGGTGACAACGAACTGCGCCGGCACTTCGAACTGCAACCTCTGCAGTTCCGCTACTTCGGCGTGCACCTGGCCGGTGAAGGCTTTTTCGAGAAGATCGAGGCACTGCGCGGCGACGTCAAGCAGAACATCGATGTGCTGGAGGTATACCACCTGTGCCTGGCGTTGGGCTTCGAGGGCAAGTTCAGCATTGGCCAGAAAGATCAACTGCGCTATCTGGCCAACACCCTCGGCCAGGACATCGCACGCTATCGCAAGGCGCCCAAAGCCCTGTCACCAGATTGGGCTTTGCCTGACCAGGTGTCGCAGATGCTGCGCCATGAAGTGCCGTTGTGGGTGTACATCGCGCTGATTGCGCTGGTATGCGTTGCGCTGTACCTGACCCTCGACTGGTTACTGGACAAGGACGTTGCCGCCCTTTCCGAACAAATCCGCCAGCTGTTCAGTGCCTGAGCCCCTTTCAGGTAGCCGAGTCAGGAAGACATGAAAACATTACTGCGTCTATTGAAGAGTTTCTGGATTCTCCTGCCACTGCTGTGGTTGGCGAGCCTGTTGATCTGCTGGCTGATAGCGCCGCTGGTACCGGTCTTGCGTCACCACGTGCCTGAGGCACTGGCGATCATCAGTGCCTGCTTCCTGCTGGTGGTGGTGTTGCGCCAGTACCAGCGGATTCGTGCCGAGCACAACCTGGAGAACCTGCTGCAGATCGAGGTCGACCGCTCGTGGAATGCCACCGGCGAATTCCGAGATCAGCAGGTGCTGCGCGAGCGCCTCAAGCATGCCATCGCCATGCTGCGTACCGACCGCTCAGCCGGTGGCGGCGGCAAAGCGGCGTTGTCCGACCTGCCGTGGTACCTGGTGATCGGCATGTCGGCGGCCGGCAAGACCTCGCTGCTGACCCATTCCGGGCTGTCGGCCAGTATCGCTACCGCTAACGACAGTGAAAGCGGCACTCAACACTGCGATTGGTACTTCAGCCCTGATGCGGTGATGATCGATACCGCCGGGCGTTACCTGCGTGACGACCAATCGGCCAGCGAGTTCTCCGCGTTCCTGCGCATGCTGCGCAAGCAACGTGGCAAATCGGCGATCAATGGCCTGGTGTTGGTGGTCAGCCTGCCTGAGCTGCTGGCTGCCAACAGCGAGGAGCGTCACGCCCTGGCCGAACAACTGGTGGCGCGGGTGCAAGAATACGCGCAGTGCCTTGACGCCAACCCACCGGTCTACCTGATGCTGAGCAAGACCGACCAACTGCCTGGCTTCAATCAGGCTTTCGACGGCCTGGACCTACAGCAACGCCAGCAGCCACTGGGCATGACCTTCGGCCTGTCAGAGATACGCAACAACGGCCTGCATGCCGTGTTGCAAGCCCGGCTGAAAAACCTTCAAGGCCACGTCCGCCAGCACGTCGACGCGCAGATGATCGCGCTGGGTGCCGAGGCCGACAGCACGCTGCTGAACTTCCCGCAGTACTTCGCTGCCCTGAGCGGGGTGCTCGAACAGTTCCTCGAACATTTCACACGTACCCACCAAAGCGCTGCGCTGCTGCTGCGCGGTGTTTACTTCACCAGCGCGCTGCAGACCGATCAGCAACTGGGGCAGGTGTACGAAGACGCCATCGCCGATGAATTCGCCCTCAAGGCCGCCTACGATGAAGACACCGCCAGTACGGGCAAGGTGGCCGGCAACCGCAGCTACTTCATCACCGATACGTTCCGCAAAGTGATCTTCCCTGACCGCGACCTGACCCTGTTCCAATCGCGCCAGGGTGGCCAGGGTGCTTTCAGCCCATTGATATTGGGCCTTGCGGCAGCCGCCGGTGTGCTGTTCGTTGGCTGGCAAGCTCTGTCATTCGCCAACAATCGCCAATGGCTGGACAGCTTGCGCGGGCAGCTGGCGCAAATCGAGCAGGCAGAGGATCGCGAGCAGGTACTGGCCGCCGGCAAGGGCCTGCAACTGCTGCGCGAACAGATGGCTATCGTTGAGGCCCATCGCCTGCAAGGTGTGCCGCTGCAACTGAGCGCAGGCTTGTACCATGGCGAGGCGATCCACCAGGTGGCTCGCTCCGCTTACCTGACGCAACTGCGCAGCCAGGCCTTGGAGCCAATTGCTCGCAATCTGCAGATGCAGATGCGCGCATTCAACACCTTTGCCAGCAGCATCAACCAAGACCTGGACTTCACTCCCGCTGCGCCCCCGACCAAGCTCGGCCGCAAACCCCTGGCACCGGCCGTGGCGGCCAAGGCCCAGGCGGCATTGAGCAAGACCCGCGTCGGCGCCTACGCCGCCAAGGTCAACCTGGCCACCGCAAGCGATGCGGCCGATTTGTCGGCCACGACCGGCGGGCTGTCGCTCTCCGAAGAAATGCTCGGACGCCTGGACGAGCAGCAGGTGGCGTCGATCATCGACGCCTACAACACGCTCAAGCTCTACCTGCTGCTGACCGAGCCCCAAGCCCATCCGGAGCCGGCCTTCATCGCCGCCAGCCTCCCGCAAGCCTGGGCCAGTGCCGCGGCCCAGGGCTCGCCAGCAGAGGCCAGCCTGATCGATGAAAACGTACCGCTTTATGTGCAACTGCTGGAACAGGGCGAGGCACCGTCGCTACCGCGCAACGAGCAACTGATCGCCGAAACCCGGGAAAACCTCAAATCGTTCATGATCTCCAGCACCCTGGTGGATCGGGAGTACCTACGCCTGCAGCTTGAATCCAGCCGCCAGTTCCCCGTACTCAGCCTCAATGACTTGGTGCCGCAACCAGGCCGGGCGCTGCTGTATGGCTCGGCAGGCGTACCTGCGATCTACACCCGTCAGGGCTGGGACAGCTTCGTCAAGCCCGAGCTGATCAAGCTGGTGTCTGGCAACCTGCGCAACGAATCGGACTGGGTGCTCGACGGTGAGGGGGGTGATGCCATCGTGCAGAAGGCCAACTTCGTTCGCGAGTTCATGGCCCGCTACAAGCGCGACTACACCCAGGCCTGGTACAAGATGGTCAGCAGCGTTGGCGTACGGCATTTCGCCGACCTGGCATCGGCCACCGAGCATCTGGGCCTGCTCAGCGATGTACAGCATTCGCCGGTCAAGAACCTGCTGGCAGCGGTCAACGAGAACACCCAATGGGACCTGCCTGTGAAGCACGCGGTCCCCACCCCAGGTGCGAGCCGCGACGATGGTTTCTGGAGCAAGGTTACCGGGCTACTCGATACCAAAGAGGCGTCGCCCACCCATGTCGCCCCTGCCCTGCCGGCAGTCGACGACGGCAGCCTGGCCAAGCGTTTCGAGCCGGTGGCACGGGTGTTTGCCGAGAACAACGCCGAAGGCGCTGACAGCACCATCATGGACCGTTACCTGGCTGCGCTGCGCAAGCTCAAAGTGCGCATGAACAACATCCAGCGCTCGCAGGATGTGGGTAAGAGCAGCAAACAACTGATCAGCGAAACTCTCGAAGGCCAGCCGAGCGAAGTCACCACCGTGCGCAACTACGTGGAAAGCAGTGTGGACACCAGCCAGGACGGCCTGTCGCGCTCGCTGCAGGCGCTGTTCAGCCTGCCGATCCAGTACGCCTGGGCGACCTTGCGTGACCCCGCCGGCCAGCAGATCGCCAAAGCCTGGGCGCAACAGATCGCCAAGCCCTGGGAACAGGTCATGGCGCACCGCTATCCGATTGCCGGTGGCAGCCGCAACGAGGCCTCGGTCAAAGACCTGCAACGGTTCGTCGACCCCGAGAGCGGCCTGTTACCAGCCTTCAAACGCAATGAAATCGGTAACCTGGCAGGTGGCGAAGGCCTGGGCGCCGGCAACGGCAAGGGGCCTGCGCTGGTCAATCCGCGCATGCTCAACAGCATCGACAAGGCAAGTTCGGTGGGCCAGGTGATCGCCAGCCTGTCTGATCGCGATAACGGGTTCGAGATCATGCTCGAGCCTTCGGCCAATTTCACCGATATCGTGTTCACCCTTGACGGCCAGGAACAGCACTACCGCAATGGCCGCAGCAGCTGGGGCCGCTTCGCCTGGCCCGGCACCAGCAATGCACCTGGCGCCCGCCTGGATGTCGTGACCTTGAGCGGCACCCGCGTCACAGTGTTCGATTTCCCTGGGCGTTGGGGCCTGCTGCGCATGAACGAGAGCGCCCGCGTCGATGACCTGGACGGCATCCAGCAGCGTTTCAGCTGGAACACTGCCAACGGCCGGGTGAGCCTGGTCGTGCGTAACTTCGGTGGGGTCAAGCTGACCGACCTGGGTGAGGTCAAGGCCCTCAGCGCCCTCAATGACAGGGGCGCACAATGATTGGTTGCTTCGGCAAACTGCCGTCGAGCGCGGACTTCGTCAGCCTGCATGGCGCGGCGGAAGAAGTCTGCGAATTCGACGCCTGGCTGCAGTCCTCACTGGCGGCAATGCGCCACCGTGAGGACTGGCAGGCGTTGTTCGACGCACTGCCGATGTGCTTTTTCAACTACCGAGCGCGCAATGGCAACTGGTTACTGGGTGGCCTGCTGAGTTCGCGTGATGCCAGCCAGCGGCGTTACCCGTTCTTTATCTTCCAACTGCTCAAAGGCGAGCCAGGGGCGGCACTGGTCAACCCGTTCACCCTCGGTGAACTGTTCAGTGCACAGATCAAGCCGTTGCTGCATCAGGCAGTACTGGGGGCCGATCGCACCTTGCTGTTCGAACAGGTCAAAGCGCTGCGACCGCTTCAGGCACAGGACCTGGACCTGTTCCGCCGGGTGCATGGCAAGTTTCTTCGCGACTTCAGTTTTGCCGATGTGGCCCGCGCCCTGCACGGCTCCTGGCCCAACTTCGACAGCGCCAATGCGTTGGCGCAGCTCAAGGCCTGCTGGGCCTCGCTGCACGGCGACTTCGAAGGCGGCATCGAGCTGCCATTGCCAGCAGAACGCGGCCTGAAAAACCCCACGGCGGATCTCTGGCTGGACTGGCTGATGCGCATGAGCGGGCACCCAGGCGTGCCGGCAGTCAACCTGCTGGCCGACGACTTCATGCACCCGCGGCTGTTCTGCTTTTCATCACGCCATGCCAACAGCGCCTATCGCCTGCTGACGGGCTGCGCCGATGCGCAGCAGCACCGCAAGCTGCTGAACCCGCTGGCAGCAACACCGTGCACCTACGATTACGACCGACCTCTTGAACACATCATCGACCAATTCGTCGAAGCGCTGGATACGACGCCTGTATGAACAAGATCAAGTACTACTGCCTGCGTTATCAACCCTACCTGCTGGGGGTGGCGTTCTTCCTGGCGATCTTCCTGGTCTGGGCGATTGGCCGTGCCCTGGGCTTCGCCTCGCTGCACAGCCTGCTGGCGGGCATCGGGGTATTTCTGTTGCTTTCGGCAGGCTATGTACTGCTGCTTTACCGCGGCGCCGGCCAGCACCATAACCTTGAGGGCCTGCTGCGCGATGACGCTGACCAGGCAGTGCTCAATGCCACCCCGGCCGACCGCGAAGAGGTGAGCCTGCTACGCGAACGCCTGTTGCAGAGCCTTGAGCGCCTGCACAGCAACAAGCCGCGCGGCACCCCTGCCAAAGATGCGCTATACGCCCTGCCCTGGTACTTGGTGATCGGCCAGCCGGCGGCGGGCAAAAGCACGATGATCCTGCAATCGGGCCTGAATTTTCCCTATGCCGAGCGTGAAGGCGCCCGGGTGTCGGGCCTGGGCGGTACGCGCAACTGCGACTGGTTCTTCAGTGCTGAGGCAGTGTTGCTGGACACCGCCGGGCGTTACATGAACAGCCCGGAAGAAGCCGGCAAATGGCGCGGCTTCCTGCAACTGCTGCGCCAGCATCGGCAACGTCGTCCGCTCAATGGTCTGATCGTCAGCGTCAGCATTGCCGACATCCTGCAGGGTTCACCTGAAGACCTGGAGCGCGTGGCCAAACGCCTGCGTGAGCGCATTCAGGAGAGCTGCGCGCTGTTGGAAGTGCGCTTGCCGATCTACCTGGTGTTCACCAAGAGCGACCTGATTGCCGGTTTCACCCCGTTCTACCGCCAGCTGGATGACGCTGCACGGGGTGAGGTGATGGGTAAAACCTTCTCGCACAAAGGCTACGAACAGGCCAATTGGGGCCAACGCTTTGCCAAAGCGATGGATGAATTGACCGGCTACTGGCAGCAGGTGGCGAACCAGCAGTTGGTGCAGCAGGACATTCAGGTCACTCGGCAAAACGACGCTGCCTACCGTTTCCCGTTGGAATTGGCAGCCCTTAAACCGCGCCTTGAACAGTTCGTCGATAGCCTGCTGCGCACCAACCCGTACCAACCCGCAGAAATGCTGCGTGGTTTCTACTTCACTGCTGCCCTGGAGGCGGACCAGGCCCGGTGGGGTAGCCACGGCCAACATGTGGCAGAGCGCTTCGCCCTGGAACAGAGCGCAGACGCGACCGGCACCGCCGGCCAGGCAGCGCCTCTGTTCATCAATAGCCTGTTCCGCAAGGTCATCATCCCCGACCAGCATCTGGTCGCTTTGTACACCAGCAACCATCGCGAACGCCGGCGCAAGGCCGCCTGGATAGGCGCCGCGAGCCTCGCAGGCCTGGTGCTGTGCAGCCTGTGGGGATGGTCGTACCTGAACAACCGCGCCACCCTAGCCAGCATCGCTGACGAATTGGCCCAGGCCAAGTCCGCTGATGAGGTTGCGAACGGTCAATACACGGCTTGGCATAGCCTCGACCGCCTGCGCTTCTGGACTGCGCACTATTATCGGCAGCACCACGATCAGGGAGTCCCGCTCGGCATGCGCCTTGGCTTGTACAAAGGCCATGATGTGGAACCGACCCTGCGCAGCCGTTATTTCACAACTTTGCAGAGCGTGATGCTCAAGCCCACCGCGGATAATCTGACCCGCACCCTATACCTGCTGACCACCCTCAAGGTCTACCAGCGCAACAGCCGCGAGCTGCTGCCTGTCACCGGTGTCGATAGCGTTCAGGCCCAGGCACTGCCACAGGACAACCGCGCACAGTCGATTGCAGACTTCGGCAAGGCTACATTGGACACCTACGTGATGCTTTCACCAGCCCAGCGCGAAAAAGCCGACCCGGCTTTCCTCAAAGCGCACATGCCGGACTACTGGTACCCAGACATCGCCCGCCAGACCGGCAAGACGCTGGCAGAAGCTGGCGCACAAAGCGCTAACCAGGACTACCTGTATGCCAGCCGCCAGATCACGTTCTACAGCGACCAGATTCACGAGCCGGATGTACCGCGCATTCTTGACAACGCCTTCCTGATGTCCAGCTCGCGCAACTACATCGACAGCCTGCGGGCTCAGTCGCTGCGGGCGATCGAGACCATCACGCTTGAATCCGACACCCTGTTTGCCTTCGGTCGCGCGGACTTCCAGAGCCTGAAGAACGAGGGCCAGAGCCAGCTGAGCGCAATCGCCAGCAAACTGTTGAACACCCCCAACATTGGCAAGATCGTGATCTCGGGCCACGCCGATCAACTCGGTGATAGCCAGGGCAACCTGCAGGTGTCCAAGCAGCGCGCCCAGACCATCCGCACCTACCTGGTCGGCAAGGGGGTGCCCGCCGAACTGGTGGTAGCCCAGGGCGAAGGCAGCCGCAAGCCGCTGGTCAACTGCGACATGCAGCAACCCCGGGCGCAGTTGATCAAGTGCCTGGAGCCCAACCGCCGGGTAGAAATCGAAGTTCGCGGCCTCAACTGAGGCCGCACTGCAAAAACCGGCCACCCGGGCCTCACTGGAGGAAGCCCGGAGGGCGGCAAGCTACCTCTGCCGACTGGGTCGGCGAGGTCAAAACCAAGGGGTGCATGAGCAACCCTTCAATGATGTTAATGGAGAGTTTCACAATGGCTTTTGACGCGTATATCCAAATCGACGGCATCCCAGGCGAAGTACTGGATGAAAAACACAAGGACTGGATCGAAGTGCTGGGCTACGAGTACGGCGCCACCCAGGCCACCTCGGCTACCGCAAGCTCCTCGGGCGGTGCTTCCTCCGAGCGTGTTGCCCTGAGCGACTTCAAGATCCGCAAGGCAGTCGACAAGGCCTCGGCCAAGCTGTTCGAGCACTGCTGCACCGGCAAGCACATCGCCAAACTCAAGCTGAACGTCAACCGTGCCGGTGGCGACAAGGTCACCTACCTGACCATCGACATGGAAGAAGTGGTCGTGTCGTCCGTGCGCTTCGTCGCCGGTGGCAACCAGGGCGGCGAAGACAAAGCCGTGAGCGACCTGCCGATCGAAGAGATCAGCTTCAACTTCGCCCGCATCAAGACCACCTACACCCAACAGAACCGCACCGACGGCCAGGCCGGCGGCAACATCGTCGGTGGCTGGGACCGCACCGCGAACAAGGTGTTCGCCTAAGCACCTATGTGCGCATGGGCCGCGCGCGCGGCCCATGTTCCGCGTTGTGCCGGCTGGCCCGGCACGCCGCTTCCTTTGCCTGAACAGAGTGTTTTATGCCTGAAATCCTCAAAGACCTTTCGCTGGCCGAGCTGGCCGCACCGATAGACGGTGGCAGTGGCGAAGACTTGAGCTTCTCCGCCTTGTTCGATCAGATCAAGGAGGCCCGCCGGGCAGACCCTGACTACCTGACCCAAGGCGACTGGCAGACCGACCTGAAAACCGCCGATTGGGAACAGGTCATCCAGCTATCGGCTCAGGGTTTGATCGAGCAGAGCAAAGACTTGATGCTGGTGGCCTGGCTCAGCGAAGGCCTGGCCCATCGCGAGCACTTCGACGGCATCACCTTTGGCCTGGAACTGACCGAGCGCATTCTCGACACATTCTGGGAAAGCGCCTACCCATCGCTTGACGACGGCCTGGAGGAGCGCGCTGCACGGCTTTCCTGGCTCAAAACCACGCTCACCGACATTGCCGGTGGCTTGCCCATTACCCAAGGGCAGAATTTCGGCGTGCTGCGCTACGACGAATCACGCCATGTAGAAAACCTTGCATTGCAAAACCCCAAGGCGATGCAAACTGCCTTGAACGAAGGCAAGATCAATGCCGAAATCTTCCAGCGCTCGGTGGCACTGAGCGACACTGAGCACCTGCGCGACAAGGCCTTGCAGCTGGCCGCCAGCCTGCAGGCCTGCAATCGGCTGCAAACCAGCATCGACCGCTTGTTCGGGCATGAAGCTCCAAGCTTTGCGAGCCTTGCAGACATGCTCACGCGCGCAAGCCAGCTGGCTGAAAAATTGCTCAAGGACCGCGGGGTGGAACTGCATCCTGCGGCATTGACCGAAGCAACCCCTGACAGCACTCCTGCCCACCACAGCGAGGCAGATGAACCGATGAGCACGCCCGCCCTAAGCGCCACACCGGCGCCCATGCGCACCACGCCACTGACCCGCGATGAAGCCTTCACCATGCTCGCCGGCATCGCTCAGTTCTTCAAGCAGAGTGAGCCGCAAAGCCCGGTCCCTTATCTGATCGAGCGCGCCATCAAATGGGGCAACATGCCGCTGGAAGGCTGGCTGAGCGACGTGATCAAGGACAGCAATGTGGTGGACAACATTCGCGATGTGCTGGGCACCCGCGAACGGTCCTGATTTTCTAGCGACCGCGTTGGCTCGTTCGCGGACAAACCCGCGAACTAGCCGGTCACAGCCCAGGCAAATACTGCTACCTTGAGCGTTCCGACCCGCCAAGGACCGCTTTATGTCGCCTCGCCAGCCCACCCCCAACGGGTTCATCCGCGTGCGCGGTGCCCGTGAACACAACCTCAAGAACGTCGACGTCGACATCCCCCGTGACGCGCTGGTGGTGTTTACCGGGGTGTCGGGCTCGGGCAAATCCTCCCTGGCCTTCTCCACGCTCTATGCCGAAGCCCAGCGCCGCTACTTCGAATCAGTGGCCCCCTACGCCCGGCGGCTGATCGACCAGGTGGGCGTGCCGGACGTCGACGCGATCGAAGGCCTGCCCCCGGCCGTGGCCCTGCAACAGCAGCGTGGTACCCCCAGCGCCCGATCGTCGGTGGGCAGCGTCACTACACTGTCCAGCTCGATCCGTATGCTGTATTCGCGCGCCGGTCACTATCCGGCCGGGCAGCCGATGCTGTACGCCGAGGACTTCTCGCCCAATACCCCCCAGGGCGCCTGCCCGCAGTGCCATGGCCTGGGGCGGGTTTATGAAGTGACCGAAGCGACCATGGTTCCCGACCCGTCACTGACCATCCGCGAGCGTGCCGTGGCGGCATGGCCGATGGCCTGGCAGGGGCAGAACCTGCGTGACATCCTGGTGACCCTGGGCTACGACGTCGACATCCCGTGGCGCGAACTGCCCCAGGAACAGCGCGACTGGATTCTCTACACCGAAGAAACGCCCACCGTGCCGGTATACGCGGGCCTGATACCTGCACAGACCCGTGCAGCGCTCAAGCGTAAGCTGGAGCCGAGTTATCAGGGCACCTTCAGCGGCGCACGGCGCTATGTACTGCACACCTTCATGCATTCGCAAAGCGCACAGATGCGCAAACGCGTGGGGCAATTCATGCGGCCCAGCGCGTGCCCTGCATGCCAGGGCAAGCGGCTCAAGCGTGCGGCTCTTGAGGTGACGTTCGCCGGGCGTGACATCGGTGAGCTGTCGCGGCTGTCGTTACAGGCATTGGCCCAGGTGCTGCGCCAAGTGGCAGCTCCCGACTACCTGGACGCGCACGATGATGGGCTGACACTGGAAAAGCGCCTGGCTGCACAACGCATTGCCAACGAACTGTTGGAGCGGATCGATACCCTGATCGACCTGGGCCTGGGTTATCTGGCCCTTGAACGCAGCACACCCACCCTGTCATTTGGCGAACTGCAACGCTTGCGCCTGGCCACACAGCTCAACTCGCAGCTGTTCGGGGTGATCTATGTGCTCGACGAGCCTTCGGCCGGCTTGCATCCCGCGGACAGCCAAGCGCTGTTCGATGCCTTGCAGCGGCTCAAGCAGGCGGGCAACTCGGTGTATGTCGTGGAGCACGATTTGGATACCATGCGCCGCGCCGACTGGTTGGTGGACGTCGGCCCTGCGGCCGGTGAACATGGCGGGCAGGTCCTGTACAGCGGCCCGCCTAGTGGCCTGGCGCAGATCAAGGGCTCACCCACCGCTGCCTACTTGTTCGCCAAGCAGCGCCCTACTGAGCGCACGCCCCGCCAGCCCCACGATTGGCTGGTGCTTGATGGCATCACGCGCAACAACCTCGACAATGTCAGTGCGCGCTTTGCTTTGGGCTGCTTCACATCGGTAACCGGCATTTCAGGCTCAGGCAAGTCGAGCTTGGTGAGCCAGGCCCTGCTGGAGCTGGTGGGTGCACATTTGGGCCAGGCCAAACAGCAAGATCAGACGCCAGAGTACAGCCTTGAAGATGAACCCGAGGCGCCCAGCAGCGGCCGCGTCAGCGCGGGGCTTGGCAGCATCAAGCGGCTGGTGCAGGTCGACCAGAAGCCCATCGGCCGCACGCCACGCTCGAACCTTGCGACCTATACCGGGCTGTTCGATGGCGTGCGCAAACTGTTTGCCGCCACTGAGCAGGCCAAGGCCTGCGGCTTCGATGCCGGGCGCTTTTCGTTCAATGTGGCCAAGGGGCGTTGCGAAAACTGCGAAGGCGAAGGCTTCGTCAGTATCGAGCTGCTGTTCATGCCGAGTGTCTATGCCCCCTGCCCGACCTGCCATGGCGCCCGTTACAACCCCGAGACGCTGGCAGTCACCTGGCAGGGGATGAACATCGCCCAGGTGCTGCAACTGACCGTCGAGCAAGCGCTGCAGGTGTTTGCCGATCAACCATCGGCGCGGCGTTGCCTGGAAGTTCTGCAGGATATCGGCCTGGGCTATTTGCGCCTGGGCCAGCCGGCCACCGAGCTTTCCGGCGGCGAGGCGCAGCGGATCAAGCTGGCCACCGAACTGCAGCGGGTGACCCGCGCAGCGACCTTGTATGTGCTGGACGAACCCACCAATGGCCTGCATCCACAGGATGTCGATCGCTTACTGGCACAGCTCAACCGCCTGGTCGAGGCCGGGCACAGCGTCGTGGTGGTCGAGCACGACATGCGCGTGGTGGCGCAGAGTGACTGGGTGATCGACATCGGTCCAGGGGCCGGGGACGCAGGTGGCAAGGTGGTGGCAAGTGGTACGCCACAGCAGGTGGCTGAGTGTGAACACAGCCGCACAGCCGGGTTTCTAGCGCGCGCCTTGGGCGGCACACCATGAGCACCGTTCGGCCAGCGCAACAAAGCGCCGAGGGGTTGCGCTCATGGTCAAACGCACCAAAGCCTTGACTCAAACATCTGTTCACACAGCCACAAGCCCTGAAGTACAGTCAGCGCCATGAACAAATACGCCCCGCGCCAGTGGCTGCCCCACGAAAAGCCCAGCCTCCCCGGCTCCCCTTCCACGCCTCTGCATTCCCCGGCCAAGCGCCTGGCATTCGGGTTGGTCGGGCTGCTGGTGGCGATCACCGGTGGCCTGGGTAATGCTTTGGTCACTGCCAACCTGGTGTTTCTGCAAGGCGCGCTAGGCGCGACCAGTGCCGAGATGGCCTGGCTGCCAGCGGCCTATGTGATGACCAACGTGTCGATGAACCTGTTGTTGGTCAAGTTCCGCCAGCAGTTCGGCCTGCGCGCTTTTACCGAAGTGTTTCTGGTGCTGTATGTCCTGGTGACCTTCGCCCACTTGCTGGTCAACGACTTGAACTCGGCCATCGCCGTGCGCGCCGCCCACGGCATGGTGGGCGCCGCGCTGAGTTCGCTTGGGCTTTATTACATGATCCAAGCGTTCCCCGAGCGTTGGCGGCTCAAGGCCATGGTGCTGGGCCTGGGCGCGTCGCAGCTGGCGCTGCCGCTTGCGCGGATTTTCTCCGAAGACCTGCTGCAAATGGCGCAATGGCGTGGCCTGTACCTGTTCGAACTGGGGCTGGCACTGTCGGCACTGGGCTGCGTGCTGTTACTCAAGCTGCCACCGGGGGACCGCTTCAAAACCTTCGAACCGCTGGACTTCCTCACTTTCACCTTGATGGCCAGCGGGGTGGCCCTGCTTTGCGCCGCCCTGTCCCTGGGGCGTATCGACTGGTGGCTGGAAGCACAATGGATTGGCGTGGCCTTGGCCTGCTCCATCGCCCTGATCTTCACCGGCCTTGCCATCGAGCACAACCGCCAGAACCCACTGTTGATGACCCGCTGGTTGGGCAGCGGCGCGATCATTCGCCTGGGCCTTTGCGTCATTCTGATTCGCATGGTCACCTCTGAGCAGTCCACCGGCGCAGTGGGCTTTTTGCAAATGCTCAACATGGGCAGCGAACAGATGCGCCCCCTGTACTGGGTCATGCTGCTGGGGGCCGTTGCGGGCCTGGCCAGCAGTGCGCTGACCATCAGCCCAAAGCACCTGATCATTCCGCTGTTCGTTTCGCTGTTGGCGATGGCCACGGGGGCGTTCATGGACAGCCACTCCAGTAACCTCACGCGCCCCGCGCAAATGTACCTGAGCCAATTCCTGCTGGCGTTTGGCAGCACCTTTTTCCTCGGCCCGTCGATGGCCCTGGGCATCAGCCATGTGCGCGCCAACCCGCGCAACCTGGTGAGCTTCTCGGTGCTGTTCGGCATTTGCAACAACCTCGGTGGGTTGATCGGCGCAGCGTTGCTGGGCACCTTCCAGACCTGGCGCGAGAAGTATCATTCCAACCACCTGGTGGACCGCCTCAGCTTCCTGGAACCGCTGGTCAGCGCCCGTGTTCAAAGTGGCGGCGCGGGCTATGCAAGGGTGCTCGCCGACCCGGCGCTGCGCAGCGAAGCAGGCCTGCGCGCGTTGGCCAACGCCGCCACGCGCGAGGCCAATGTGATGGCCTATAACGATGTATTCATGCTGATCGGCAGCATCGCCGTGCTGACCATGGTCTGGATTACCCTTCGCGGTTCCTGGCTGTGGTATGTCTCGCGCCAGGCTGCATCCCCCGACGCCACCAGCGGTACCGCCAGTCAATGACCGAAGATACTCGCAGCACCACCACCACTGCCCTTGCCGAAACCCCAGAGGGCAGCGCGCCACCCAGTGAACCCACAAGCCCTGTGCGCACGCGGCGGGTACGTATTCTGTCGTCGATCAGTTTTGCCTGCGTGGCATTGGCAGGCGTACTGGTCGTGCTGTACGCCTGGAACCTGCCGCCCTTCAGCAGGGCTATCGAAAGCACCGAAAATGCCATGGTGCGCGGCCAGGTGACGATCATTGGGCCGCAGTTGAGCGGCTATGTGGTCCAGGTGCCGGTGCATGATTTTCAGTTCGTCAAAGCCGGCGACTTATTGGTGAAGCTGGACGACCGCATCTATACCCAGCGCCTGGCCCAGGCCATCGCACAGCTGCAACAGCAACAGGCGGCGCTGGCCAATAACCAACAGCAGCGCATCAGTGCCCAAGCCACCATCGCCCAGCGCCAGGCGGCGATCAACGATGCAGCGGCGCAGGCCAACAAGGCCAAGGCTGACCTTGCCCGCAACCAGGCGCTGGTCAGCGACGGGTCGGTGTCTCGCAGCGCCCTGGACCTTGCCCGGGCCAGTGAAGCGGCCGCCGTGGCCAGCCTGGCCCAGGCCAAGGCCGCGCTGGAAATCGCCCGCCAGGACCGCGAAACGGTCATCGTCAACCGCGCTTCGCTGGAGGCCTCGGTGGAAAACGCCAAAGCGGCCGTCGAGCTGGCTCGCATCGACCTGGACAACACCCGTATCACTGCACCGCGCGATGGCCAGCTGGGTCAGATTGGCACGCGTTTGGGTGCCTACGTCAACTCCGGCGCGCAATTGATGGCACTGGTGCCCGATACCTTGTGGGTGGTCGCCAACATGAAGGAAACCCAGATGGCCGATGTGCGGATCGGTCAACCCGTGAGTTTTACCGTCGACGCCTTGAACCACTACAAGCTATATGGCCACGTGCAGCAGATTTCACCGGCAACCGGCTCCGAGTTCGCCCTGCTCCAGGCCGACAACGCCACCGGTAACTTCGTGAAGATTGCCCAGCGTATTCCAGTGCGCATTACCGTCGACCCCGACCAGCCTGAGGCGGGACGTTTGCGCCCGGGGATGTCGGTGGTAGTGAGCATCGACACCCGCGAACCTGCAGGGCACCATTGACTGCTACCCTGCGGCGTCCTGTCGCAGGCATTGACCTCTTGGGCAAATCGTACATAAGCCGTAGAATCGCGCATCCTTTTCGCCCGTCGCCTTGAACGGTGGCAACCGGCAGCAACGACACAGTCCAGGCCTGACACATGCCCCCATGTGAAATAGGCTCAACCGAACCCGCCCAGCCCACTTCCTTCAGGGGCTAGCGGTTGAGTCTTGCCCAGGTCGCATCCAGCCCAGGCACATCCGTGCAGTTTTTTCGGCCCTCGATGGGGCCGTTTTGCGTGGGCGTTCGAAAAGGCGTTTTCTGACCGCCACTCCAACTTGAGGTTTGTATGTCTGCGCGTTTGCTGGCCATGGCGCTGGCGCCCTTGCTCGGGCTGTTCATCATTGCCCTGGGCAACGGCTTTATGTCTTCCCTTACCACCCTGCGCCTGGACGCTGCCGGCGAATCGGCAACGACCATCGGTATCGTCTCGTCGACCTACTTCATCGGCCTGACCCTGGGCGCCATCTTCAACGATCGGTTGATCCTGCGTATTGGCCATATCCGTGCCTACACCAGCTTTGCCTCGCTGATCGCTGCAACCATTTTGCTGCAAGGTCTGTTCTACGACACCACCTGGTGGTCGGTACTGCGCCTGATCAACGGCTGGGCGGCAGTGGGCGTTTTCCTGGTGATCGAAAGCTGGTTGCTGCTGGCCGGTGACGCGAAGATCCGTGGGCGCCTACTGGCGCTGTACATGATCGCGTTTTACGGCGCAGGTGTGATCGCCCAGGCAGGCCTTGGCGAAATCACCCAGTTGGGCGAAAGTGCCCCGTTCATGCTCGCCGGCATGCTGGCGGCGCTGTCGGTGCTGCCGATCGTGATTCTGCCGCGGGTATCGCCGCTGCTGGACCAGGTCGAGCCGCTCAAGCCTCGGCAACTGTTGGGCGTGGCACCCTCGGGGCTGGTCGGCTGCTTCGGCTCGGGTGTGGTGATTGCCGGCATCTACGCGCTGTTGCCGCTGTACTTACAGCGCATCGGCCTGGATGTTGGCGAGGTCGGCAACATGATGGCCTGGGTGATCCTTGGCGCCATGCTGCTGCAATATCCGGTGGGGCGCTGGTCCGACCGTAAGGACCGCCAGGATGTTCTGATCGCCTTGGCCGCGCTTTGCATGGTGCTGTCGCTGGTGACGGTGTTCCTGCCTTCGCATTCTGCGCTGCTGCCGGCGATGCTGTTCCTGCTCGGGGGCGGTGTGTTCGCCCTGTACCCTGTGGCGGTCAGCCATGCAGCCGACCGAGCGCCGTCCGATGCGCTGGTGCCGATGATCCAAGGGTTGCTGCTGATCAACTCACTGGGCTCGGCAATGGCGCCGTTGGCCATTTCGCCGGCCATGACTGAGTATGGCGAGGTAGGGCTGTTCTGGGCCTTTGCCGTGGTCAACCTGGGCATGGTGTGTTTCTTCCTCTGGCGGCGTGGTAAGCGGCCGGCCGCTGAGCACCCTGCGCCGTTCACAGCTTCGACCACCTTCTCACCGACCGGTGCCGAATTACGGGTGACCGAAGACCTGATGCATGCGGCGCAGGAGCACCCACCGCTTCAGCCTGCACAGGCCAGTGAAACGGCAGCGCAGCCAGACGCCAGGTAGCCGAAGGGTCGTTAAAGCGTAACGCTGCCCCCTCAAGGTCGACCTTGCCTGAATTGGGGGCAGCCGCGAACACCGGGTCAGGCTTTGCCATCAGCCCAGTATGAGGAGTTGTCACGGACTGGGCATTGATTGCTACCGCCCGTCGCCTATCGGGCACCCCTGGCACGCACGTGGGCCAAAGCAATGACAGATCATCCTTACAGGAGACGTGCCATGACCCGCGTTCACTCGATGTTGCTCGCCCTAGCCGTAGGCCTCGCCACCACGACCAGCTACGCCGCTACGGACATGACCAATACCGACAGCCACCCGAAAGTCGACGAGCGCGGCGGCAAGACCGCCGGCGAAGGTAGCAGCGTCAACAGCCCGGGTGGTACCAAAGACAACGACAGCAGCGATACCGGCAGCAACACCGATGCCGCCGATGGTGCAGCCGGCGGCTCGAACAGCACCGGTGAAGCCACGGGCTCCGGCGCAGGCCACAGCGGCGGTACCGCTGAAGACCAGGACAGCCGCTAACCGACTGCCCCTCGCCCGGCTCTGGGCGACTCTAATCACGAACACGGCCACTTCAGCGGGGTTCACCGCTGGGTGGCCGTTTCAGCTCCAGTATCGCGGTTCCTCGACAATCCTTGCGTGGGCTTCGAACAGCTCCGGCAGGCGTTCCTTGAGGTAGTCGATCCAGGTCCTGACCTTGGCGTCAAGGTAGTGCCGGGAAGGGTAAATGGCATAAAGCGCGTTTTCGCGGAGGCGGTACGGCGCCAGTAAGCGGCGCAGGCGCCCTTGCTCGATGGACTGGCTGGCGGTGTAGAACGGCAGCAGACCTATGCCCATACCCAGTTCGGTGGCAACCAGCATCGCATCCGCCACATTGGTCAGGAAGCTGTCGCGCGGAGCGATCACGCAATGATCCACGCCTTGGGGAAACACCCAATCACCTTCATGCATGGGATACGCCATGCGTAGGCAGCGGTGCTCGTGCAGGTCTGCCGGCCGCTCGGGCACGCCATGGTTTGCGAGGTAGCTGGGCGCGGCACAGGGAATACTGAAGATGGTGCCCAACGGTACTGCGATCAGTTGCGAGTCGGGCAAGGCCTGGTCAACGGTGATGACCACATCGTGCCCTTCTGCAAGGGGGTCGGGGTTGCGCTGGGACAGCGTCAGCTCTATCGCCACGTCTGGGTAGAGTGTGTTGTAGTCGGCCACCAGCGGCATCAGCAGCATGCCCAAACCATGTGGGCAGTGCAGCCGCAAGCGCCCCCGTGGGGTGAGGTGTGCCCCGCGCGCTTCTTCCATGGCTTCGTCGGTCAGCGCCATGATTTGCCGCGCCCGCTCCAGGAAGCGCTCACCCGCCTCGCTCATGCGCAGGCGCCGCGTGGTGCGGTGCAGCAGGCGGGTCTGTAACTGGTTTTCAAGTTCAGCGACGATGCGCGACACCTGTGCCGCAGAGATGTCGAGGGCGTTGGCGGCTGCAGCGAAGCTGCCGCATTCCACTACACGGGCAAACGTACGCATGGCGTGCAGCATATCCATCGGGCCTAATTCCTCGATCAGTCGGATTCATACGCTCAAGGCAAGAATCTATCACGAGTTAGGGCATTTATTGAAAATCACCAATGAATGCATGATGGCGCAACCGTGCAAAAGGAGTACGCCATGAAAGTTTCCATCGCTGTAGCCGCGCTGTCGTCGGCGCTTGCCTCATTCGGCGCGTTGGCCGGCTCATCCACGGGCGATACAGACGCCAAGCCGTATTCCTATGGCATGCCGCTGGATATCGCCAAGGTGATATCGATCACCCCGGCCAGCAACGCGGCGCGCTGCCAGGTCGGTACGGCGCATATGGTCTATGTCGATCACCAAGGCCAGGAACATGCCGTGGACTACCGGGAAATGGGCAACTGCTCGCAGCAGTGAGTCAGGCCAGTACCGCGTTGATCCAGCCAATCTGCTGGGCAAAATCTTCCCGTTTTTCCGCCGCCACAGCTTCGCGTGCCCGCTCGAAGTTGGCCAGGCTTTGTTGTTTCTGGCGCAGCATGCGTTGCCATTTGTGCAAAAATGCCGGGGCTTTTTCGCGCATCAGCAGCGGCCCGAAGTACAACTCTTCAGCGCTGTAGGTCACCCCTTCGCCGGGCTCGGCGACGATGATTTCATAGTCGAAACGGTTTTCCCGCAGCAACTCCTCGCTGACGATCTGGTAGCCGTTGCGCATCAGCCACTCGCGCAGTTCGCGCTCATCGCCATTGGGCTGCAGGACCAGGCGCTCGGTGCCGTTGAGCCGGGCTTTACCACGCTCAAGAATTTCGCACATGGTTTTGCCGCCCATACCGCACAGGGTAATGGCGCTGATGCAGTCGGTAGGCTGCAGGGCCTCCAGGCCGTCGGCCAGGCGCACGGTCACCACCTGGGTCAAGCCGTTGCGGGCCACGTTGCGCAGGGCCGATGCATAAGGCACTTGCGCCACCTCCCCGGCTACCGCGGCGGTGATACCACCGCGCAAGGCCAGGGCCACCGGCAGGTAGCCATGGTCCGAGCCGATGTCAGCCAGACGCGCGCCTTGCGGTACATGGGCCGCCACACGCTCCAGGCGCATCGATAATGTCTTTTCGTTCAACACCAGCCCCCTTGCTCAAAGTCGCCGGCGATTCTGACGGCCCAGGCGTGGTATTTCAATGCATACAGGCCCAACGGCTCGACCCTCGCGGCCTGCTCGCGTAGGCTTGCAGCTTTCCTTCCGTAGCAAGGCATGTACCCATGGCAGAGCTCATCTATACGCCCGATTCCGACGCCGACTCCATTTCCTCCGATGTAGCCCAGTACAATGGCATTCTGGTGACCACCCAGATCCCGACCAACCTGGAGGGTGACATCACTGAGCAGAGCGAAAGCATGCTGCAGGCGCTCAAAGAGGCGCTGGAAGGGGCCGGCAGCGGTATGGACCGGGTCATGCACCTGACCATCTACCTGACCGACATGGCCGACCGCCCGGCCTTCAACGAGGTGTACCAACGTTTCTTCAGCAAACCATGGCCAGTGCGTGCGGCAGTTGGCGTGGCGGCCCTCGCCTATCCTGAGATGCGTGTGGAAGTCACGGCCATGGCGGCCAAACGTTAACCCGATTCGAACTGTGGCTGGGGCTTGGCGGTTTTGCCTCCCAAGCCCTTGAAGCCACCCACGCAGGACGCTGCATGCATTCCCCCTTTTTTCGCCGCAAGGCCCTGATTGCCCTGCTACCTGGGCTGTGCCCGCTCGCCCAGGCCGAAACCGCCAGCACCTTCAACGTGCTCGAGCCGGTGGTGGTCACCGGCACCTATGCGCCCAACCCCAGCTTCGACCTGCCCTACTCCATCGATACCGTGGACCGCCAGCAGATCGCCGATGGCCAACTGGGCGTCAACCTGTCCGAGGCGCTCAACCGCGTACCTGGGCTGGTGGTGCAGAACCGCCAGAACTACGCCCAGGACCTGCAGATTTCTTCACGTGGCTATGGTGCCCGCGCTGCCTTTGGCATCCGTGGCATCAAACTGCTCAGCGACGGCATCCCGGCCAGCACACCGGACGGGCAAGGCCAGGCCGCGTCGTTGAACCTGGATGTGGCTGACCGTATCGAGGTGCTGCGCGGCCCTGCCTCGGCCATTTATGGCAGCAATGCCGGCGGCGTGATCCAGATGTTCACCCGCGACGGCTCAGGCCCGCCCAAGGTTGGCGCCGAAACCACCGTCGGCAGCGATGGCTACAACAAGAACCACCTCTATAGTGAAGGCGGCACCGAGCAGGCAGGCTTCGTGCTCGATGCCTCGCGCATGGACACCGATGGCTACCGCGACCACAGTGCAGCGCGCCGCGACCAGACCTTCGCCAAGGTGCATGTCAAACCCGACGAGGACAGCCGTCTGGCGTTGGTTGTCAGCACCTTGGAGCAAAATGGCACTCAGGACCCTTTGGGGCAGACCTGGGAGGCCTATCAGCACGCGCCGCGCTCGGTCGCTGCGCGCGCCGAGCAGTACAACACCCGCAAGAGCATCCACCAGCAGCAGGTGGGCATGAACTATGAGCGCTACATTGGCGATGCCACTTTGCAGTTCAACCTGTATGGCGGCAAACGTAGCGTTATTCAGTACCTGTCGATCCCAAAGGGCACGGCTGCCAACAACCGTGGCGGCGGCGTGGTGGATTTCGACCGTGAGTTCCATGGTGGCACCCTGCGCTGGATCCAGCCGATCAGCGTGGCGCCCGGCAACCTGAGGCTGACGGTGGGTGCCGACTACGACCGCAGCCGGGACGACCGCCGCGGCTTTCAGAACTTCAGCGGCGACACTTTGGGCGTGAAGGGCGAGCTGCGCCGTAATGAACAGGACACCGCCACTAGCCTGGACCCTTACGTACAAGCGCATTGGGAACTCGAGCGCTGGACCGTCGATGCCGGCCTGCGCCACAGCAGCATGCGCCTGCAGGTAGACGACCGCTTCCTGGCCAACGGCGACGCCAGCGGTTCGAAGAAGTACCAGCGCACCACGCCGACGCTGTCGGTGATGTATGCCTTCACCCCGGACCTGCACGGCTATATCAGCGCTGGCAAGGCCTTTGAAACCCCCACCCAGGCCGAGATGGCCTATGCCCCTGGTGCACTGGAGGGCTTCAACTTCGGCCTTGAGCCGGCCACCAGTGTTCAGTACGAGCTGGGCTTGAAGATGCGGCCGGATCAACGCACGCGGGTCAACGCCGCCATATTCGAGATCCGCACCAAGGACGAGATCGTGGTAGCCGCCTCCACCGATGGCCGCACCAGCTACCGCAACGCCGGCAAAACCCTGCGCCGGGGCCTGGAGCTTGGCGTTGAACGCGAACTGAATGAGCAGTGGCAGGCCAACCTGGCCTTCACCTTGCTCGATGCCACTTATGATCAGGCCTTTACCCAAGGCAGCACGACCATCGACAAAGGCAATCAGCTGCCTGGCGTGCCGCGCAGCAGCCTGTTCGGGGAGCTGGTGTGGAAGCCTCGCGAGGGCGTCAGCATGGGCCTTGAAGGGCAATACCGGAGCAAGGTGTATGTCGAAGACACCAATGACCAGCATGCGGCGCCGGGATACGCGGTGTTCAACTGGCGCACGCGCTTGCAGCAGCAAGTCGGGCCTTGGACCTTCCACCAAGTGGTGCGCCTGGATAACCTGCTGGACCGTCAGTACGTCGGGTCGGTAATCGTCGGCGATGGCAATGGCCGCTACTACGAGGCAGCGCCGGGCCGGTCGTGGTACGCGGGGGCTGGGATGGAATATCAGTTCTAGGTGAAGAGCCCTTTGCGGGTGAACCCGCTTGTATGTTTCGACTTGAAGGGGTGGTGGGACTACCACCCGAGTCTGGCTGTTCAGAGCAGTAAAGACCGTGGGAGACATCGCCCCACCCCCTTCTATCATCACGATGACCGCGTTGAAGTTGTCAGCCTAAAAAATTCCAAGCTCGTAAAAAAAAATGGCTGAAGCCGCAATCGCCGAACACCGCCAGTGCTGTTGAGGCGACTAACAGCTATCTCATGGACTTAGCTGAGCTGGCCTATAGCTTGGGTTCCAGGTTTATGTCATCGATGACTTGCAACTGAGCAACCACCGGAAAAGCCATAGAGGCTGCTGCTAAGGGCCGCACTTGCACTCCCAATTGCGTCCAGTGCCCTGACACTCCAAAGACGCCACCCGTTCATCGTCACGCCGCCTCATCGCTGCCAAGCGAACGCCCTGCAGCCTCTAGCTCACCGCAACCACTACCTTCAGGGACCAAGCGAATATCCACACGACGATTCTGCGCTCGGCCCTTCAGGGTGTCGTTACTTGTCACCGGCTGACTGGCCGCGACACCCTGAACTGCAAAGCAACTGTCCGGGATATCGCCCATGCGCTGCATCCAGTCGCGCACTGCAGAAGCACGGGCACGAGAAAGATCAAGGTTCTTGGCCGCATCACCCCGCGCATCCGCGTGTCCCGTAATCACGATGAGCCAACCAGGCTGAGCCTTGATGCCCACCAGGGCATTGACCAGCAACCTGGTAGAGCCGGGTTTCAGTTCGGCGCTGCCGGGGTCGAACAGGTTTAGGCTGTCGAGCTGGATTGGCTCAGGGGCAGGAGGCTCGTTGACTTGTGTGGATGCCCATTGTTGCCACCCTAACCAACCCAAAAATGCAATGGTGACCATCAGGGTCAGCAGCCACGGCAGTACAGCGCGCGTTTGCGCAGGATGCTCAACAACAAACGTGTAGGACGACGGTGCAGGCAAAACAGAGGCGATATGAGGACTGACCGATGGTTCAGCAAACGATATCGATGGCTGAGACAAAAGCGGCATCGGCGCCGCCATGCTTCCAGATACGCGCTGCAGGAGGCTGACTATCTGGTTTCGAAACACCTGTAGCGAAACCAATGGCGCGTGACCAAGGCGCTCCAAACGCTGCTCCAGCCGGTTCAACTCAACCATCAGCTCGCCCAACGCCGCCGAACTTGACCTGCCCCATTCCACCCTGCGAACCAAGGGATGCAACTGAGCAAACAGCCATGCCATGAGATCGAGGCGAGCTGATGCCTGTACTGGCCACAAGCGTGGCCACTGATCGGTCAGCGTCGAGAGCAGTGCCAGCCCTTCCGTCAAGCCCGCCAGCCCCGTGCGGTAGCTGCGCGCAAGCACGAACGCCACTGCTGTCTGCAGCTCAACCCCGTTCAGCTCGAAGAGGCGCAAGGACAACCCCTCGACCTTTGCCCAATCCACGTCTGGGCAGGCAGGGTGATTGAGCTTTGCCAACTCACCGTGCAGCAGCTTGAACTCATCAAGGTTGCCCGGATCTGCGCCCAGGCGAACACGCATTTCATAAAGCGCCGTCATCCGACCCCCTCGGTTGTCTGTCTAGTACTTGGGCAGGTAGCCTTCCTGCTTGAGGTGACGCACCACAGCCCGGCCCTCAGCCCCGAGTGTGGTGCCAAAGGTCACCCGGCCGCCGCCCTTGATGAGTACCTCAAGGGCGTATTCAAGGTGGCCAGGGCGAGACTGAGGTAGCAGCGCGATGCTCACCTCGGCCAGGCGTGGCTCATAACGACGCAACGTTCGTGCGATGTCATGCATCAAACCATGGGCCGAGGCAGGTAACCCTTGCAGTACCGTGCCCATGTCCGGCAAGCCATAATCCGGCAGATGCGAGAGCGAACCGGCACGGCTGTTGAGAATGCGCTGGACATTGTCCAGCACCGAGAGGGTCAACTGGTCTTCTTCACTGGCCTGGTCCAGCTCCAACTCACCGCTGAAGTTCTGCAACAGGATCTCGTAGAGAGAGGGGCTGGTCGGGAACATGCTCTCAGTCCTCTGCTTGCGGTCGAAGCGTCAATCGGTTATCGCCCAACTCAATCACGCGGGCCTGATCCGGGTCGAGGTCGTCACGGTCCAGCACAAGCCGCCACGTATCTTGCAGAACATCCGGACTTCTGAACAAAGCGACTACACCGACATACTTGGCTTGGGCTTGCAGTGGTGTATTGAGCTGCGCTGCCTCACCGGGCTTGATCACCACGACGCGCTGATCGAGCAGATCATCACGAAGCACTCGCTCGTCTTGCTTCACCAGTTCGTCATAAGTGGCATTCTGCAACGTCTGGCTGCCCCTCAACTGGTAAACCCGCACCAGAACCGGGACCGACAGTCCGCTCATCTCTTGGGCATTGGTATTGATCGCTGAACGGCCATTGAAGTCCAGATGCAGCGTTCTGACTTGCTTGTAAAAAATTGCATGCGTGGTAGATGCCGTGCCATCCGCCACCTTCTGTGCAAGACCACACCCACTCAATACACCAATCAGAGTGGACGCTGTGAAGGCCTTAAAACGCGTACGCCACATGCTGTACCTCTCTGCGGCAAGGGTTCAATTGCAGGCCTCGGTATCGGCCCAGATTGATCGTGATCGTGTCTTCTTGAGCCATTGGGTGAACGCCCTTTGCTCGTTTCAATACAGCAGTCATTCCCAGCATCGACTGGGTACGTCCCAATACCGGAACCGGCACCATTTCTCGCGCAATAATGAGCTGCAGCAGCGCTGTACAGCGCCAACCCAAGTACACCTCCAGTAACACGCGCAGATCGGCGATCAGCCGACCACCGGGAAGCCACTCGCGCGCTTCATCCTGGTCCTCGGTACACAGCCGCAGGCGCAGTTGGCTGTTCGCATCGTGACCGACAGCACCTAACGGCATGCCTTGCCCCAGCATCACCGGACGCTCGGGCGAAAGACTGGCAGGCTGCGCAAGCGGTACTCTCTGCGGCCAATGCCCAGTCACCTGCACCTCTGTCTGCGGCGCCAGCAGTTTCACCAGTGCACCAATGCCCTCGGCGTTACGCGTGGGTAGACGCATCACACTGAGCAAGGCCAGGAAACGTGACATGGGTGTGGCAATGCGCGCGGCCGTACCAGGGATTCCCAGCCCGATCAAACCCAGTAAGCACTGTGATGTGACATCGCGCCCGCCCGGCTCGAACGTAGCCGGGTAGGAATACTTGCGCCAGATTCGGTAGAACTGCGTGAATATCCGGTGGTTGAAGATGTCGAGGAAATGTTCTAACGCCTCATGGCCTTCGCGCCGTTGGGCGATATCGTCCAGATAGGCCGTTGGCAAAGGAGAGTCGACCCCATACAAACCCAGCAGCCGAGTACGCACCGTCAAGGGTTGCTCAGGAAACGCCTCATCGATTTCGAGGCCCTTCAACTCACCTGCCGGAAATCCCATTCCAGGGTCCGGGCGGAACCGAACCCGGTCGTCGCCCGGGTGCGCTGTACTCCCCAACGGTGGCTGTTCGTCCAGCACCTGCTCCAGTACTTGGCAAAAGCGGTAGACATTCGCCGTTGACGCCTGCTCCGCCAGTACTTGGAGAATGCCCTCTGCCTTCAACCGGGAATACGCTGACTGTGATGTTCGCTCCATCGCAGGCACCTCCCCGTTGGTTGCAGCATCATGGTCAGTTGCGTGCACAAGTGAATATCCGCATACAGGGCGAAGAACCGGCTGAGCATTTCACCGAACAGGTAGATGTCCCCCTCCCCCGAAAAACCATTGCTATCGACAGTCACCTCGATATCCACGCCTCGTAACAGAAAGCCCTTTTCGAATCGCTGAATCAGGTGATGCTTGACGTCGATAATCGCCTCCAAGCGCCGTCGATTCGTTTCGCTACCTGTCCATTCATACAAAGCCAGCGTGCCGCGCAGTACTTCAGCACTGTTGAGCATCGGCAGAAAATTCGATCCAAGGTGACTGAGCACACGCCAGTGGAAACGATCACGGTTTGGCGGGTAACACGGCAGGGTCGGCGCAGTCAGATTGCGTACGCGCAAGCCTGCCTGTGTGGACTGCGCCGCTGAATCGAGCAATGTACTGCGCAGTGCTTTGCGCGGAAGTTGACCATTGGTACCGGTCAGGCGCAGCGACAGGCTTTTGCGCTTGAGCAGAACATCCTTGTCAAAGCCCTCCCCACCGAGAATCAGCCACGTGTCATGAAGGCCATTGGCTCCACGCCTCAGGCGCGTATGAAAGTAGCGTTCGGGGGCTTCGTCGCGCAGCATCCCCCCTTTGTGGCGGAAGCTACTGAAAGGCACATAGTCCTGACGCACGCTATCTTTTGCCCCTGAAACCCTGTCGACCGAATAGATCTCGGTATGACCGTCCTGCAAGCGCATTGGCCTGAGCAGATACTCATTCTGCAGGGGGTCCAAGGTGAGGGGATCCGCTTCCAGTGCAAACAGGTTGATCACCGGGACAGCGTGCAAACGAATGTGCTCTGCTGTGGGCGTGGCAGCATGTGACCAGGACTCGCCGAGCACGACTTCAAGCTCGAACCACGGCGCGCCCGCAGGCAGCGTTATCGACTCCAGGCCGCAGAGCGTCACGAACATGAACTTCTCTCGGAACGTGAAGTACTCAAGCAGCAATTGATAACCGCTGAACGCACTCTCGCCCTTAGGCCAAAGCCGATCGTCTTCAGCAAAGCCCTTGGGCTTGAAATACCCTGCGAATCCTTGCCGATCCGCTCTGCCCGGCACGCGCACATAGAGCGACTGCACGTTCAAGGTCAGCGCTTGATGCAACACACTGGCAAGCGCGGCATCGGCATTCAGATACAACGGTATCTGCGCGAGGTCCAGCTGATGCCCATCGACCAATGTTCCACATGCAAATCGTAGGCGCAGAACAGCACATCCGTCTGGCTCATGATCAAGGCGCACGTTATCAAGCTGAAGTGGCCGCAGCGTCAAATCCTGCGTGGTCGAGTAGCGACATCGAGTGCGATGCTGCCCCACCGGCTGTGACAGCACCTGAAAGCCACTTGCGACCACCTCACTGCCTTTCATCTGACTGACATCAGGCATCAGTTCAACGATGGCCAGCGAGGGTATGGTGCGTAAGTAATGCGGCCATAACAGGCTGACCAACCCCTCTGTCAGCTCAGGCAAGTCGTCGTCCAGTTTTTCGCGTAGACGCCCCATCAAGAATGCGAAGCCCTCGAACAAGCGCTCCACATAGGGGTCTTCAGCGCCGGGTTTGTCCAGATTGAGTTGCGCCGCACGGTCTGGAAATGCCTGGGCAAACTCTTTGCCCGCTTCGCGCAAGTAGCGCATTTCAGCGTCGAAGTAACGCAGAGTTGGGTTGTCCGTATTCAAAACAGATTCCTGATCGATGTGGGTCAGCTGCACAACACCGCAGCACGTACTGGGTCGATTGATACGAGCGCGGCGAGCTGGTTTTCCATTTGTCGCGCCAAGGCAGGCTTGTCGGCCTCGTTGCGCTGGGCCTTCAAACGCAGGAGTTTGAGTAGACGCGCCTTGACCTCGAAAAGCAGATCCGGCTCCCAGTCGGCAAGCGTGTGACGTTGCGCGGCAGTGTCCAGCTCCGTGAACAAATGAATGGCCAGCTCAGCCTTGCCAAACTGCTCGGCCACACGCGCCATTAGCAAACGCAGGAGCCACTGCTGCCGCCCGGTCTGTACATCCGGCCGGCTCGCCAACCAGGCCAGCGCCTGCTCGACACCGTCGGCATCCGCTTGTGCCAGTGCTTCGGGCTCCAAGGCGAGTATTTCGCATGCCCCCGTCGATGTGGCAGGCGTAGCTGCGGGCAGCCACTGTTCCGGGCGGTTACCACTGACTTGCTGGTTGATCCACTGACGCGTGGCTTCATCGGCGAATGCCGAGCCGTCATTCCAATGGAGCATTTCCACCCCTGGCAGACGCAGCAGAAGCATGCCCAGATCATGTTTGAGGACATTCGCCCAGCTGTTCTGGGGCTCTGCTGATTTGCTCAGGGCCTGGTGCAGATACCATTGCAGATCCAGCCAGAAGTGGTTCACGCCTTCGGCGTACATCCCCTCCACCTGGTCAATCAGCTCGCTCCAGTTTTGCTGCAGGTGCAGGCGCTTGAGCTGCGCGCGATACTCGCCGCGAGGCGGTGCCAGCCGGGTAATCCCTTGTGCATCGTGCGGCGGCACCTGATGCACGGTGTCCCAACGCAAGCTTTTCATCAGCCGATGTGCTGCCAGCCACCCCTCTGGTTGCTTACGCAGGTAGCTTGCCAGCCCCCGGCCACTGTCCAGCAAATCTCGTCCGGACTTGATGGGCGATGGGCTCGGGCCTGTGGCGTTACCGCCCACGGCTGCATCAGTACTGACCTGCGGGACGACTGCATCAACGCCACCCGACACAGCGAGGCGAGCAATGAGAGCACTGTACAAGGCGTCCAGTCGCGGGCGCTGCTCTTGCGGCCAATTGCTGAAACCGTGTTCAAACCATACCAGGGCAGCTACCGTCCGCTCGGCTTCGGCCTTGACCACCTGAGGGTACAGCGACAAGCTTGCCAACACTCGGTTGCCAGCAAGCCACTCCAAGGCCATCTTGCGGCTATTGGCACGCACCGGCAGGATATCGCAGGCGTAACGCTCCATCAGCGCAGCCAGCAAGTTCAACCCATCAGCCAGGCCTGCCTCACCGTCCCTGTGCAAACGTGCCCAGAGGTAGTAAGTGGCAACACGAAGGTCTTTGCAGGACTGCTGGAGCAGCTTCTGCGCCAGTTGCGCAACCAGGTCCACATCCGCCCCGGAGAGTTTGTTGACCTCTTCGCGCATGCGCTGGAAATCGTCGTCGTAACCTGGATCCTCGCCCACTGGTGCATCATCGCTGATGGGTGTTAGCCAAGGTTCCCAGCATTCGCTGTGCTTGCGGGCAATGACCAGCGGCTCGCTTGTGGGCAAGCAGCTCTCTACCAGTCTTTTCAGGCTCATTCATAACCCCCAGCTTGCGAGTACTGCGGGGTATCGCGGCCATCTATCAGAAAGATCTCTCGCGGCAGGCTGAACCCGCGCAACTTGAGCAGTGCCAACGGGCCTTCGCCCAACTCCGTGCGCAAATGCCAAGTGAGGCCCAGGCCATCCGGCGCATCCAGCACGACCTGAAAACGACTGTCGCCGTCGTCCAGCGCCGTGACATTGGCCTGCTCCAGCAGACGAATCAGCCCCCAAGTGCCCTGGTAGTCGGCAAACAGGCGTTCGCCGGTATGGACACTGCTCCACGTCAGGCTGATGCCCGGATGGTCACCCTGCCCGGGCCACTGGAAGCGTTGCCAACTTTCTCGCTGGTTGAAGTAGTGATGCTTTTCACCGTTGAGTACGAAGGTGGTCTGCACCACATCACGTACAGGCTTGCCTTGCAGCTCGAAGCTCAAGCCCATACCGCCATCGGTGTACAGCACATCGGCCAGCTGGCTCAGTTGGTTGATCGCTGTGAGAAAGTCCGGGTTGAAACGCAGGCCCTGGCTCTGTCGCGCGTCGGCCACCCAGCGGCTGCCTTCCTTGCGCAGAAGCCCCGTGAGCTGCTGAGCCAGGAACTGCTCGATCCGCCCGGAATCGGCACGGATCATCTGCCCCAGCATGGGCAAGGAAGCATCACTGCTGGTGGCGGCGATGGGATAACGGCCGCTGAAAGCGCCTTGCCATTCATCGACGATCGCGCGCTGCCAGGCCCGGTTGAGGCCGGCCGACGACGGCTGCAGAATCTGTTGCCAGGCCTGATCCAGCGGCTGCACGAACAACGTATTAGCCGCTGGCCCCCAGTCAGCGCCGAGGCTGGCGGCGATCAGGTTGCCATAGGCCTGGGTATCGGTCAGGTCCGCGCCCTTGCCTTGGAATACCGTTTGCGCCAAGGTTTGAATCATCGCCTCGGGGTCGGGCGCATTGACGACCTGTTGCAACCTCAAGCGCACGCCGGTGACCCGGATAAGGAAGGCTTGCAGGCTCAGGCGGCCATCGACTGATCGCCCTTCAGACTCCTTGCCCAGCAACGCCATCAAGGGGCCAAAGGTATTGTCGAGCGGGCCGCTGGGTGTTTGGGGAAGTTGATCGACGATCGGCGCTGCTTTTTGTCCTACCAGCTTCTGTGCTGATTCGATCAGGGAATCGGCCAGGGCCTGGCCACGGACGCCGGCCTGGCCTTGATAGCTCAACGTGTTCATCAAAGCGATCAGCGGTGACTGACGCACGTCACTCATCAGCGTCAACTGTGCAATCACATCGCTCAGGCCATGGCCTTGCTGCCAGCGCAGGCTGTTGAGGAAGCCCAGCCAGGCACTGCTGTAATCCTGGAAGTAGCGGGTGGTCAGCCGCTCCCTGAGTTCGTCGGGGCTCAACTCTTTGGCAATGTCGTTGGGGTTGTCGCTGAGTACCCAGTCGATCTCTTCGCGGCGCGCCTGCGCTGCGTCCTCGATGGCTGCACGAACCTGCCCTTCCCACGCTTGGCGGGTAAATACACCAGGGACATGTTCAGCAGTGGAGAACAGCGCGCCCGCATCCGTGCCACCGACCATCTCTTGCAGACCCAATGCTGGGTAGTGGTTCGCCGCGTTGTCGAGCACCTGCTGGTACAAGCTGCTTTCAGCTTTTCGTTGCCCCAGTTCACGCAGCAGCACCTGGCGTGTTTGGGCGATCAACCTGAGGTCGGGCTTGATCGCCCAGTCAGGGTGCTCGGGCAGATGCTGGCCGAAGAACGACCACAGCGCCGGTTCCACAGCGCCTAGGATCTTAACCAAGAAAGCAGCGTCAGCTTTTTCCGGTCGCGCCAACATCAGATAGGCTTTGAGGTAGTTGTACGTCTGCTGTGCCCGCTTGGCGCGTTGGGGGCTCGCTGGGGATAAGTTGACCAATGCTTTGAGCCGTTTTTCCAGTTCGGAGACGGCGGGGTCACGGAGCAGCTGGTTATTGGCCTGCGTGTAGAGCGGCCACACTGCTTCACGCAGCTCGTGCGACCGGTTCAGGCCAAAGCGCTGATACCACGGTGCGCCGTGTTCTGATCGATAGTCCAGGCGGGAGAGTTCGCGTACCAGCTCGCCCAGTGCGTGTTTAGTGTCTGTACCTGCTACAGGCTGCTGCAAAGGCCTGTACGCCGCCGCTGTCTGACCGACCTCGGCACGGTTGCTCGCAAACGACAACAGCAAGCCGATGCCCCAAATGAAAGCGAGGCCGAGCGCAGAAACGTAGGCGACTCTGGCGGGGTGCCAGCCCAGTCGCCGGGCTTGGGTGGAGCGATCGTCGAGTATTCCTGACCAGGCAGGGTCTTCAGGCCAGTGATGATCCACGCGACGGTTGTTCTGGAGTGGCAGCGGTAAGCTGAACCACACTCCACGCAACCAGACGTCGCGTCGCCGGAACAGCGCGGACAATGCAGCGCACCATCCGGAGACACCCTCGGTCGCCACATCGCGTGACAATCGAAGCAAGAAATCATGATCAGAGTCTTTTTGAAGCTGCGATAGACCCTGCTCACGTAAGGGTTGTGCGAGCATGCCTAAGTGGTCGGCGAGCCGCACTGGCGATAATGGTACCGGGAGCATGCAGCCTACCGCTCCGATTTCGCGCGTGTGCTGCGGCCACATACTGTCGCAGACCTGCCACACATGCAGCAGCAATTGGCAGCGAAGGGTTTTGGCCAGACTCTGCAAACGACGAACGCTGTCGTTCATCGCGCTCACGTTATTGCTTTGGTCTTTGTTCAACGCCCAGACCACCCCATCGAGCGCACGGTTGCGGCATAGGCCGCGCCACTGCAAAAGCAACGCGTCTTGCGGTTCACCTTGGATGCTGCCGGCCCACAGCAGCACGGTGTTTTGCCCTTCCAGCCAACGCTGCTCGCTTAACCCAGGGGCAATCGCCTCGATCTGCTCAAACTCACCGACCACCAACAACAGTCGAATTTTGCGCCGCCAGAAGAAGCCGTAGCGTCCCTTCAAATGCGCCCTCAACTCGGGTACGCCGAATGGAGCCTCAGCCTTAGAAACCACGTTACTCCCAGTCGAAAGAGTCCAGTTGGCTCCGAGCTTTTGTCCCGTCAGAGCAATAAAATCTCTCGCGCCCAACATTCGGATAGCCAATTCGCCGACGCCATCGAGAAAGAAAAATATCAAACAGCCGGTCAACAACACTGCTGACCATTGCAAGCGTGCAGTCTCACTCCTCACCTGCACTACGGGATTATCGACCCAGATCAATACCCCACCCGCAACGAGCAAACACAGGATCACTATCCAGACGCTGATTCTCTTCTTATTCACGATCAATCCCTATTTCAAGATCTCATGCAGGCCGGACAACAAAAATTTGAGAAGAGCCATCATGTAGCAGGACCACCTGCGGAACGTCCTCCGCCTTAGCACACTCACTAGCAACGATTAATGCGACATTACCTACTGCACATCCAGGCAAACCAAACGAATCATCCAATCGATGACACCTGGCCACGTTAAAAGGGAAACGTGCCGCATTCACAGCGATACTTGTCTCACGTAAAACGTCACCAGGCACCTGAGCCTGCCAACTGAAGTACGTTTCTTCTCCGGCACGCAGTTGCCCCCAACGAAATGCATCCGTAACTGCATCCTTGATAGAGCGACCAGCGCACTCAAGTTGGACAGGGCGATGGACCAGGGCGATCGAATCATTTTTTTGCGTATTAGACCACTGCGAAGAGCCCAACAACACAGCAGTCACGGTCTCGGCCTGTTCAGCAACGGGGTTTAGAAAAAGGTTAATTTCTACGGACACTAACAGTTGATGTCGTTCCGGCGCATCCAACCAAGTGTCCAGCCACATTACGCCATCATCGTCCATTGCAAAGACCACGCTATCAGTTAAGCGGGGGTTGGTGATAACTGCAGACCAAATAGACAGAATCTCCTCATTGCTGAGCACTTGGTTATGCCTGATACGAACATCCACAGCAAGACCGCGCGCCCCGATCTCTAAATCAGACTCCAACCCACGTACGACTTTTTGTAAAAATCCACGTAAACGCTTAGCGTATTCGGACTTTGAGTGATTTTTTACCGACGGTTTTAATTGGCTCAACCGCATTGTCAAAGCTGGTCCTTCCAGATAAATAGGCTGTAGAGGCTTACTACCCAAACGCAAGGCCTGAGCCAGCTTATTACTACCCGCCCCGGAACAATAGGATACGGCCAGTACTGCAACCGTACGCTGGCCGCGCCGAATGAGTGACCGCTCCAACTCATCGCGACTCTCATTCCAGCTCTCTATATAATCTCGATGCTTCTCGTACGCCAACAAACGCAGTGCGTAGAACAATAACCCGGCAATCAAAACTCCTAATAACGCGCAGATCCAAAACCACAATGATGTATGCCAACTGTCCACCCGCCAAAGCAGGACCACCAACCCGCCAACGACGAGCGAACAAAGCAAGATGACCACACCCCATCGCCAGTGTCGAGGTTGCCGGGGTAGCAATCGCCTCTCGGGTAATGAGTTCAGGTCAACTGCCATCTCACAGCCTACCTGCTTGAGGGAGCGACGTGATTAATTCACAACCACAGGAACAGCAATGACCGTCCAAAGCAATGGGCCGACCTTTAACTTTCGAACCTGTATCCCCCTCTGCTATTTCATTCACGCCGTGCCCAGGTAGTGGACAAAAAACAGCATCACCTACGCAAGCGACATCGAGCTGCATGAATTTCAATCCACTGGTGCCGGCAAGTACCTTGCCTCCCGAAGACAGGTTGTCGCCAACACGAATAACTCCACGCATATCATTAAGCACCAAATAATAAAATCATTACCCGCTCTTCAGGCAGCCTGTATTTAAATACCCCTGAAATACAGAGCTCACCGCTACTCAATCCGATTGTAACTATTAACAACACACCTAGCCGTTTTATCGCCCAACACAATCATTCTATCTTCGGATGCATAACCATGCGGATTCTCAGCGGTTCTGTGCACATTCACTCCTCCTCCCCAGCTTGGATTGGCATATGCCTGACCACGTACAACTTTTGTATCCCGGCCATAGTAGTCCTTGGTAACGGGTGTCTCCGGCCCCTGGGGGTCAATTTCTGGGGAGTACTGATAATAATTTTCGTCATACCAATCCTTAACCCACTCCAGCCCATTATCCGACATGGCATAAAGGCCCAACGGATTGGGAGGAAACCTGTCTACCGGCAAGGGGGTAAGACCGGCCGTGCTCCACCCCATTTGTCTAGCAAACTCCTCACGATCTCGATAAGTAGAAATGTTAATTCCTTTAGGCCCTCCCCCATATTCAGTAAAATCATCATTTGTCTGCTTATAAGTACCGTCATCAGTGGCCACCATCAAAAACTGCCCGCGACTGCGTGCCGCGTACTCCCACTGGGCCTCAGTGGGTAATGAGAAAGGAAGACTGGATACTTTAGCCAGCCAATTGCAATAGCGGTCGGCCTCATACCAGTCCATATGCGCTGGCAAATTAGGTAAAGCATGAATGTTCTTCCATTTCTTCTGCAATGCCCCATTCTCAAAAGAACGCAAATTCAGACCATTGCCCTTAAGATACATCTCAAACTCTTTATTTGAGATCTTAAATCTTGCAATCGAAAAGGTGCTCAATTTGACCTTATGTACTGGCCGACTGTCTCCATCACCATCATAGGGCATTTGCTCCGGCCCATACTCTAAGCCATAATCCCCCATCAAGTATTCACCACCTTCAACAAACACCAAGTTCCTTTTTACTTCTTCGACAAAATGCTTAATCTCTACCGGAGTTATCCCGAGCTCCTTATGATCAACTCCACTCCCCAATTGGTCACAGCCTGACAAACTCAAAAAGACCAAAAAAAATATAGACACCTTGAAAATCTTCACGTCCACTCCAATTAGATTCAATCAAACAATATCCGCACCACAAGGACCAAACTTGCAGCGTCGCGGGTAATTCGGATTACGACCAACGCTTAGCTTATAATAGACCGTATCATTCATAGCGAGCGCGTAACCAGAGGAACTGAACTCCTTCAAGCGATCATAAATAATGGCCAATTCGCTTCGCTTATATTTTATTTCATAGAATTCTCCATCTCGATCCTTCCCTAACTTAAGAAAGTCTATCAAGCTTCGCTCATGCCGATCGACGGCGTCCAACTCATCGTATCCCCCCTCTGATGGGCCAATCCCATCCGCACTAACACGAGACAATACTTTACGCCACTCTGGTTTACACTGAATACTTCTAAGCACACAAAGCACCGCCTCTTTTCGTTCGCCGTAGCGATCGAGAAACCCCATGTTTCCTGGATCCATACTATCCCACTTACCATGACGCGTTAGCAGGTAAAGCAATATACCCTTAGCTTCAGGTGTGTAGCGCAACAGATCTAACTGCCGGGTGATAACATTTTTAGCTAACTGATTCCGTCGCTTCGAAGCATTAATACTCCTCTTCGTCTCACCAGCCAATTCGTCAACCTGCTTTGTGAAATCATCTGTAATTCTTTCAATCGCATCTTTTGCGAATGAGTAATACTCATATACATTAGCTTCAACGACCTCCATTTGCATAACACAACACTTCGTATACACATCAAATGCGACCTTATCCATAACTCTAAAAAAACCATAACTCCTTTCATTCAGTTGATAAATCAACCAATCACCAAACTCCAAAAAGGCATTACCATTCACCTCACAAATAAAGCCACCTTTGGCACCCGCACCTTTGCATAGAGAGGCTGCAAAATGAAAACAAAACTTCCCATTAATAAAAGTGCAATGAAAACTTAAGCCGGCACCCACCCCCGCCAACCCTGCAATACTGGGTCCTATTTTACAAAAATCGACGTACTTTCCAGTAGTCTCCAATATGCCGCCATTTGTTTCCCCTGCCGCTGTCGGCTTCAACCATTGCAGTGATCCCGTCAGTGCTCCTTCCGCCCTCGCACCCGCAAAAGCTTCTGCCGAAAGTTTTATCCCTTCATCTTCACTGCTCATCTGCTTATGAAAATCGTAAGCTTTGCTTTTTCTTTCACTGAAAGGTCTCAAACGACCAGGTTGGCCCATGACGGTTTGCTGGTCACCACTCCTGACCACCTGGAATTGAGCCTCCACCTGAAGCGTCGCTCCAATAAATGCGGCCAAGCGAACGTTCAAACTTAGGCGAATCATCCCTAAATCAAACGGGACCTCGTTCTCATCAGAGGCATTAACTGCAAGCCTCCATCCGATGCGATCCGGGGCGTAAAATGAAAAGGACGCTATGCCGGCAGCCGCAGTTAAGCTGCCGCCCCCCTCTGCTTTGATGGAGAATTGTTGCGTACGTGGATCAATTTCAACATTAGCGCCGAAATTGGAAACAAAGCGCATAAACTGTGCTCCGCCCTCAAAATCAATATGATCCCCCCACGTTGCCTCACCTTGTGCGGCAGCGTTCCAGCTATCTGCCCAGTCAAAAAGTGAACAATCCATATTCAGCGCCTCAGGATCAAAACCAAGGCCTGCCCATTTAACAACATCCTTTAGATCAAATTTTATTTTTGGCCAATCCAATCCGGCAAGTTGCCTCTTAAGCTTCTTGTCGTCTATGCGTCGAATTTTTCCATCACTGCGTCGCTCAAAGATACTTTCAGCGCCGCCTTTTTTGTCACCACTTTTCAACGACACAGTATGGAGTTTTCTCCCCTCCTTGCCTTTACTGTAGTAACCTTTTTTTACATAAACTACAGGCGCTCGTTTTTCACCAGCTTTTCTTTTAGCAGACTGACCACTAACAGGAATAAGCTCCACAACGTCATCATATTTCATGTCCTGGGTAGAAAACTCACCAATTTTTTCTTTTAACTTTTCTCGCTTCAATTCCAAATTTTCCTCAGCTCGCACTACAGCGTCATGAAATGACGCATCAGGCGCTGCTGTGGTTTCTGCAGCAATTCCATATTTTTCAATTGCAGCGGAGTAATTAATTTTTTCCTGGTGAAAATCAGTTACGCACTGCTGCATTTCCTTCCAATGCGCTTCAAACTCTGCAGCCTCACTGTCAGCAATAAAAACCAACTCTTCGGTTTCCGGACAAAAATAACACTGTATCGATTGATGATGAGCCACTACAACGGGTTTATTTTTGCAAACCCTGCCCTCTGCTACTGGGATATCCGCTCCGCCCATTTCCTATCACTCCGAAGTTACTCAAAGAATAACTTTATGCTTTGAAGATCCATTCCATAGTGGGATTGTGTATAACCATTCCCATCTGTCACGCCTCTCAGCACGCTGCCATCGGCAGCTTCAATTCGATACCGTACGTAAGGTTTTGGCTTGTCACTGACTTTATCTCTAACTTGAAAGCCACCTTGCATGGGATTGCTGTAAACAGGATCTTCCAGAATCATCGGTGCCAGGGCCTTCTCCAATGAGGCAGTGCCTCCCCAAGCGATATTGTCATTCTTGATATGCAGTTCACCCGGGGCACCGATCTCAACAGATCCGTCTTTTATCTTGATATAGGCACCTCTGCTAACCAGAGTGATGCCGTGTTGGGCATTGAGCACGATCTCGCCATTGCTGCTATTTAAAGCAAGTTCCTTGTCTGCTTGTAGCGTCATCGCATCGCTTTGTGCCTGAATGTCCACAGGGCCACGAGCCGCAATTAATTTGAGCCCTAACTTTTGGGCGAACAGACTGATTGCCTCACCTGCGGCCACGCTAAAACGTTTGAATAAGCTGAAGTCAGCACTATCACCAGCCGTAGCTGTAATAGAGTTTTCTGCCGATAGTTGGATGTTTGCAGGTGTAACCATAGCTATCCCGGCAGGTGCCGAGGCAAGGAGTCCCGCATCTTTGAGCCGCGCCAAAGCCTCACGTAGGCTCTGTTGGGCCTGATTATCAGCTGGTAATGCTCCCGACACAGCTGCGCTTTGCGCCAGTGCGTTCACCAATGCCAGAGCGTTATTGAGCTGAGCCAACGCTGCTCCCATCTCCAGCATTGTCCCTTGGGCTTGAGGCTGAGCATCAGCACTAATGAAAATGCCACTGCCACCACGGATCGCGGCATGCCCATCGGTGCGCAGTTCCGCGCCCTCCCCGCGAGGCCGGCGCTCGGCATCGACCAGATGCCCGAGATTTAGTTGAGTCTTGCCACTGTGCTCGGTGCTGAGCTTGACGTGCTCCTGCCCGCGGGTGTCATCCATGCGCAACTTGTTGTTGGCCGGCGTTCGCAGCACATTGCGTTTGTAGTTACGCAGCGTCACGTGGTCGGGATGTTCACTGTCGTGCAAGGCATGGGCGATGTAGGGCCGGTCTGGATCACCTTGCTCGAACGCCACCGCCACTTCAGTACCGCAGATCAGCGGCAGGTGCAGGCCATGGGTGTCACCGGCGTAGGGGCGTGCCAGTCGTAGCCAGACACTCTCCTCGCCCGCTCGCCAGGTGTCCCGGTCGAACAGGAAGTTGACCCGGTAGCGCCCCTCCATATCGATATGGCCGTAAGGATCATTCTGCTGAGTACTGGTGACCCGCGCCGGCACCGTGCCAGCGATCTGCGGCTTGTCCAACAATGTCGGTCGAAAGCATATCGCCTCCGAGTATGGAATCGCGTCAAACACAACTTCCAAACTACGGTCGCGTGCCGCCTCAACGGTCAGATGCGTGATGACGACCCCAGGCTCGAAAACCAGAGGCGCCCCATCGAAGACCGTCAACACTTGGCCCGGAGCCAGGGTCACGCTGCTGCTGATGCCGTTGCAACGTGTCTGATCATTGAGAAAGCGTTCATGATTCAGGCGGGCATAAAAGTAGCCACTTTCGCTGAGCAGCTCCTCGTCCTGGTCAATGGCGTCACCCAGCGCGGTATAGGGTTCGCCGTAGTGATAGCCTTCGCCGTAAGTGGGGGTTGCCCCCCGGCTGTGATCCACCTCGCCGTCCAGAAAGGCAGCCGCATCCCGGTGGTGGTAGGCACGCACATTGATATGTTGCTCCACCACTTGATGCTGAACCTGCAATGCCCATACGCCTTCCTGCCCGTTACTGCTCAATCCCGACAGGGGGCGATGCGGCAGTTTTACGCCGAACTGGTAATGACGTTGATGGTCATGAAACTCGACCACATCAATGGACAGGCGATCATCGTGGGTGAAGCGATACCAGATGCCGACCTCCGCCAGCAGACGGCTGATGAAGGCGAGATCGCTCTCCCCGTACTGCATGACCTGCTCGCGCTTGGGGTATTCGCGTAGCTGGTCAAACGAAAAGTGCTGCCCTTCGAACCGGTGGCGACTACGCAAGATGCTTTCGACGATTTCCGGTACCGACTGATGTTGGTAGATCCGGTACTGCTTGCCACGCCCGAGCAATGCTAGCCGCGCTTCGAGCGTTACCTCGTAGCGGGCTTCATCCCTGGAGCCGGACACGCGCTTGAACCCCGTAATGACGCCGTGCAGTGTGCGTGCTCCCCCCTGCGGGATCGGAAGCTGCGCGGTCAGTCGTGAAGCGCCCAGATGGAAGCTGGCATCCTTCCCAAGGATCTGCGCAGCGTCGATATCCTGCTCCATGGAGGTAAACGCAACGGTGTACTTGAACGGTTGGCTCAGCCACTCCTCGCCTTGGAACGAAAGCACGTCGAGTTCAACGGCAAGCCCCTCGACTTCAAGCTGGTAATGATTATGGATGGAGCCAACTATCGGAGTTGCCATGTTCAGGCCCTCTCGACAGCCAGCAGCGCTGGATCGTGTTCATCCGAAAAGCTCAAGCTGATCCCAGCATCTTCGCAATACCCAAGCGTCACGGATTGAATCGGCTGGCCAAGGGCCTGACGCTGCAGCATCTGCTGGCTGAGCACCGGCAGAATCTGCTGGTTCAGCAAGCTATCGATGTTGCGGGCACCGGTATCCGGCAGAAGGCAGGCGGCGACCAGCGCTTCATAAAGCGAGTCCTCGATTTCACATTGCAGGCCGTAATGCCGTAACAGGCGCCTGGCGACTTGATCGAGCTTGATCGCAACAATGCGCTTGAGCGCATCAGCTCCCAGTGGCCGGAAGATCAACGTCTGGAAACGCGCCAGCAACGCAGGCTGGAAATGCTCGCGTAACACTGGGCGCAACAGTTCATGCAGTGTCGCTTGCGAAGCGTCTGGCTGCTGCTCGATACAGCCTTGCAGCAGGTCACTGCCCAGGTTAGAAGTCATGAGGATGACGGTGTTGCGAAAATCGATCTCCCTGCCTTCGCCATCGCGCATAAAGCCGCGGTCGAACACCTGATAGAACAGGTTGACCACATCGCGGTGGGCCTTCTCGACTTCATCCAGCAACACGACGCTATACGGGCGTTGACGCACGGCCTCGGTGAGTACACCCCCCTGGCCGTAACCCACATAACCAGGCGGAGAGCCCTTGAGTTGGCTGACGGTGTGCGCCTCCTGATACTCGGACATGTTCAGCGTGATCAACGACTTTTCGCCACCGAACAGAGTATGGGCCAATGCATGCGCCGTCTCCGTCTTGCCGATGCCGCTGGTGCCCACCAACAGGAAGACGCCCATCGGAGCCTTGTCGTCGGTGAGGCCCGTTCGAGCGGCACGTAGCCGTTGGGCGAGTGCAAGCAGGGCTGGCTCTTGACCCACTACACGCTCGGCCAACTGATTTTCCAGGTTCAACAAGCTTGCCTGTTCGTCCTTCAGCAAGTTGCCAAGAGGTACGCCCGTCCAGTCCGCGATCACCTCAGCCACACTGCGGGCACCTACGTCGAGCGACAAAAGTGGTCGGCTCCCCTGCACGTGGCTGAGGTCTTGATGAAGCTGAGTACAGGCGGCTGTGTCGACCTGCTCGGCCTGACGAGCATTGAGCAGCTGGAGGGTGACGTCGAGCTCTTGCTGGTACTGCAGCTCCAACGTGGACTGCTGACTATCAAGTTGAGCCAGTTGCGCCTTGATCTTCTCAAGACGAGGCTCACATGCATCGCCGGTAAGCTGGGCATCCTCTTCGAGCGCCAGTCGCTCTGCGGTCAGCGCCGCCTGCTGAGACTTCAGAAGGACAAGAGCATGAGGCTCGCAATCCAAACTCATGCGAACACGCGCGCATGCAGTGTCAATCAGGTCTACGGCTTTATCGGGCAAACGACGCCCAGTCAGAAAGCGCCTGGACAAACTGACGGCTGCCTGCACTGCGGCGTCCTGAACGTGGACGCCGTGGTAGCTGGCATAGCGGGCCTTGAGCCCTCGGAGCATCAAGCAAGCAGTGGCATCATCCGGCTCATCGACCTTGATCATCTGGAAGCGCCGTTCGAGCGCCGCATCGCGCTCGAAGTACTGTTTGTATTCACTCCAGGTCGTGGCAGCGATGGTGCGCAGCTCCCCACGCGCCAAGGCGGGCTTCAACAGATTCGCGGCATCTGCTGCCCCTGCCTGGTTGCCAGCGCCGATCAAGGTATGTGCTTCGTCAATGAACAACAGCACCGGTGTCTCTGATCGCTGCACGGCATCGATGACGTTTTTCAGCCGTTGCTCGAACTCGCCTTTGACCCCAGCACCTGCCTGCAGCAACCCCAAATCCAGCGTTCGGATGCTCACCGGTTTCAAACTATCAGGGACGTCTGCGTTGGCGATGCGTAGAGCAAGCCCTTCGACCAAGGCTGTTTTTCCAACGCCTGGGTCGCCCACCAGAATAGGGTTGTTCTTGCGCCGACGGCTCAGTACATCGACCACTTGGCGAATTTCATCGTCACGGCCGAACACCGGATCAATCTGCCCCGCTGCTGCCTTGGCGGTGACGTCATGGCTAAACTGGTCCAAGAGAGCGACCAACGCTTCGTCATCCCTCAAGGCGACTGCTGCCTTGGCCTCTCCGGACACCTGGGGCTTGAACAGTGATGAATGCTCCGGTTGACCTTCTTCCGAATCGAATTCAAGCAGCGCTTCCATTTGCTTCAATTGCGTTGGACCGATGCTCGATAGAGGCCAAGCGGCTGAACACTTGAGCAAGCTTGGTGTTTCAAATAATGCACCCAGCAAGTGAACAGATCGCAATTGCTCACAGTCGCGATCCAGCGATGCCAGAAGCCAGGCATTTGTGATCAGTTGCTGCAGCTCGCGGCTCAGTTGAGGTTTGCTGAATAGGTTGCGCGGCAAAGTATCGAAGTGTTCAAGCACCCCCTGCCACAGGGCGTCGACGTCCCAGTCGTATCGGCGGGCGATTATCACCAGATCACCTTCACCCTGTTCAAAGAGCTTTAACAGCCAATGTTCAATAGTGATATGACTGTGCCCTCGAACCTGGCAAAGAGATGCCGCCGCCGTGAGTGCTTGAGTGCAATATGAATTGAGGCGGCGAAGCAAGCGAGTAGGATCGTGTGCCATACAGGGCATCCTTGTCGTCAATGGTCAACGTGGCGCCACGCATTCGACCGTGTCTGTATATCGGAGGTGTATTTGGCTGAACGCCCGCGCACGGACGCTCAACCCAAGACACTGGAAGACCGTCAGCCGGCCAAGGCTGACGACCACGTATCATCCAGCGGCGGCAGCACTAGGTCGTTCATTCCACGAATCCGAATGAATGATGTTTCCGTCCTTGTATGCCCACGTAATCCTTTCGTATCGCAGCTCGACCAATTCCAGATGGTTGTGTTTTTCTTTCGCTGGGTCTTTGACGTCATGCATTTTTAGTTCGACTGTCACGACCTTGACGTTTTCTAACGTTAGGTTGAAATACTCAACTTCCTGCCCGGCATCGTTGATTTTGTACCATTTGAACTCGGCCTCTTTCAGCGTCTGCCCAGTCGCCACAGCCTTGTAGAGGTAAGTACTGGACGCGTCTAACTCCTTAGTGAAAATAAAAGGTGTATGAATACGTGTGCCGGTTAACTTGCCAGTATTGTTATCTGTAGGAATGTAGAGTTTGTGATCCTGGGCGACCACCTCAATGCTGCCTTCGCGATCTTGTACGTTGACAGAGCCTTTGATATCAGCACCGCCATCGTCTTTCAGCCACAGATAAATAGGAATAGCCATTTACAAGTTCCTCATTTCAACTATTGGGCGTCGCAGAGTGCGACAGGGGTTGCAGCCCTGAGGCCGTAGCCGAGGGCTGACAAGCCCCCACCTCCGGTACCAGGCGAATTTCAACTCGGCGATTGGCCGACCGTCCTTGTTGCGTGTCATTGCTTGCAATGGGCTCAGCCGCCCCCAAGCCCTGTACTGCGAAGCAGTTGCCGGGGATGTCACCCATGCGTTGGATCCAGTCATGCACCGCCGCCGCACGTGCTCGCGACAAGCGCAGATTCTGTTCGTCGCTACCTGTGGCATCGGTATGGCCCGTGATCACGATCAACCAGCCTGGCTTGGCCTTGATGCCCGCCAACGCATTCACCAGGAACTTGGTCGACGCTGGCTTGAGTTGTGCGCTGCCACTGTTGAATAGCGACAGGCTGTCCAGGCGAATGGTACGAGGCTTGTCGGGTATACCCTGAGGCAATGTCGGGATACGGTGGCCGTCGATCGCAGCCAACAATGGCAGTCGCAGTCTTTCGCCCTGATACAGCCCGATACCCAGTGACCACGGCTCGCCTTGGCGATAGTAGTGATCCAGGCGCTGCGCATCCTGGCGAAGCGCAAGCAGTGCCTCCTGGCGTAGCGAGATTCTGTCCGTTTCAGTACTCAGCGAAGCAGTGCTATAGCGTCGCAAGTCATCGGTAACCTGCCGTATCAGCAGTGTGTTCTGCCGGGCAGAGCTGATCAGTGCGATGGAGGCTGTCAATGCAAACAACCAAATTCCAATCAGCACTGCCCGGCTTCGCCGATTGTTCAGAGCCCTACCGGGCAACAAGTGGAGCAAAGGGTCCGGAAACGGTAACGGCCCAGTTCTACGATCAGCTCCACTGCAAATGAGAGCGAGCCCGGTACGCTCCTGCAACCAACGGTGCCACAGGTTGCCTTCTCGAGATCGGCCTGCCTCAGGTATGAGTGCAACCGCAACGGCGACAGCCGTTACCATCCTCTGACGGGGACCGCGTACGCTTATTCCCGGCGAGCACACCTCATTCAGCCAACCCACTGCAGCATTCAACTGCACCGTCGCTCGCATCCGCGCGGCTTCTTCCCCCTGATCCGTGTTCCTTCGCTGCCATTCGGAGAGAATCAGGCACTCCCCCGAATCTCGCACTCGCACACCCGACTCATCAGGCTCCCAACTGAACCAGGGGGTAACTCCGCTTGCGCTGTGGAAATAGCCCACAATCAGCAGCGACAGCGGTGTGCCTCGCCTTCCCAACATCGCAATCTGGTTGCATACGCTGCGCAGCTGGTTCGTTAGCACTGCGCGATCAGTGTGGGCTTTCGGATTTACAACCCACATCACACTAAGCTGCCCGTCCCACTCTGGACGCTCCAACAACAGATCAGCGACCGTTATGGGCAACTGCAGAAGGTCGGGTACTGGTACATAGCACCCCTGCGCTGTTGCCCGCAGCATCAATGGCTCAGTAGGCGAGGTTTCAAACAGCTCAGCCAGGCAATCGCCGACCACCAGAACAACGGGATGACGGTAGGACGCGACAGGGAGGGTGATACCACTAACCCGCTGCATCTGTGTACTTTTATCGCCAGCATGCTGGCTGCGGCGCCAGTGCATCATCATCACGGCAACAACCACCAGAACAGCTACTGCCTGCCCCTCGATAGCCAACGGCAACGTGGCAATCAGCAGCAAGGACAAAGCGCCGGCCCATAGCCAAAGCCCTTGCTTCTGTATCTGTGGCACGACGCTCATTCGTGCACCCGCAAAAGTGAGGCCACTGCCTGACCTAGCGCATGATCTAGCCACCACCAAGCGCCCACCAGCAGGACTGCCGCCAGCACGACGTGGAGCAAAGGCGACTGTAACCACCCCCACATCGGTATCCGTGGGCCATTGCCTACCTGGATGACCAGCGACTGGCTTGTATCCAGAGGCGCCACCTGTGCGGATATTGCAGCCAACAACTGCTGCCGCTCCGGGTGATTGACCTCTCGGTAGCGCCCCAGGAAGCCAAGCATCAGCACCCGCTGGAAGACAGTGAGCACGTAAGGGTGCACGGAGGCTTCACGCAGCACAGTGCGCATATCTTCGTAGAGCGACTCACCTGCTTGATGGCTACTGAAAAACTTTGCCTGCAGTGTTTCCATCGCCCAGTCCTCATGAGCCCGACCTTCGGCGCAAGCGAGAACCGTTTCATCCAGCAATGCACATTGCGCATGACTGATCAGGTCGATGCTACGACCATCCAGCCCATCCTCATGAAGCGTGTCGCGCACATGCTCTACATCAGCAACGCAGCGTGACCAAAGCTGCGGACTACTGTGCGCGTCGGTACCGTGTCGCAGTTCGACGACCAGCAGATAGGTGTCCTGCAGCAACGCGTCGATATCCACCTTGGCTGGAATGCTCTTCTGTGCCGTACGGTTCATGAGCGAAGCACCGCGAACAGTTCGAGCTTGACCTCCTGAAACACACTCGGGACATAGAGCGCACAGACCCCGTCGGCCAACATGGCGCGGCCTTTTTCATGACTGAGGTCGAGGGCAAAGTACTGATTCTCCAGGCGTAGCGGTATCGCTGCCGGGACGTGACTCAAAGGCTTCAGAGGAACGCCATCGAGGGCCGCATTGACAAGATGGTCCACATCGTCAGGGGAGCCAATCTTGCACAGTCGAGGAAACTGGCTCTGTACTTGAACTGCTGGAAGCCGGCAGCGAACAGATAGGTAGAAATCAGCCCCTTCAGGTTCGAGCAGGCGTGGGTCGCCGAGGGGAACCTGCCAACGGTTGGCACTACGCGCCTCCAGCACCAGCGCCAGAACGCGCGACGGCAGGCTTGCCTCCAGCAACGTGGAAAGGGTGCGCATCAATGGAGGGAAAACGGCCTCAAGATCTTCATGCTGGTAGGCAGGGATATCCTCGATGCCCTGGTCCAACGAGAAGGTGAGCAGGCCACCTGCGAGCTTTATCAACTGCTGATATACCTGCTCCGGGTGCCGCGCAGGATAAGCTTTAAGGTCAGCCAACACAGGCTGATAGGTATTCAACGAATGGAGTAACCAGAACAACGTGACATCCGCTACAGCAAAATCCGCCATGCGCTGATTGCTCTCCCGGCGCATCCCCATCAGCCGCTCACGTTTGGCGGACAGCTGCGTCAGCAAGTTTTCGAGTTGCAGTAGCAACCCAGCATGCGCATCAAACCTCAGCAGGGGCGGAATGTAGCTTTCATCGAGATCCCAGCTTTCTGCGCCGACGCGCACCAAGCGAGCCACCGGGCACGTGAGGTAATCTGAGTTATCGTCAGCATCCAGACGCAGGCTCAACGCATGTTCGAGCACGCTGATTGACTGCATTTCGTCTGAGTAGAGATCTTGAGTATCTCGCCAGACTTGGCGGTACCTGACGGGGCGCTCAGCTCTGCCGTCTTCGAACAGGCAGTTGTTGCCATTGGCCTGTTCAAGCGGCAAAGCGAGCACCACCGTGGCGGTTTGGATATCACCGGGCAATACCCGAGACAGCTCAAGAGCACCAGGAAGTCGATCCAACCGATCCGTGTCAATCAAAGTCCCATCGGGGAAGCACAACTTAAGCCGGGTGGCCATAAATTTGCCCAACTGCAGTGCATCCGCATCAAACGCTACACACTGGACACCCCAAGGATGGACCAAGACCCGCGAGGCAATACTTTGATTAGTCCAGGACTCGAAGCGGGCCTGCTGCTGAAACTGCTGGGCAGATAACACCACGCCCGACGCCCACAAAGGCCGGTCGATTTTCACGTCATGTACTCCTGAGGCCGCACTTAAGATTTGGCTTTTGGCATCTGCGAAACCAATGACAAGTTGATGTCCATGCCCTCAACCTGGAAATGCGGCACAGCAAACAACTTGACCCTGAAGAAGCCTGGATTGTCGTCAATGTCTTCGACAACCACTTTTGCTTCCCTCAATGGGTGAGAGGCCTGCAGGTCATCTCCTGGATCGGTCATTTCGGTGACCAGGCCGCTTATCCACCTATTGAGCTCCAACTCCAACAGGCGACGGTCTTTGGTTGTACCGATGTTCTCGCGCTGAATCAGCTTCAAATAGTGCGCAATGCGAGAAAGCAGAAACACATAGGGCAACCGCGCGTTGATGCGACTATTCGCCGTGGCCTCTGCAGTATCATAAATAGCGGGCTTGTGGGCCGAATTGGCCGAGAAGAAGCAGGCGTAATCACGATTCTTATAATAGGAGAGCGGAATCAAGCCCAAATTGGCGAACTCGAATTCGCGTGTTTCTGGAATCATCACTTCCGAGGGAATCTTGACTTGACTGCCTGTCCCCATGTCGTACAAATGGATCGGCAGGTTTGTGACCGCTCCTCCTGACTGCGGACCTCGAATTTGTACACACCAACCATTGGCGATAAAGCTTTTAACCATGTTCGCCGCGAACGCGAATGTCGAGCTTACCCACAAATATTTGCTATGGTCCGGCCCCTTGACGCGCTCTACATAATTGAACAGCCGAACCGGATTGGTGTCAGGCCCGTAAGGTAGACGACCCAGGGTGCTTGGCATTGTTGCGCCCACATAACGAGCGTCATCGCTCTGAGCGAACGCGTGCCATTTGATGTACTCCGCACGATCCATGTAGTTGCCGATATCCTTGATAGCAGCCACTTCCTCCATGGTGTTCTTCCCGAAGAACGCAGCACCCACTGAGCACAAGAAAGGCATATGGGCTGCGGCAGCCACCTTCGAAATATTCCGCAACAGCGCTATGTCTTGCGGCCCGCGCCCAAACTCGTAGTTCGAAACCGCCGCCGCGATGGGCTCACCGCCGGGCGTGTCGTACTCCTGGGTATAGGTATGCAGATACATACCGCTTTGAGCGATCTCCGGTGCGTCCTCAAAGTCCTGCGCTAAATCCTGCTTACTGATATCCAGCAGCTCGACCCGGACGTTTTGACGAAAATCCGTCTGATCGATCAACGACTTCGCTCCACGCCAGATGGATTCGACCCGCTGGAAATCCGGGTGATGCATGACTGCGTCCAACTGACTGCTGATCTGGGCATCAATCAAGGCAATGTGTTCATCCAGCAGCGCTCTATCCAGCCGCTCCACCTTCGGAGAGACACGCTTGAGCCGATCGAGGAAAACGCTGACAGATGCAGTAACGCGCTCATTAGGCGTCGCATCCGATAGCGCCTCGACACTTTGGAACGCTTCAATGCCTCCCATTTGATCAAGTGGCTCAAGATTTATTCTTTCGAACAGCGCATGATAAACGCTCTGGCTTTCTTCCACCTGCACGATGGCGCCACGCGATTGCGCAGAAGATTGTTCTTCGGACATTATTAGCTTCCCGTCAATCGATTGGATGGATTTCTAGCGATCGTTTTGAGGTGGCAGGGCCGCCAGTTCCTCACGCAGCTCGTCACTCAGCACTTCGTCTTTGAGTATCCGCTCCAGCTCTATACGGAACGTTGCGTTATCCAACAAGTTGGCCTTCAACTCGCGCAGTAAATTCCGCATAGCCAACAGTGCACGCAGTTGCGGCATCTGCCGCGCAACCTGCTCTGGCTCGAAGTCCTTCATGCGCTTGAAGTTCAGCTCGACCGGCGCCTCACTTCCGCCCCCCGATAGCGTATCTTCAACGATTAGCTTGAGACTCGGAGAAAGCTCTGACAGCACACTGTCAAAATTATTCTTGTTGATATTTACCTTCGGACGCTCTGACAGCGGGCGTTGCTCTTTGCCGTTGCTATAGTCCCCCATCAGCAGTAGCTTGAGCGGAAGCTCCACCTTACGCTGAGCGCCACCCGTATGCAGGTCCAGTTTGATATTGACGCGTGCCTTGGGCACTTCATTCTGAAAGCTATTTGAAGCCATGATTCCCCCCAAACCAGTACCCGACATAGATGCCCCGAGTCAAGTTCATGCACCTGATAAAACAGGACTCAACTCAGCAATGACGCCTCGACTTCCGGCATCCCGAAATATTTCCTTAGTAAATTTGAACGACTTTTATGTGTTCCGCCACCCCTCAAGGAAAACTAGGAAACGTCCTACAAAAGCTGGCTTTGGAGTGAAGGAACCGGACTTTTTTGCTGTCAGACCAACCGCGCTTTTTCACAAAATACCAATGACCGCAACCGACAGCGCATTGATCTAGATCAATACACGCCCAAGTCGATAAAAAATGCCACAGATGCACAAACTCTACGTGAAATCCATACAACCTAAAAATTTCGGAAGCATCCTACAATAAAAACCAGAAACATTTAGTTTGATTACAGCCCAATGGTACGCATTCACTATCTCAATCTTGATTTCCCTCTGCGCTATTCACGCTGGCAACTCCAAGAATTTTAGAAAAGTTCTGTAGGGATAATTACCCGTGTTCTATTCAGCCGCCCAGCAAAAAGGGGACGGCAGCCAGCAAGTCACGCGCGGGAAAGAGGGACAACGAGCGGTAGCGAAACAGTGAAAAGGCAACGATCCAAGCGCTGGTAATCCTCGCCAGAAACTCGCCCACGCGGCGTTCGCCCTGATGAAAAACCATAGCGAACGCATCAGCAAAGGTGCCAAACCGTCTTGCTGAAAATCTGGAATCTCCCAGCGGGCCTGCGCCGACTTTGAGCTGAGCGCCGGCGCCCTTCCCCGCTAAATGCGTCACAACGGCCGATGCACCTCCTGGCACCCGAAGGTGTCAGGCAGGCATTTCACCGCTACAATGCCGCCCTAAACCGTGACAGCCCGAACCTATAACGCCATGTCCCTGCCAAAGAATCACCTGGAACTGCTCAGCCCCGCCCGTGACGTCGCCATCGCCCGCGAGGCGATCCTGCACGGTGCTGATGCCATCTACATCGGTGGCCCGAGCTTCGGTGCTCGCCACAATGCCTGCAATGAAGTCGGTGATATCGCCGAACTGGTCGAGTTCGCTCATCGCTATCACGCCCGGGTGTTCACCACCATCAACACCATCCTGCACGACAACGAACTGGAGCCGGCGCGCAAGCTGATCCACCAGCTCTACGACGCTGGCGTCGACGCCCTGATCGTGCAGGACCTGGGGGTGATGGAGCTGGATATCCCGCCGATCGAACTGCATGCCAGCACCCAGACCGACATTCGCACCCTGGAGCGGGCCAAGTTCCTCGACCAGGCCGGGTTCTCCCAACTGGTGCTGGCCCGCGAGCTGAACCTGCAACAGATTCGCGCCATCGCCAGCGAAACCGACGCGGCCATCGAATTCTTCATCCACGGTGCGTTGTGCGTGGCGTTCTCGGGCCAGTGCAACATCTCCCATGCCCAGACCGGGCGCAGCGCCAACCGCGGTGACTGCTCCCAGGCTTGCCGCCTGCCGTATACCCTCAAGGACGACCAAGGCCGCGTCGTGGCGTTCGAGAAGCACCTGCTGTCGATGAAAGACAACAACCAGACCGCCAACCTGGCGGACCTGGTGGATGCAGGCGTGCGCTCGTTCAAGATCGAGGGTCGGTACAAGGACATGGGGTATGTGAAAAACATCACTGCCCATTACCGTAAAGAGCTCGATGCCATTCTCGAAGGGCGACCAGAACTGGCCCGCGCTTCCAGCGGCCGCACCGAGCATTTTTTCCTGCCCGACCCGGACAAGACCTTCCACCGTGGCAGCACCGATTATTTCGTTACTGACCGCAAAGTCGACATCGGCGCCTTCGACTCGCCGACCTTCACCGGCCTTGAAGTTGGCGTGGTGGAAAAAGTCGGCAAGCGTGACTTGCACGTGGTCACCCAAGTGCCGTTGACCAACGGTGACGGCCTCAATGTGCTGGTCAAGCGTGAAGTGGTGGGGTTTCGCGCCAACATCGCCGAGCCCCGTGGCGAGTTCGAGGAAGACGGCCAGAAGCGCTATCGCTACCGCGTCGAACCTAATGAGATGCCCGAAGGCCTGCACAAGCTGCGGCCGAACCACCCGCTTTCACGCAACCTCGACCACAACTGGCAGCAGGCGCTGCAACGCACCTCGTCCGAGCGCCGGGTTGGCGTGCAATGGCATGCAGTACTGTGCGAGCAACGGCTGATGCTGAGCGTCAGCAGCGAAGAAGGCGTCAGCGTGCAGGTGGCCCTGAATGGCCCGTTCGGCGTTGCCAACAAGCCACAGCAGGCACTGGAGCAGTTGCACGACCTGCTGGGCCAGCTGGGCACCACGATGTACCACGCTACCGCTATCGAGCTGGACGCGCCGCAGGCATTCTTCATCCCTAACTCGCAGCTCAAGGCCCTGCGCCGTGAAGCCATCGAAGCGCTGACCGACGCCCGCGTGAAGGCCCACCCCCGTGGCGGGCGCAAGGCCGAAACCTCGCCGCCTCCGGTGTACCCGGAGTCGCACCTGTCGTTCCTGGCCAACGTCTACAACCAGAAGGCCCGCGACTTCTACCACCGCCATGGTGTGCAGTTGATCGACGCCGCCTATGAAGCCCACGAAGAACACGGCGAAGTGCCGGTGATGATCACCAAGCACTGCCTGCGCTTCTCGTTCAACCTGTGCCCCAAACAGGCCAAGGGTGTGACCGGTGTACGTACCAAGGTGGCGCCTATGCAGCTGATCCAGGGCGATGAAGTGCTGACATTGAAGTTCGACTGCAAGCCGTGCGAAATGCATGTCATCGGCAAGATGAAGAGCCATATCATCGACCTGCCGACCCCAGGCAGCGCGGTGGCGCAGGTTGTCGGGCACATCAGTCCCGAAGACCTGCTCAAGACCATACCGCGCGCACCGCATTGATCACCGCCCTTCAGGCCCATTCGCACCTTGAAACGCTCCTTTTAGGAGTGGCTTGAGCCGCGAATGGGCCCCGCGGCGGCCCCGCTTCGACCTCAGAGAACCCCTAACCCTCGGGCGGTGCGATCCACTGCAAGGCGGGTTTTTTCCACCAGTTCATCCAGCTCACTGTGGTTGGCCACCAAGGCCGGCGCCATGATCATCCGCCCCAGGGTGGAACGGATGATCACCCCCTCCTCGAAGCCATAGGTGCGGCACTGCCAGGCCAAATCGTTTTCATTGGCGTAACGTTTCCGGCTGCCCTTGTCCTCGGTAAACTGCAGCGCCGCCACCAGGCCTGCGCCCTGTACCTGACCGATCAGCGGATGGTTGGCGAACACTTCGCGCAGAATGCGCTGCAGGTACGGGCCTGTGTCTTCCTTGACCTGGCGCACGATGCCTTCATCGCGCAGGGCCTTGAGGTTGGCGATGGCCACCGCAGCCGCCACCGGGTGCCCGGAATAGGTCAGGCCATGGGCGAACACGCCGCCGCGCTCCACCAGGGCCTGGGCAATACGCTTGCTCAGCACCAGGCCGCCCATTGGCACGTAACCTGAGGTCAGTCCTTTGGCGATCGACAAGGTGTCCGGCTCGAAGCCAAAGTATTCGTGGGCGAACCACTCGCCAGTGCGGCCAAAACCGCCGATGACCTCATCGGCACACAGCAGCACATCGTATTGACGGCAGATCCGTTGGATTTCGGGCCAGTAGCTTTCTGGCGGGAAAATCATGCCGCCCGCGCCCTGGAACGGCTCGGCGATGAAGCCGGCAACGTTCTCGGCACCCAGCTCAAGGATTTTCTCCTCCAGTTGCAGGGCGCAGCGGCGGCCGAACTCGGCCGGGGTCAAATCTCCCCCTGCGGCATACCAGTAAGGCTCATCGATGTGCGCCACATCCGGGATCAAGCCGCCCATCTCGTGCATGAACTTCATGCCGCCCAGCGCAGTGGCGGCCAAGGTGGAGCCGTGGTAGCCGTTCCAGCGGCCGATCATGATCTTCTTGCTGGGCTGCCCGACCACCTGCCAATAACGCCGCACGGTGCGGATCAGCACTTCGTTGGCTTCGGAGCCTGAGTTGGTATAGATGGCGTGGCTGTAGTGGCCTGGCAGCAGGCTGAACAACAGCTCGGACAGTTCGATCACCGCCGGGTGGGTGGTGTGGAAGAACATGTTGTAGTAGGCCAGTTGGTCCATCTGCGCAGCGGCCGCTGCCGTCAGGTCCTTGCGGCCATAGCCGAGCTGGGTGCACCACAGGCCAGACATACCATCCAGGTAACGCTTGCCGTCGCTGTCCCACAAATGCAAACGTTCGCCACCAACCATCACTCGCGGGCCCTCGGCGTTCAGCGCTTTTTGATCGAGGAAAGCGTGGATGTGGTGCGCAGCGTCGCCCGCCTGGTAATCACGGGTTTCACGCAGGGTGTGCAGCTTGGCTTGAAACGGTGCGTTCATTGTTGTTCTCCGGGGTAAAACGCGGCGTGCAGTTGGCCCTGCCAGGCCGCTGACAGTAAAAACGGGTTGGCTGAAATGGCGCCTTCAGCGCCTGCGCAGGTAGCTTTCCAGTGGGTCTTTGCTCAGCCCTTCCTGCGCTTGGGCAAGTGAGTCGATGAACAGTGAAAACAGTTCGGATTGCTTGGCGATATCGAGCTTGGTGTAAAGGTTCTTGCGGTGAGTTTTCACCGTGTCTTCACTGATGCCCAGGCGTTCGGCCAACGAGCGGGTCGAGTGGCCGCGCAGCAGATACTGGGCGATGTGGCACTCGCGCTCGGTGAGCACCGAGGAGCCGAAATTGTTCAGGGCGGCGCTGATTTGGCGGCCCAGCGCGCTTTCGAAACGCCCGCCCAGGGCGTCGACGTCCAGGTGGCTCCACTGCCGGCGCACCGTCGCGACCACCCACGGTGCCACGCACTTCAAGTCATTGACCTGCTGGCGATCCAACCGGCCGGTGCTGCCCAGGGCGACGGCGATGGTCAGGTGCTCGTCGAGTGGCACGATGAAATTGAGCTCGTCTTCCAGGTGCGCGTGCTGATAGAACGCCAGGTAGTACTCGCTGCGCTTGAAGTGGTCAGGGGCTACATCGCTCAGGCGGTAGCAGCCAGGGGCGATGCCCTCCATGCACGCGCGGTAGAACGGGCACAGCAGGTAGTAACCTTCGAGGTACTTGTGGATGTTGCCTTCCGGCAGCCAAGGGCCCTCCTCGTCCTTTTCGAACAATGCCGAGGGCAAGCCTTTGCGGGGGTAGAGAAATACGGTAATGGCCTGGCACGGCGCGATGAGCTTGAGGGCGGCGAACAACGCCTCGACGAACCCCGCAGAGCCCTGAGCGTCGACGACACGGGCCATTTGCGCGTACCAGTCGGGCGATTTCAGCCGGTCTTTGCTCATTGTCGTGGTCCCATGCCGGGGTTGTTATGGTTGGCATTCTTGCATGGGGCCGCAGATGCCGACCATCACCCTTCGGGGTGAGCTACAGCCAGCAGCTTCAGGTGGCAGTCGAGTGCGCACTGAAAGCATGCAGTGCGCACCCGCAACCGCCGTTTACCCGACCCAGCCAACCGCTGTTTTGGGGATCACGTCTGACTCATCGAGCTTGGATGCGAACATACTTACCGCTTCTACGGCATCGCTGGTGCCACTACGAATCTGCACGATCACAGCGCCTGCCTGATCGGCCAGCATCACGCCGCGTTGGGCGCCTTCCTGGGTGGCGTTCATGCTAGCGACGGCATCACGGGTTTCAGCAAGGATCTTGCCGATCATTTCGGCAATTTCTGCCGTGGAGCGGCTGGTGCGTCCGGCCAGTTGCCGGACCTCATCGGCTACGACCGCAAAGCCTCGGCCTTGGTCGCCTGCCCGCGCCGCTTCGATCGCCGCATTGAGTGCGAGCAGGTTTGTCTGGTCGGCAATGCCACGAATGGTATTGACGATGGCCGTGATCTGTTCGGAGCGGTCCCCCAGTTGCCCAACCAGCCTGGCGGAAGCGCCGATTTTTTCAGCGATCTGACGCATCTCCTTGGCTGTATCGCCAATGACTTGAGCACCGTGTTCGGCCACCCTCTCGGTTTCAGCGGAAATATGGTACGCCCGGGAAGCACTGCGAGAATCTTCTTCAAAGCGCTCGACGCGCTCGGTGATATCACTGGCGAACTTGACGATTTTCGACAACTTGCCAGCGGCGTCGTACACCGGGTTGTAGGTCGCTTCCAGCCAAACCACTCGACCGTGCTTACCAAGGCGTTTGAACTGACCACTGAAGAACTCACCCGTGTTCAACCGACGCCAGAAGTCGCTGTATTCGCTGCTACCGACCAGGCTGGCTTCACAGAACAGGCGGTGGTGCTTGCCTTTGAGCTCGTTCAGGCCATAGCCCATGGTCCTCAGGAAATTGTCGTTGGCCCAAAGGATATTGCCATCGAGGTCGAACTCGATCACGGCCATGGCGCGGTCGAGCGCCGCAAGCTTACCGCGCGTCAGCGCTTGCTGACCCACGTTCTCGGTGACGTCCAAGGCATATTTGACGATCTTGCTCACCCGGCCGCGCTCGTCCAGCACAGGGTTGTAACTGGCTTCCAGCCAGACGTTCTTCCCCGACGCGTTGACACGCTGGAACGTCCCCGACACGAACTTACCAGCGCGCAGCTCAGACCAGAACTGGCTGTAATCGGCACTGCCAACCAGCGCAGGCGTGCAGAAGTCTCGATGCGATTTGCCGAGCAATTGCTCGGCGGCATAGCCCATGGTGGCGAGAAAATTGTCATTGGCTCGCAGCACCTTCCCATCCAGGCCAAACTCCACAACCGCCATGGAGCGACCCAGCGCTTCGAACAATCCCTTGTAACTTTGGACTTCAGCCTTCCTGGCCTCTAGTTCATCTTTGAGTGATTTATTGAACATGGAGTGACCTCGGAGTAACCGTCAAGGGATTCGACGTAACTTGCTATCGGCGCGCCATCGCGCGCCTGAATGGTAACGGGGCGGATTATTATTTGACGTCATTGAATCGCCCACCCTGGCATCCGGCGAGGGCGACGGTGGGCCAGTTCGCCATGCAAGTCCCGACGGGCACATGGCTGATTTCGATGACGCTGTCAGGCTTACGCCTGTGGCATGATCAAGGCCCCCTAACCGCGCTGGCCCAATCGGCATGCTGATCGACGAAGAACTGACTCTGAAAAAGCTCGAGACCTTTCTGGCCTTCATGCGCAGCGGCAACCTCGGCCGGGCGGCCGCCGACCTGTCGACCAGTGCGGTCAGCGTACACCGGGCCATCCATTCCCTGGAAAGTGCCCTGCGCTGCCCGCTGTTCAAGCACGAAGGCCGCCAGTTGATCCCCTTGGAAAGCGCCTACGTACTGGAGAAAAAAGCCCGGCAGCTGATTCAGGACGCCGAACAGATGGTGCGCCACACCCGCGAGGCGGCTGGTTTCTATGCCGAGCGTTTTCGTCTTGGCGCGCTGTACTCGCTGACCGTCAAGACCGTACCGAAGCTGGTGATGGGCTTGAAGCTTCGGCGCAGCGAGCTGAACATCGACCTGACCCTGGGCTCGAATGTCGACCTGTTGCAGCGCCTGAAAAACCACGAACTGGAAGCCATTCTGGTATCGCTGGACGACGGCGCGGCAGATCCGGCCTGCGAACAGCTGGCGCTGTTCTGCGACGATATCTTCCTCGCGGTGCCTACCGACTCGCCGTTCGCCGAGCAACAAGAGGTGGACCTGGCGGACCTGGCCGACTCCACCTTCATCACCCTGACTCCCGGCTTCGCCACCCATCGCGACGGTGCGCGGGTGTTCCAGCAGGCAGGTTTCGAACCGAAGGTGGCGATGCAGGTTAACGACATCTTCACCCTGCTGAGCATGGTCAGCTCAGGCGTAGGCTTTGCACTGTTACCGGGGCGTATCGCAGCCGTGTACGAAAACCGGGTCAAGCTGATAGCCCTGCAGGCGCGCTACCGCCTGCAGCAGCATATTGGTGTGGTATTCCTCAAGGCACGCGAGCGCGAACCGAACCTGCTGGCCTTGCTGGCCGAGTGCCGGATGTACAGCGCCGCCTTGGCCTGAGCCGCAGCAGCGCTGGGCTCATGCAGCTACCGCACGCATGATGAAGAACAACAACGAAGGCCCAAGCAGGCAACCCAACGCCGTGTAGAACGCTGCAGTCAGGCAACCGTAAGGCACCAGTTTCGGGTCGGTGGCGGCCAGCCCACCAGCCACACCACTTGAGGTGCCCATCAAGCCGCCGAAAATCACGGCGGTGCGCGGGTTGTTCAAGCCGATCATCGGCGCCACGAAGGGTGTGGCTATCATCACCAAGATGGCTTTGACCAGCCCTGCGGCAATCGACAAGGCCATGACTTCGGAACTGGCGCCGATGGCCGCACCGGTTACCGGGCCAACGATATAGGTCACTGCGCCCGTGCCGATGGTGGTCAGGCTGACCGCATCGGTGTAACCGAAGGCCAGCGCAACCCCCACGCCCGCCACGAATGACACCCCAATGCCGAAGAACAACGAAATGATGCCAGAAACACCGGCACGCTTGAGCTCTTCGATGTTCACACCAAAGGCCGTGGCAACGATTGCGAAGTCTCGCAACATCGCACCGCCCAATAATCCAATACCCGAAAGCAGCGGAATATCCACCAGGCCTTTCTGGCCACCTGTTATTGCGCCGCCAAAGTAACTGAGCACAAGGCCCAGAAAGATAGCGATGGCCGAGCCGTGCAGGCGGCCATGGGTCAGCTTTGCCGACAGCCAGTAAGACAGCCACATGGTCACGCCAATCACTGCAAAGCCGCTCACCAGGCCGTAGCCACTGATCACTTTCATCATCGATTCGTACATGGCGGTCACCGTTGTGGCGTGGTCAGAGGTTTGTCGGCAACCGGCTCAGGCTTTTTTTGGCCCAGGCGGTCCAGCGACGGCACCATGGCGAAACTGGCCACCACGGCGGCGGTGCCGGCAAGCACTGCCATCGGCCCACCCGACAGGGCACCGAATACATTCTGCTGCGCGGCCATGGCCACCACGATGGGGATGTAGATGGCGCTCCAGAACTCCACGCCTTGTTCGGATTTGGCCGTTATCAGGCCCCGTTTGTTGAGGTAACTGCCTATGAAGATCAGCAGCAGCATGGCGATGCCCACACCGCCGACATTGGCAGGCACGCCCAAAAGCTTGCCCAGCAGCTCGCCGATGAACAGGCCGACCAAGGTGCACAAGGCCAGCAAAGCTACACCGTAGATAATCATTGTTATTGTCCTCGCGTTGGGTCGAAGTTGCTTGTTGTTGTCCTTCGAAAAACACGGCACCGCTCAGTATCGGCCCACCTCCTGGCGCATCAGCGCATCGACGGTGTCCCAGCGCGTGGCGTCAAGCGCCAACACCCTGCCTTGCTCGAACACCGGCCGGGCCAGGCCGCTGAGCACGCTGCCCGGTGGCATTTCCAGGTGCAGGCGCACACCGCGTTCATAGGCGTTGCGCAACGTAGCACGCCAGTCGACCAGCCGGGCCATGTTGCCGGCCAGGTCATCGCGCAGGCGTTGCGGGTCGTGGATGGGGCGCGCAGTGCTACCGCTCAGGTAGCTGATGCGCGGGCGGCGTAACTCGATACCGGCAAAGGCCGTCGCCAGTTGTTGGGCTGGGCCGTCGAGCAAGGCGCAGTGTGAGGGTACGCTCACCGCCAAGCGCCGGGCCACGCCCTGCCCGCGCGCGCGGGCCCGGGCCGCGACCTCGGCCATGGCGGTGTCACTGCCGGCTATGACGATCTGGTTGTCGCTATTGAGGTTGGCCAGGTACACCTCACCGCCGACTTCGGCCAGCAGGCGTTCGGCCGATGCCAGGTCAAGGCCGCTCAGTGCAGTCATGCCGTAGCCTTGCGGGTAGGCACGTTGCATCAGTTCGCCGCGAAGGGCGACCAGGCGTACCGTATCGGCCAATGCCAGCGCCCCGGCCGTTACCGCGGCCGGGTACGCACCGATGGACAACCCGGCAACGTAATCCGCGGCGGGGCTGCGCTGCAGCAGCCACCGCGCCCAGGCAACCCCGGCCAGCAGCAGGCAGAGCTGCACGGCACGGGTAGACTGCAAAGCCTGAGCGCTATCGAGCGTCGAAACATCCTCGCCCAGCACATCGCTGGCCTCTTCCAGTACCGCTGCGCCGCCCTCCGGCAGACGCTGCAGCATGCCGGGCTGCTGCGCGCCCTGGCCGGGAAACGCCCAAAGGCTGCTCACGCTGCGCACTCCATGGGGTGCCAAGGATTTTGCACAAGGCGCGGGCCCAAGGCTGACTTGAGCAACACTCGGCGCGCCTGGCCGGCCCACTCACGCAGGGCGACGGCCCCTGCCGGGGTCTCTAATTGCACATCGATACGGCATGGGCCGCAGGCGAAGATATCCAGCAGCTCGCGCGCCTTGGCACGGTTCATCGATTGCGGGGTACGTACCAACAGGTCGAGGTCGCTGGCCTGATGCACGACCGGGCAACCGGTCGCCAGTTGGTAGCCGACGCCGCCGGTTGGCCCCCAGGCCAGCCCGCTGGCATCCAGCACGGCTGCCACCGAGGCCAGCGCCTCAAGCGCAGGCCAGGGGCTTGGCGCCGACCAGCGCAGTGCCTCTGGCCGCACTTGCCGCTGGATATCACCCAAGCGCATCACCACGCCCAAGCGCTGCGCGCGCCCCTGCCCGCGTACGCCCACAGCCACCCAACCCGCGTCGCAGCTGGCACGCCTGACTACCACTGGCTGCCCGGCGGTCAGTGCCTGCACCGCCCAGGCTGGGGCATCGTCAGGCAGGCCGGCCGCCGGCATGCCCCAGAGCAGGTCATGGGGTTGTGGCAGGTTCATCTCAGGCCTCCTGCCACTGGCTGCGCAGGCGTGCCCGCACTTCACGGGAAGCTTTGCGGTGTTCGCCGGCGAGCCTGGATGTGAGATCAGTCGACTGGCCAATGTCGCGCACAGCCTCGCTCAGGCAAGCGCGCACCTGGGCAATGTCAGCGGCAGTGGGTGCGTCGGCACGCTCGACCTGCGGGCGCCGCCAGAGCAAGCCCAAGGAGGCATAACTGGCCAGGTCATACGCCATCGGCGGTACCTCGGCGGCCAGCGCCTCGAGCTGTTCGACACTGCGCAGGGTAATGCGCGCTGCCGCGGCCTTGCCCATGGCATGCACCATGACCCCGCTATCATCCAGTGCGATCAGCCGTTGCGCCTGGTAGCCATGGGCCAGGAAGGCACCTGACATGGCCTTGCCGACCAGCAAGCCGATCACCGGATGCCCGGCCAGACGAGCCTGCGCATAGGCCTGCACCGCCCCGGCCAAAGCCTGGTGAATACCCAAAGCCTCCTCACGGCGGCCGTAGGCCTGGCTGGGGACATCGATGACTGCGACGATGGCCCGCTTCTGGCCTGCGCGGTCTTGTTCGACGGCATCGGCCACAGCCTTGGCCAAGCCCCAGCCTTCGAGCAGGCCGACTTCACCGGCACGCGCCCGCGGGAAAGGGTTGTGGGCATCGGGGACTACAGCGATGAAGCGCGCCGGGCGGTTATCCAGCTCGCCATCGACCACCTGCACTGACGGTGGGTAACCTGCCAGCGGCTCACCACCAGCAAGGCCTGGCAGCCAATTCAAGGCACGGTTCATTGGGCTTCTCCTTGGTAAAGGGCACGCACGGCAGCCGCGTCCAGCTGAGGGCAGTCGCCGCCCAGGCTGGCCAAGCGCTGCAGGAACCAGGCATGGCGGCCAGCGCGATCTGCCGATGGCTTATCCAGCAGTTGCAGCAGCTGCTCGCGGATGCGCTCGACGTCATCGGCCACATAGGCATCCACCAAACCGCTGGCGTAACGCTGCTCGCCTCCGGTCAGGCTCCAGATGAACGGCCGGTCTTTGGCGTCGTACTCGACAATGCCGGCTTCCTGCTCGATCACCTGTGGGCCGTTGAGCCCCAAGCGAGCCTCGCGGGTGACCAACAGATGGCTGCACAACCCCGCCGCGATGGACATACCGCCGAAGCACCCCACCGCGCCTGCTACCAGGCCAATCACCGGTTGATAGCCCCGTAGTTCGACGATCGCTGCCTGAATTTCGGCAATGGCTGCCAGGCCAAGATTGGCTTCCTGCAGCCTTACCCCGCCGGTTTCCAGTAACAGCACGGCGCAGGTAGGGATGCCATTACGATTGTCTTCGATAGCCAGTTCCAAGGCGCCTGCGATTTTGGCGCCACCCACCTCCCCCATACTGCCACCCTGAAACGCGCCCTCGATGGCCGCCACCACGGCAGGCCGACCTGCGAGCAGGCCCTTGGCAATCACCACGCCGTCGTCGGCCTGGGGCACGATGCCCTGAAGCGGCAGCCAGGGGGACATGAGGCGCTCGAATGGCCCAAGCAACTCTCGGAAACTGCCCGCATCAAGCAACGCGCGGGCACGCTGGCGGGCACCGAGTTCGACGAAGCTGCGGCTTTGCAGCAGACGGGCGTTGTCAGTCATGGGCTATCTCCTCCAAGCCTTGCTCCAGGCGCAGGCGAACAACCCCAGGCGTGGCGCCGAAATCATGGATATCGATCTTCACCGCCGGTAATGCGCGGCCTTGGAACAGGCGGTCGAACAACTGCTGCCAGCGCGCAGCGCTGCCGTTCACCGACGTCACCACCTGGATGTCCAGACTGCCAGCCAGGCCAGGCTCGATCAGCACTTCGAGGTCGCCCGAGCTGACACAGCCGACCAGCGTCCGACCGCGACCGGGTTGGGCGGCGGGGAATTGAAAATTCAAGGTTTCCATGTCACAGGCTCCCGGCTTTGTCGAGAAACAGGCAGGCCGCTAGCAGATCGGCGGCGCCGCCCGGTGAGGCGTTGAGTTGCAACAGTTGCGCGTCCAGTTGGCGCAACCTGCGCCGGCCTTGCAGCGTGGCGCTGCCCCCAGCTTGGAGCACCGCACGGGCACCGCTTTGCACCTGGTGCAGGCCTTGCGGGCCGGCGCGCCAGAGCACGCAGGTATCACTGAGCGCGGCCATGATCGCCAGCAAGGCATCGACCCGGGCCTGGCTTTCACTGGCCCCGCTGGCACGACTGCGGCGCAGTTGCGGCAGGCCATGTTCCAGGGCAGTCGGGAAACCTTGTTGGGCCTGCTCGCGGGCGCCGCTGGCGCCATAGCGCTGGCGTACCTGGGCACCGTGGCTGCTCTGACTCGGCGCCGCCGGGTCATCGATCAGGGCGATGCGCCCGGCACAAGCCGCCACTGCCATGGCATCGGCCTGGGGCTGTAGCGCTTGGGCTGCGACCAGCAGCCCCAGCGCCCAGATTGCGCCGCGGTGGGTATTGACACCCCCAGTAGTGGCGAGCATGGCCGCTTCGCCCTCGCGGCCCAGGCGGCCCAACTCAGCGCGCAGCGCCAGGCCAATTTCGCTGTGATACTCGGCGGCCTGGGCCATTTGCCGCAGGCAAGGCCACACGGCCAGCGCCGAGGCGTGCATCAGGCCCAGCGTCATGTCACTGTGGGCGCCACTGCTGCGACGATCGACCAGGCCTGGTTTGGGCGACAGCTCGGCTTCATCTATCAGGGCTTGCACCGCCAGGTCGGCCAGTTGGTCAGCCAGGCCGAGCTGGGGGCGGCGTAGCGGCCTGATCACGGCGCAAGCCGCTGCTGAAAGATTCGGGTATGCGCTCATTCACCAACTCCTGAAACGTGCTGGCGGGTTATAGAGGCCCCCAGACCACTCGACCAGGTCGGCAATACTGCGCGCCGCGAGCAGTTCGCGGCTGGCATCGGTACGGCGGATGCCAAGGTCCTCGGGCAGCGCGATCAGGCCCTGCTGGCGCATGCGCAAGGTGTCTTTGGGGTCGTGGCGCAAGCCGATGGCAGTGACCCCGGCCACGGCCGCGATCATTTGCTGGCGCTCCTCTAGGCTGCGCGCCTTGTACAGGTAGGCGATGCCCTCCTCGGTGAGCAAGTGGGTGACGTCGTCGCCGTAGATCATGACCGGCGCCAGAGGCATGCCAGTCTTTTTCGCGACTTGCACCGCGTCGAGGGTTTCGACGAAAGTAGGTTTGCCCCCCTCCTGGTAGGTTTCGACCATCTGCACCACCAGCTTGCGGCCCCGTTCGAGCAGGGTGTCAGGCACTGTCATGTCCAACCAGGCGGGGGTCGCATGGCGCCGGCCACGTGGGTCGTGGCCCATGTTCGGCGCACCGCCGAAGCCTGCCAGGCGGCCGCGGGTGACGGTCGAGGAGTGGCCATCGCCATCGACCTGCAGGGTGGCGCCGATGAACAGGTCCACTGCGTATTGCCCGGCCAGCTGGCACATCATCCGGTTCGAGCGCATGGAGCCGTCGCGGCCGGTGAAGAACACATCCGGGCGTTGGGCAATGTAGTCTTCCATCCCAAGTTCCGTGCCAAAGCAGTGCACGCTCTGGACCCACCCGCTTTCGATGGCCGGAATCAGGGTCGGGTGTGGGTTGAGGGTCCAGTTGCGGCAGATCTTGCCTTTTAGCCCCAGCGACTCGCCGTAGGTCGGCAGGATCAATTCGATGGCGGCAGTGTTGAAGCCGATGCCGTGGTTCAGCGACTGGACCTGATGCTTTTCGTAGATTCCGCGGATGGCCATCATCGCCATCAGCACGTGGACCGGCTTGATATGACGCGGGTCGCGAGTGAACAGCGGCTCTATGTAGAACGGCTGGTCCGCCACCACCACGAAGTCGACCCAGGACGCAGGAATGTCCACGCGCGGCAGATCGTCCACGCGCTCGACCAATTGGTTGACCTGGGCGATCACCAAACCGTCACTGAAAGCAGCCGGCTCGACCAGCGCCGGGGTATCTTCGGTGCTAGGGCCGGTATACAGGTTGCCCTGGCGGTCAGCCATGAAGCCTGCCACCAGCGTGACATTGGGAATAAGGTCGACCAGCAACCGCGAGTACAACTCGATGTAGGTGTGGATAGCGCCCACTTCGAGCAGGCCGTCTTCCAGCAATTGGCCAATGCGCAGGCTCTGTGGGCCTGCAAAGGAGAAATCGAGCTTGCGGGCGATGCCGCGCTCGAACAGGTCCAGGTGCTCGGCACGGCTGACGCTAGGCATGATCATGTGCAGGTCGTGCAGGCGCTCAGGGTCTGCCTTGGCCATCGAACGGGAAAGAAAATCGGCCTGCTTCTGGTTGTTGCCTTCCAGCACCACGCGGTCGCCTGGTGCGATCAACAATTCCAGGGCTTCGGTGATCCGCTCGGTGGGCAGCACCACACCGTCGGCCAGGTGACGTACGCGGTCCAGGCGGCGCTGCTTCTCGGCGCGCCGACTGGACCATTGCGGCGGTGGATTCTTTGTTATGGTCATTGAGTGACTCCACAGGTTCGCTGTCGTGGAGGCACATTAGGGCGCTGGCGCTAATCGGATCAATCAAGCTAGGCGGCTGATCGTTACGCTTAAAGTAATGAACGCCCCCACTGCATCACTTGGGTGTAGACCGGGCATAAATGCACGATGGCGCTGCACAATTGTCCATTGTGCAGCACAATTTTGCATGACAGGATCCTGCGATCCTCCAGCGCGCTGCAAACTTCATTGGAAAATCAATAACAAAGCAGGGAGAACGCGATGACCGCGTACGCTACTACCTCGGTAACCACCCATGTACTGGCCGAGGTTCGCAACCAGATTGGCCACCTCACCCTCAACCGCCCTGCCGGCCTCAATGCCCTGACGCTGGACATGGTGCGCTGCCTGCACCAGCAACTGGACTGCTGGGCGAAGGATCCGCAGGTGCAGGCCGTGGTGCTGCGCGGCGAAGGGCCCAAGGGCTTTTGCGCAGGCGGCGATATCCGTTCGTTACACGACAGCTACAAGGCGGGCGAAACCCTGCACGAAGCGTTTTTCGTCGAGGAATATGCCCTGGACCTTGCCATCCACCGCTACCGTAAGCCGGTGCTGGTGCTAATGGACGGCTTCACCCTTGGCGGCGGCATGGGCCTGGCTCAGGGCTGCGACCTGCGTATCGTGACCGAGCGCAGCCGCCTGGGCATGCCCGAAGTCGGCATCGGCTATTTTCCCGATGTGGGGGGTAGCTACTTCCTGTCGCGCATCCCCGGTGAGCTAGGCACTTACCTGGGTGTCAGCGGCGCCCAGATCCAGGCTGCGGATGCATTGTACTGCGGGCTTGCCGACTGGTACCTGGCCAGCGACAAGCTGGCAGCCCTGGATGAGGGCCTGGACCAATTGCGCTTTGGCGACCACCCACTCAAGGACCTGCAGAACTTGCTGGCCAAGCTGGGTAGCCAGGTACTGGACGAAGCGCCCCTGCAAAAGTTGCGTCCGGTCATCGACCATTTCTTCGCCCAAGCCGACGTGGCAGCGATCGTCGAACAACTGCGTACCGTGCGCATCGGCGACAGCCACGATTGGGCTGTGGCCACTGCCGACCAGCTGGAAAGCCGCTCGCCATTAGCCATGGCAGTTACCCTGGAGATGCTGCGCCGGGGCCGCCACATGGCCTTGGAGGAATGCTTCGCCATGGAACTGCACATCGACCGCCAGTGGTTCGAGTATGGCGACATCATCGAGGGCGTACGCGCGCTGATCATCGACAAGGACAAGCAGCCGCGCTGGAACCCGCCAACCCTCGCCGGGCTGACGCGCCAGCGGGTCGATCAATTCTTCGAAGGCCTGTGAGCCGGGAGTACAGCATGCAAGACCTGGAACTGAGCGAAGAACAAATCATGATCCGCGACATGGCCCGTGACTTCGCCCGCGGCGAAATTGCCCCCCACGCGCAAGCCTGGGAAAAGGCCGGCTGGATCGACGATGGCGTGGTACGCAAGATGGGCGAGCTCGGCCTGCTGGGCATGGTCGTGCCGGATACCTTCGGCGGCAGCTACACCGACTACGTGGCCTACGCCCTGGCGGTGGAGGAAATCTCCGCCGGATGCGGCGCCACGGGGGCGATGATGAGCATCCACAATTCGGTCGGCTGCGGCCCGCTGCTGGCCTATGGAAGCCCCGAGCAACAACAGGCCTGGTTGCCAGGCCTTGCGGTAGGGCAAACCATCGGCTGCTTCTGCCTGACCGAACCCCAGGCAGGCTCCGAAGCGCACAACCTGCGTACCCGCGCCGAGCTGATCGATGGCCAGTGGGTGATCAACGGGGCCAAGCAGTTCGTCAGCAACGCCCGCCGCGCAGGCCTTGCCATCGTTTTTGCCGTGACTGACCCGGACCTGGGCAAGAAGGGCCTGTCCGCGTTTCTGGTGCCGACCGACAACCCAGGGTTCAAGGTCGAGCGCAGCGAGCACAAGATGGGCATTCGTGCCTCGGACACCTGCGCAGTCACGTTCGACAACTGCCGCGTGCCGGCAGCCAACCTGCTCGGCGAGCGTGGCAAGGGTTTGGCCATCGCGCTGTCCAACCTTGAAGGCGGCCGCATCGGCATCGCCGCCCAGGCCCTGGGAATCGCCCGCGCCGCGTTCGAGGCAGCGTTGGCTTATTCGCGCGACCGTATCCAGTTTGGCAAACCGATCAACGAGCACCAGAGCATCGCCAACCTGTTGGCGGACATGCAGGTGCAAGTGAATGCCGCACGCTTACTGATACTGCATGCCGCGCGCCTGCGTAGCGCTGGCAAGCCATGCTTGTCGGAGGCCTCTCAGGCCAAGCTGTTCGCTTCGGAAATGGCCGAACGGGTATGTTCGATGGCGATCCAGGTACACGGCGGCTATGGCTATCTGGAGGACTACCCGGTAGAGCGTTATTACCGCGATGCGCGTATCACGCAAATCTACGAGGGTTCGAGCGAGATTCAGCGCATGCTGATCGCGCGCGAACTCAAGCATTACCCGTTGTAAGCCCTGTCAGGGGCGCGGCCTGAAGGTCCGCGCAGTCAGCTCGCCGAAGCGTTGCTGGCAACAGTGGGCACTCGGCCATCGGTGACGATGGCCGGCTCATTGCACAGGCAGAAAGTTCATCAACAAAAGGCTCTGCGCATAATTGAGCCCGATCCGCCGGTAGCGCTCATCCAGCAGCTCTGCCAGCAAATCCAGCCGGGCAACGATCTTGCCGAATTCAACAGCGAAACTCAGATTACTGCCCTGCTCGGATATTTCATTGGAGAACAGCAACAGCACCCCGTTGGCATCCTGGCGTTGGCTGAGCATCCAGGTGGCCTTTTCGATGTTGCGTGCGGCGTTGTTGATGAACAGCGGGTCGAGCGTATCGGTCATGTAGAACTCGCTACGCCCACCGTGGGCGGTGATCAGCATACTGCCGATGGCATAGATGAAAGCACCCACCCGGTCCCCCCGAAAATCAGGGTCCAACGCATAGCTCAAGGCCGCTAGGTCACGTCGATTGCCCAGCTGCGGCAGCGGCTTGCGCTGCTCGATGGCCACGCGGATCTGCCGCTCGGCAGTGGTCGCGTCCAAGTAGCCAGAGAGCTTCCACTGGTTGGGGTTGCGCAGGTAGAGCTTGTTCATCAGCAGATACAAGCTTTGCAGGTTGTCGCGCATGGCCAACGTCGCCATGCGGTCGACGCTGGTCTGGAACAGCTCACTGGGCTTGCCTTCACCCAACTGGCTGACAATGTCGTGCCCTTGCCGCTCGCTGCAGCCGGCCAGGCCAATCAGGGCGCCTGCCAGCAGCAGGCGTGGGAGAATTCTGGGATAGCTCGCAACCATCGGCACCGGGTCGAAATCGGCGGCCGCATCGGGTGTCGGTGCGGCCTGGCCAAGGATAGAGCCCGGAAAACGCAAAAAGTGCGGCTTAGCACCAAGCCGCTGGCCAATTACATGGCGTGACGCAACAACTGCACCACCTGCGCATGCAAAACCGGGTCACCACAGGCGACCACACAACCGCCGTTCTGCGCGCTGCTGCCGTCCCACGCGCTGATCACCCCGCCGGCCCCCTCGATGATGGGCATCAGCGCCTGCACGTCATACGGCTGTAGGCTGGCCTCGACGATTACATCGACAAAGCCCGATGCCAACATGCAGTAGGCATAGCAATCACCGCCATAACGCATCAACCGCGCCTGGCCAGCCACGTTTTCGAACGCCGCCTTACGCTCGGCGGTGTCGAACATGTCCGGCGTGGTGCACATCAGGGTGGCAGTAGCCAATTCACGGCATGCGCGGGTTTTCAAGGGTGTGCCACTGCGCCAGGCACCCGCCGGTGTCCCTACGAAACGCTCACCGGTGAAGGGTTGGTTCATGACACCGAGCACGGGTTTGGTGCCGTCATTGAGGGCGATCAAGGTCCCCCACAGCGGCAGGCCGGTGATGAAGGCGCGAGTGCCATCGATGGGGTCAAGCACCCAGGTCAGGGGGCTGCTGCCCACCGCCACACCGGCTTCTTCACCAAGAATGCCGTGTTCGGGGTAATGCGCCTGGATCAATGCCCGCATGGCGTCCTCGGCGGCCTTGTCCGCCACGGTCACCGGGTCATACAGGCGCCCGCCCTTGTCCTCGACCTCGAGGCTGGCACGAAAAAACGGCTGGATCGCCTGCGCAGCGGCATCGGCCAGCTGTTCGGCAAAGGCTTGGAATTCGCCGATCTGTTCAGCGCTCAGGGTCATGGCATGGCCTCTTGGGGAATATCGGGGGCTGCATCATACCCGACAATCGGCGATTCACACCGCGCTCAGGTGCTCGTAAAGAATGGTGGTGCCCACCAGCATCAGCACAATCCCACCGATGATCTCGGCGCGCTTGCCCACCACAGAGCCCAACGCCCGCCCGAGCATGGTGCCGATGGTCACCATGGTCATGGTCGCCAGGCCGATCGCCGCAGCGGCCACCCAGATATTCACGTCAACGAAAGCCAGGCCGATGCCCACCGCCAGGGCGTCGATGCTGGTTGCCACCGCCGTGACCGCCAGAATCCAGAACGAATGCTGGCTTTGTTTTTCCTGCTCCTGTTCATCGGGCTTGAGCCCGGCATGCACCATGTGCGCGCCTAGCAGTAGCAACAGGGTAAAGGCGATCCAGTGGTCCCACTGTTCGACATACTGGCTGGCGGCTTGACCCAAGAGCCAGCCGATCACCGGGGTGATGGCTTCGATGATGCCAAAGATCAGACCCGTGCGCAGGGCCTCGGCCAAGCGCGGCTTGTGCAGGCTCGAGCCCTTGCCGATTGCGGCTGCGAAGGCATCGGTGGACATGGCGAAGGCGAGAAAGATCAGGGAAATGGGGTTCAAGGTTCAAGCTCCAACCGGGCAACGAGTCAACGACAGACGACCTGCAGGCCCGGCTTGGCTGCAGGAAGGTCGTTGGTCTCGCCAATCCGAATGGATGCGCTGGCCATGGCAGGTTGCCAAATATGTTGACCAGAGCGCCGCCGCAAGGCGCGAAGGCAGGCTACTCCCCAAAGAGTGGCGCGATCATAACAGCGCAAGGTGAAAAAAACATGAAGCCTTGTCTTTGCTGCCAAAAGTGGTACGTCCGTGCAAATTATAACTAATGCATTTGATAATGATTCGTAGTAGCTTCCTGCTGCTAAAACCATTCTCCCTCAGCGCTTTCTTCCAGGATCGTACCGTCGATGCGTCGCACGTTCGTTTCGCTATGTGTTCTTCAAGCTATGTCCCCTTGGGCCTTCGCCGAGCCTGAGCCGCTGGCCGACGGTGGCCAGATCGAACTTCAGGCTCTGAGCATAACCAGCAGTGCCGACACCGAGCGGGCCGATGGGCCGGTGCAAGGCTACAAAGCCAACCGTTCTGCCAGCGCCACACGTACCGATACAGCACTGCACGAGATACCCCAATCGATTAGCGTGGTGCCCAAAGACGTGCTTCAAGATACCGGCGCCACTCGCCTGCAAGAGGGCCTGGATTACGCCGGCGGTGTTGGCCGTGCCAACAACTTCGGTGGCCAGGGCCTGACCACTTTCACCGTGCGCGGCTTCACCACCGGTGAGTTCTACCGTAACGGCTTCCCGATCAACCGCGGCTACCCCAATGCCCCGGACGCCAATAGCGTCGAGCGCCTCGAGGTGATCCGCGGCCCGGCCACCAGCCTGTACGGCCGGGGCGACCCTGGCGGCACCTTCAACGTGGTCAGCAAGCAGCCATTGAGCGCACCTAAAGTCACGCTAGGCAGCCAGGTCGACGACCAAGGAATGCGCCGCGCGACCCTGGACGCCAGCGGGCCGTTGAATGCCGATGGCGCATTGGCTTACCGCCTGAATGTGGTGGGCGAAGACGCAGAAAGTTTTCGCGACGATGTGCAAAGCGAGCGCTATGGCGTAGCGCCGGTCATCAGTTGGCAGCTCAACGAATCCACCAAGGTCATCTTCGAGGGTGACTTCATGCGCAACAACCACCCCCTCGATCGAGGTTTGACCCGCCTGCCCGGCCAACGCGGCAGCGCTTCGCGCGATACCAATATCTGGGAAAAAGGCAGCGACAACCTGCTGCATAACGACAACAACATGGCCCAGCTGCGCTTTGAGCATTGGCTCAACGACGACTGGACACTGGCTGGCGGGCTGCAGTGGCTGGACGGCTCGCTGCAAGGCAATGCGGTGGAGGCAAACGGCCTTCAGGCCGACGGCCGCACGCTGGGGCGCAACTTCAACTACCGCAAGTTGCAATGGCGCGATCGC